>JBBQTR010000023.1:0-19349 GCA_038213095.1 Lysobacterales bacterium | reverse complement strand
GGCTCGGCCACGGGTGCCGGCATTTCGACCGGCACAGGGACGATCACTTGATTGGCGGGCGTCTGCACGACAACGGGGCGGGCGGTGTAGCAGGCGGACAGCGCAAATGTCGCAGCGATTGCCAGGACGATCAGTTTGGGTTGCATGGTTTCATCTCCAGTGGCGGTTGACCGACGGACGCTGACACGCGGGAAGTCCACGGAAGGTGAATACGGGCCCGAACGCCCTGCAGCCGCGCGCCCTGGTACGGGTAGACACCCGGAGTCGACGTCATCACGGACGAGGCGACGCGGGCTTCCCGCAAAACAGTGGAATGCATAGCGTCGCGACCAATGCGATCAATGCCCCCGCCCAAAACGTCGCCGCCGGTCCCTGCCGGTCCCACAACCATCCGGCGAGGCCGCTGGCGGCAAGCAAACCTGCGCCGGACAGCAGATTGAACATACCAAATGCGGTGGCGCGATATTCCGTTGGTGCGACGTCGGTGATCAAAGTGGCGAGGATGCCCTGGGTCAGTCCCATGTGCAGTCCCCACAGTGCGATGCCGGTGAATAGCAATCCGTAGCCGTCCGCCGATGCCAGCGCGACATCCGCCGCAGCGAGTGCCAGCATGCCCAGCGCGAGCAGCGTCGTGCGCGACATTCGGTCGGACAGCCGGCCGACGGGATACGAAGTCAGCGCGTAGACAACACTCATCACCACCAGTACCAGCGGGATGAAGGTCAGTGGCAGGTGGCGCTCGGAGGCGCGCAATACGAGGAACGCTTCGCTGAAGCGGGCGAGGGCGATCAGCATGCCGAGTAGCGCCAGCCGCCAGAACGATGCGCCAAGTCGCGTCAGGCCTTCGCGACTGAGAGGCAGGCGCGCTCTGCGGCTTGTCGTATCGGCAGGTTCGGGCACGCGCAGCAACAGCAGTACCGCGATGATGCCGGGAACCACCGCGAACCAAAGTACCGTGCGCATGTCGTTTGCAAACCGCCATAACAAGGCAACCGCGAACAATGGCCCGAGCACTGCGCCGACGGTATCCATCGATTGCCGCAAGCCGAAACAGGCACCGCGGATCGACGGCGGCGCGAGATCGCCCACCAGCGCATCACGCGGCGCGCCGCGGATGCCCTTGCCGAAACGGTCGAGCAGCCGCGCCGTGGTCACCATTGCGATGGACGTGGCGAGCGGGAACAGCGGTTTCACCACAGTCGCCAGTCCGTAGCCGAGCAGTACCAGCGGCTTGCGTCGCCCGATCGCATCGCTGAGATAACCGGAAAACACCTTGGTGACCAGCACCAGAGCCTCGGCTGAACCTTCAATCAGGCCGATGGTGAGCGCGGTGGCACCCAGGCCAGTGAGCAACACCGGCAGCAGGCTGTGCACCATCTCCGAGCCCACGTCTGTGAACAGGCTGACGAATCCCAGCGCCCAGATCGTGCGCGGGATCGGTGGTCGGGATGCGGGTGTCGAAGCCATGGTGTGCCGTCGGAGCTGACAACGGCCGACTATAACGAGGTCTCATCGGCAACGCGGAACTTGGGAGTCGTGAACGGCGGACCAGGGCCCGCCACACACAAATCAGCGTGCGCTATGAAGGTGCACTTCATCGACCAGCGCAGCGACATGATCCGGACTCATATCTGGCGACAAGCCGTGGCCGAGGTTGAAGACGTGCCCGTCGCGCGAGCCGCCGTTGCCGGCCGCGTAGCTGTCGAGCGCGATACGCACCTGCGCACGAATGGCATCAGGGGTGCCATACAACATCGCCGGATCGAGATTGCCTTGCAGCGCGACCTTGCCTTGCGTTCGGCGGGCGGCTTCTTCCAGGGTCACCGTCCAGTCGACGCCGAGGCCTTCACACCCGCTGGCCGCGAGTTCCTCCAGATAGGGCGCGTTGCCCTTGCCGAACAGGATCAGCGGTGTGCAATCAGCGTCGTTGCCGCGCTCCAGTTCGCGCGCGATGCGTACAAGGTATGGCAGTGAGAACTCGCGATACATCGCGGGCGAGAGCGCGCCGCCCCAGGTATCGAACACCTGCAGCACTTGCGCGCCGGCCGCACGTTGCGCCGACAGGTACGCGATCACGGCATCGGTGTTGACCGAGAGCAGCAGGTGCATCGCAGCCGGATCGTTCAGCGCCAATGCCTTGATCCGCGCGAAGTTGTCGCTGCCGCCACCTTCGACCATGTAGCAGGCGAGCGTCCACGGGCTGCCGGAGAATCCGATCAGCGGGACGCTGCCATCGAGTTCGCGGCGGACCACGCGGATCGCATCCATCACGTAGCGCAGTTCGGTTTCCATGTCAGGCACTGCGAGCTTGGCGATGTCCTGCCTTGTGCGCACCGGGCGCTCGAACTTCGGGCCTTCGCCGTCGACGAAATACAGGCCAAGGCCCATCGCATCGGGAATGGTGAGGATGTCGGAAAACAGGATCGCGGCATCCAGCGGGAATCGCACCAAAGGCTGCAGCGTGACTTCGCAGGCAAGTTCAGGCGTCTTCGCCAAGGCCAGGAAGCTGCCGGCACGGGCACGGGTGGCGCGATATTCGGGAAGATAACGCCCGGCCTGCCGCATCAGCCAGACGGGTGTGCAGTCGACGGGTTCACGGCGCAGGACGCGCAGCAGGCGATCGTTTTTCAGATGGGTCGACAAGACAGCGTTCCTTGAAATAAACATGAATACCGATCGCCCTGGGCGCCGGCCTGAAAGTTTGAAGTCGAAGGCGAGCATGGAATGCCATTCGACTTAGGTGCGCGACGCCCGAGACGAACGGAGACAACCGTGACGATCATCTGGGCGCTTCCGCGCCCTGCACGAACATCAGCTGGAAGCCTTTCTTCAGCTGTGTGTCGCGGGCGTGTTCCAGTGCCGACTGGGCACTGGCCTGGTCAAGATACTGCTCGCGCTTGAGCTGGCTGCGCCCGCCAATCTGCCCAATCTCACGCACCAGCGCCCAACCGCCGAGCAGATCCGGTTCCAGCATCAGTTGCACGAAGCGTGGAGCTTCGCGACCGTCAGGACGTTGTTGCAGCAGCAGGCGCATGGCCGGGCATTGTAGCCGGGCCGCGAGCTCAGGCCATGCACAACACATCAAGCACGGCGGCCTCGTCGATGTTGGAGACCACCCGCGCTGAGCCCGCGCGATCCCACAACACAAAACGCAAACCCCCGGCGTGTGCCTTTTTGTCCAGGCGCATGCGGGTAAGCAGTGCATCGGGCCGTAGGCCTGGTGGCAGCACGACGGGTAATCCATACTGCCTCAGCAATTCGCGCAGGCGGTCGCCATCCGTTTCCGGCGCAAAACCCAACACGGCCGACAAACGCGCCGCCAGCACCATGCCGATCGCGACAGCCTCCCCGTGATTCAGTCCTCCGTAGCCCTGTTCGCTTTCGATGGCGTGGGCGAACGTGTGGCCAAAGTTGAGCAGGGCGCGCTCACCATGTTCACGCGGGTCGCGCTCAACGATCGCCGCCTTGTGCGAGCAGCTGCGGGCGATGGCTTCGCCGAGCAGGGCATCGTCCCGGTCGAGCAGGGCATCGGCGTTGCCTTCGAGCCAGTCGAGAAACGGCGCATCCATGATCGCGCCGTACTTGATGACCTCGGCAAAACCTGCGCGCAGTTCGCGATCGGGCAGCGTGCGTAGCGTGGATGTGTCAGCGAACACCGCGCGCGGCGGATGGAACGCGCCGACCAGGTTCTTGCCTTGCGGCAGGTCCACTGCAGTCTTGCCGCCCACGGACGAATCGACCATCGCCAGCAATGTCGTCGGCAACTGCACGATGTCGATGCCACGCATCCAGCACGCCGCGACGAATCCGGCAAGATCGCCAACAACGCCCCCACCCAATGCGAACACGCAGGCATCGCGCGTGGCACCGAAATCGGCGAGTTCGCGCATCAGTTCGGCGAATCCATCCAGTGTCTTCGCCGTTTCGCCAGCGGGTATGCAGGTGACGATGACGCGTGCTGACGGAACATTCCGCTGCAATGTGGCGGCCAGCGCATGTGCGTAAAGCGGTGCGACGTGTGAATCGCTGACGATCAACACATGACGACCACGCACATGCGCCGCAAGCGCCACGCCGTCTTCGAGCAAACCGGGACCGATTGCGATGCGGTAAGGCTTAAGGCCACCCACAGCCACGATGCGCGGGGATGTATTCATGCGGCGGCCGCCGAGCGTTGCCAGCGTTCGCTAATCAGCGGGGTCAGCGCCGAGGCTGCGTCGGCCGATGTCAAGCCATCGGTGTCGAAGCACAGGTCGGCGATTTCTGCGTACAACGGGGCGCGCGCAGTGGCGAGTTGCCGCAGCACCTCCTCGCGATCATCGCGTTGCAACAGCGGCCGGGTGCGATCGCGCGCCAGCCGCTGCAGCTGGCCGTCGACACTCACCTGCAGGTAGACGACGAATCCACGCTCACGCATGTGCCGGCGATTGTCGCCATCAAGCACGGCGCCGCCACCAGTGGAAATGAGCTGTGCGTCGCGGGCCAGCAATTCCGCCAGCGTGGCGCGTTCACGCGCACGGAACCCGGCTTCGCCTTCGCACTCGAAAATGGTGCCGACCGCAGCACCGGTGCGCAGTTCGATATCGCGATCGGCATCGACAAACGCCAGCCGAAAACATTCGCTCAGGCGTTTTCCGATCGACGTCTTGCCGGCGCCCATGGGGCCGACCAGCACAAGGTTCGAGGCGGGATTCATGCGTGAATGCTAGCAGCGCCGCGCAGGGAGTGGGGTCAGGATGAATTTCGTCCCGGATGACTCCGGTCATTCATTCAATCTGCCTACACAGATTCACTCTGGTCCCATTTCGCGTAGATCGGGTTACGTTCCGCATCCAGACAAATCGTGCGATCGGCGATGGCTGGTAGCGTCTGCATCGCCTGTCGGCTGTCACGTTCGAAGAACTGGACGAACCGATCGACCTGCTCACGTGTCATCGCCTGTCGCTGCGGATGCGCAGACTGCAAGGTCTGCTCCTGCTGCCAGCGCCAGTGCGGGACGATCTCGAACCCCGGCCCTTGCAGGAACAACAGACGGTCCAAGCGCGACCACAATGCCGGATACGTCGAGGACAGTGTCGCGTTGCTCCAATGTCGCCAGATGCCGTGAGGATCCTCATGGCGTTCAAGCAGGTTGATGGGCTCGAGCAGTTCCACCTCGGTTTGAGCTGGCACTTTCAGGAACCAGCCTTCCAGGATCACAAGATCAGCCTGCTCGACGACAGGCCATTGCGAGCGCGGCAGGCAATCATCGGAAATCTTGTCGAATTGGGGCAGCGCCACCGACCGTCCGTCACGCAGGGCGTCGATCACCTCACACGCCAATGCGACATCGTGCGTGCCAGGCACACCTCGCGTGGCGCACAGCGGATGCACGCGATGGCCGAGCTCCACGCGAGCCGCATGGCTGAGATAGAAATCGTCGATCGACAAGACGCTCACATTGATGCCGAGCCCGGCGGCCAAGGCCGCCATCTGTGCCGACAGCGTCGACTTGCCGGTGCCCTGAAGGCCGGCGATGCCATAACAGGAGGATCCATGATCGAGCGCGTCGTCCAGGATTCGAGCGACGAATGCATCGGCATAGCCGGTCTTCGCGAGTTGTTGGGCTGATGGATGCGATCGTGGCGTCATCGCGAGACAATATCGCATCCTGCAGGACCCCCGGCATGAGAACGACGAATGAATGACGAGTTGTACTCCCAGGCGCTTGTGACGTTCGATGGGCTGTTCGAGGAAGCGCAGGCGGCGGGTGAACCTGATCGCACCGCGATGGTGATCGCGACGGCCACGCCTGGCGCCCGGCCATCGGCGCGAACGGTACTGCTGAAGGCGCACGATGCGCGTGGCTTTGTGTTCTACACGCACATGGACGGACGCAAGGGTCGTGAGCTGCAAGCCAATCCGCACGCGGCGTTGCTGTTCCATTGGCCGCGTGTGCGCTACGGCGTGCAGGTGCGGATCGAAGGCGCGGTGGAGACCGTCTCCGATACCGAGGCCGATGCGTATTTCGCCTCGCGACCCCGCGTCAGCCAACTGGGCGCGTGGGCCTCGCAACAGTCGGAAACACTGGAATCTCGCGACATTTTCGAGCAACGAATCGCGCACGTCGAGCGTGAATTCCACGATCGCGATGTGCCCAGGCCGCCGCGCTGGAGTGGTTTCCGCGTCAAGCCGGATCGCATCGAGTTCTGGTATGGCGCGCAGTTCCGCTTGCACGAGCGTGACCTGTACGAACGTGATCCTGCTGGCGCATGGAGCAAGCGGATGCTGTATCCGTGAAGCCGGGAATGAGGTGCTTCGGTCCCCGGCGCATCGTCTGCCTGACCGAGGAACCTACTGAAACGCTTTATGCACTCGGTGAGCAGCACCGCATCGTCGGCATCAGCGGGTTCACCGTGCGGCCAGCCATCGCGCGCAGGGAAAAGCCCAAGGTCAGCGCGTTTACCTCGGCGAAGATCGACAAGATCCTCAAGCTGAAACCTGATTTTGTCGTCGGGTTTTCCGATATCCAGGCCGACATCGCCAGCGCACTCATCCGCCAGGGCATCGAGGTCTGGATCAGCAACCATCGCAGTGTCGAAGGCATCATCGACTACGTTCGCCGGCTGGGCGCGCTGGTCGGTGCCGCGGAACAAGCCAACGCCTATGCCGACGAACTTTCCCGTGGTCTGGACGAAGTTGCGCGCGTCGCGGCGCAATTGACGCATCGTCCGAAGGTGTATTTCGAGGAGTGGGACGATCCGCTGATCAGCGGCATCCAGTGGGTCGCGGAACTCGTGCGGATTGCCGGCGGCGACGATATCTTCCCCGAACGCGCGGCCGAACCGCTGGCGAAACAACGCATCCTCGAAGACCCGGACGACGTCATCCGTAGCGCCCCGGACATCATCTTCGGATCGTGGTGCGGCAAGAAATTCCAGCCGGGAAAAGTCGCTGCACGACCAGGATGGAACATCATTCCGGCAGTGCGCCATGGCGACTTGTACGAAATCAAGTCACCGATGATCCTGCAGCCTGGTCCGGCGGCATTGACAGATGGCGTACGTGAGATTGCGCGGGTGATCCAGGCGTGGGCGACGACTGCCCGGCATTCGCCCGACTGACCGGACAGGATTCCTCGCTACACCCAGTCAATCATTGGTCGCAGAAAGCTGACGTCCCCGCTCATTGGCCGCTCGAATCGCACATCCCACCAGGGCGTTGAAGCCACCAGCTTCCAGCACCTCGATTGCCGCCTGGGTGGTGCCGTCCGGTGATGTCACCCGCCGTCGCAACTCTGCTGCCGTCGCGCCATCTTCCGTCAACATGCGCGCCCCACCGAGTATTGTCCGTGACACCAGGATGTGCGCGGCATCGGCAGGCAGGCCTTCCGCGAGCGCGGCATCGAACATTGCTTCGGCCAACAAAAACACATAGGCCGGGCCGCTACCAGAGACCGCAGTGACCGCATCCATCTTCGCTTCATCGGTCAGCCAGACCATTTCGCCCGCGGATGCAAGCAGGCGCTCCGCGCGTTGGCGACCGGCGCCGTCGACCTGCGCATTGGCGTACATGCCGGTGACGCCAGCACCAAGCAGCGCCGGCGTGTTTGGCATTGCACGAACAATCGGCAGGCCACCAAGAAGCCAGCGATCCAGTTGAGTCGTCGTGATCCCGGCAGCGATCGAGGCGATCAACGGTCGTTCGCGATGCGCCACCTCGGCAAGTGCATGGCACACCGTGCGCATCAGCTGTGGTTTGACCGCCAGCACCCAGGCGTGGGCACCGTCGACGGCTTCGGCATTCCCGGCAAATACCGCCACTCCGAAGTCCCGCTGCAGCGCGTTGCGTGATGGACCCCATGGTTCGGCGACGCGAATCGATGTCGCCGGCGCACCGTCCGCCAGCAACCCGGCAATGAGGCAGCGCGACATGTTGCCGCCACCGATGAAAGCTGTGGTTTGCGACTCGGGACAGGGGGCTGGGGGCTTGCGGTTCATGGATGTCACTGGGCGAAAGACGGCCAGTCTAATTGGCCGATCGTCATGCGCCTGATGGCGAAGGTTCGGGAGGCCTGTGGTTGTGACCAAGGTCCAGAGTCCTGGCTCCGAACAACGCGGTCCCAACCCGCACCATGGTCGCGCCTTCAGCAACGGCGATGGTGAAGTCCTCGCTCATGCCCATCGACAGCGTATCGACCTGCGGGTATTTCGCGCGCAACGTTTGGAACAGATGCTCCATTCGCCGGAATGCTTCGCGCCGACGCGCCATGTCCGGATAGGGCGCGGGGATCGACATCAGTCCTCGCATTGCCAGCCGTGGCTGCTCGGCAATCGCTGTGGCCAGTGTCGCAATCTCGTCGGGTCGGCACCCATGCTTGCTTTTTTCGTCGTCGATGTTGACCTGCACAAGCACGTTCAACGGTGCACGTTGCGCAGGCCGATGTGCAGCCAGTACCGCAACCAGCTTGATCCGGTCCACTGTCTGTACCCAGTCGAAGGCCACTGCCGCCTCACGCCCCTTGTTTGATTGCAGGTGCCCGATCAGGTGCCATTCCAGCGAAACGTCGCCTAGCGCGGCTTGTTTCGCCAGCGCCTCCTGCACGTAGTTCTCGCCGAAGGCGGGTGTCTGTTTACCGGGCTGCTCCTCCCACGCAGCGGCCAATTCCGCGACCGCCATCGCGCTTTGGTGTTTGGACACGGCCAATAATCGTGGCATTGGCCGATCAGCTTTGCGTGCCGCGTTATCAAGCTGTTGCAGGACCATGTTCAAGGCGGGCGAGGGCACGTCGGGAGTCCTGTGGGGCAACGGGTTGACGCCGGGAATTTCGGCCTATACTGCGGCTCAGGGGCCGTGGATTCCAGCGGATGCCGTATCCGTATTGAATTCTCGCCGTCGATTCGATTCGATTCAGTGCAGGGGAGCACGCATGGATATCGCCGAACTACTGGCATTCTCGGTCAAGAACAAGGCATCTGACCTGCATCTGTCCGCGGGCCTGCCGCCGATGATCCGCGTGGATGGCGACGTCCGTCGCATCAACATCCCGGCGCTGGACCACAAGCAGGTACATGCGCTGGTGTACGACATCATGTCGGACAAGCAGCGGCGCGATTACGAGGAGTTCCTGGAAGTCGATTTCTCCTTCGAGATTCCCGGCCTCGCCCGCTTCCGCGTCAACGCCTTCAACCAGAATCGCGGCGCCGGCGCGGTGTTCCGCACCGTCCCGTCTGAAGTACTGACGCTCGAAGACCTTGGCTGCCCGAAGATCTTCAAGGATCTGATCGACCAGCCGCAGGGGTTGATCCTTGTCACCGGCCCGACCGGCTCGGGCAAGTCGACCACGCTTGCGGCGATGATCGACCACATCAACAAGACCGAATACGGCCACATCCTCAGCGTCGAGGACCCGATCGAGTTCGTCCACACCGCGCAGAAGTGCCTCATCAACCAGCGCGAAGTGCACCGCGACACCCACGGTTTCAATGAAGCACTGCGCTCGGCATTGCGCGAGGATCCCGACTACATCCTGGTCGGCGAAATGCGTGACATCGAGACGATCCGCCTGGCGCTCACCGCCGCGGAAACCGGGCATCTGGTGTTCGCCACCCTGCACACATCATCGGCTGCCAAAACCATCGACCGCATCATTGACGTATTCCCCGCCGGTGAAAAGCCAATGGTGCGCTCGATGTTGTCGGAATCGTTGCGCGCTGTCATTTCACAGGCGTTGCTGAAGAAGGTCGGCGGTGGCCGCACCGCGGCGTGGGAAATCATGGTGGGTACACCGGCGATCCGAAACCTCATCCGCGAGGACAAGGTCGCGCAGATGTACTCGTCGATCCAGACCGGCCAGCAGTACGGAATGATGACGCTCGACCAGCACCTGCAGGATCTCGTCAAGCGCAACATGGTCACCAAGCAACAGGCGCGTGATTATGCCAAGGACAAGCGGTTGTTCGATTAGACGTAAATGGGTAAATGAAGGTTTCAGGGCCGGTTACGCTTGTTCCTTCAGTTTCCCTGTTGATTACTGCGTAGATGACTCTGACTTCCATATATTGATTCCGCAGGCGCACCCATGAGCACCATCGACTTCACCTCATTCCTCAAGCTGATGGCGCACCAGAAGGCGTCGGACCTTTTCATCACCGCGGGCATGCCGCCGTCGATGAAGGTCAACGGCAAGATTTCGCCGATCACGCAGAACCCGCTGACGCCGCAGCAGAGCCGCGACCTCGTGCTCAATGTGATGACGCCGCCGCAGCGCGAGGAGTTCGAGAAGACGCACGAATGCAACTTCGCCATCGGCGTGTCGGGCGTTGGCCGCTTTCGCGTCAGCTGCTTCTACCAGCGCAATCAGGTGGGCATGGTGCTGCGGCGGATCGAGACCAAGATCCCGACGGTCGAGGAGTTGAGCCTGCCGCCGATCATCAAGACGCTGGCGATGACCAAGCGCGGCATCATCATCTTCGTCGGCGCGACCGGCACCGGTAAATCCACATCGCTGGCTGCGATGATCGGCTATCGCAACCAGAATTCCACCGGCCACATCATCACCATCGAAGACCCGATCGAGTTCGTGCACAAGCACGAGGGTTGCATCATTACCCAGCGCGAAGTCGGCATCGACACCGACAGCTGGGAGAACGCGCTCAAGAACACGCTGCGCCAGGCGCCGGACGTGATCATGATCGGCGAGGTGCGCACCCGAGAGGGAATGGACCACGCCATCGCGTTCGCCGAAACCGGCCACCTGGTGTTGTGCACGCTGCATGCCAACAACGCCAACCAGGCGATGGATCGCGTCATCAACTTCTTCCCGGAAGATCGCCGCGGCCAGTTGCTGATGGACCTCTCGCTCAACCTGAAGGGGGTTGTCGCGCAGCAGCTCATCCCGACCCCCGATGGCAAGGCCCGGCGTGTCGCCATGGAGATCCTGCTTGGGACGCCCTTGATTCAGGATTACATCCGCGATGGCGAGATCCACAAGATCAAGGAAGTCATGAAGGAGTCCACCAACCTGGGAATGAAGACCTTCGACCAGGCCCTGTTCGAGCTGTACCAAGCCGGCGAAATCAGCTACGAAGACGCCCTGCGTTACGCCGATTCCGCCAATGAAGTCCGCTTGCGCATCAAGCTCGCCCAGGGCGGAGACGCGCGCACCTTGTCGCAGGGGATGGATGGGGTCGAGGTCGCCGAGGCGCGCTGAAGCTGATCGCGATCAGGTCAGAAAAAAGGCGGGCAATGCCCGGCTTTTCGTTCACTGCGATTGCTGAGCGCATCGATCAAGTAAAGACCAATGACGTGTTTCAAGGCCAAAATCATTGAATTGTGATTTTAGCCCAGCTGAACGCCCTGATTCGAAGTGAGCAAAAAAGGCTGCCTGTTCAGACTGAGCGTCTTAACATGGGGCGTACTCCGCTCATGTCGAGGTTAATCATGAAAAGTCTTCTGTTAGCCGCTTCGGTATCACTGCTGCTGTCCACCGCGCTGCTGTCGCCGAGTGTTTCCGCCGAGCCGGGTCATGGCGGTGGACATGGTAACTCCCATGGCAACGGGGGCGACAAACACGATCGTGGAAACGAGCATGGTGACCGCGGCGAGCGCGGTGATGAAGGGGATCGCGGTGAGCGGGGGCACTGGTCCGGTGACAGGCACGGCCATCGCTACGCGTATGGCCATCGTGGTTACCATGACAATGGCCTGCACCGAGGGCACTACAAGTTCGAACGCGGTGAGCGCGTGCCGTACGTCTACAGGCAGCAGCGCTACTACGTGCGTGACTACAGGGCCTACCATCTGGCGCCTCCCCCGCGGGGATACCGCTGGGTGCAACCGGAGAGTGGCCGCTATCTGTTGATCTCCACTGGCACCGGACTGATTTCGCAGCTTCTCGGTTACTGATCGACGCGCCATAAAAAGCCCCGCTACGGCGGGGCTTTTTATGGCCGGCCTGCAAATTTGGAGAGCAGCACGGGGGATGAAATACCCACCGCTGCCGTGCCTGAATCAACGTGGGCCGGCGATCAGTCGTTTGATGGTCAGCCCCTGACCAAGGATGGAAAACACCACCACGGAATACGTGAGCGTGAGGATGAGGTCACGGTGGCTGCCCAGCGGCAGCGACAATGCTAGCGCCACCGAGATGCCGCCGCGCAGGCCGCCCCACGTGAGGATCTTCCACGACCTTGGCGGAAGTCGGAACCAGCCGCGCATCAGCAAGACCGGCATGCCGACGGTAAGCAGTCGCGCGCCTAGGACGATCAGGATGACGCATAGCGACGCCAGCAGACTGCGGGACGGAAAACTGATGACGGCGATCTCCAAGCCGATCAGCATGAAGAGGACCGCGTTGAGGATCTCGTCCAGCAAGCCCCAGAACATGTCCACGCTCAGACGTGTGGTCTCCGACATGGCCGCGTTGCGACCGTGGTTGCCGATGATCAGGCCTACCACCACCATCGCCAGTGGACCGGAGACATGCAGTGCGTGGGCAAGTTCGTAACCGCCCAGCACACAGGCCAGCGTGATCAGCACTTCCACGTTGTGGTCGTCAATCTTTCGTAACAACCGGAGCGTGGCCCAGCCCAGCAGGGCACCGAACAACAGCCCACCTCCCGCCTGCTGCAGCAGCAGCATTCCGCTGGTTTCAAGGCTGGGTGTGACGCCCTGGCCGGCCATGCCAAGCAGGACAGTGAACAGCACGATGCCGACGCCATCGTTGAACAGCGATTCGCTGGACACCACCAGGCCGACGTCGCCCGACGCGCCGGCGGACTTGAGGATGCCGATGACCGCTATGGGATCGGTCGGTGAAATGAGCGCCCCGAACAGCATGCACCAGGCAAATGGCAACGTCAGGCCGAACCACGGCAGCAGCCACCACACCGCAATGCCCACGATGAACGTCGAGGCGATGGTGCCGAGAACCGCAAGCACGCCTACCTGCCAACGATACCGACGCAACGCACCAAGGTCGATGTGCAGCGCGCCGGCAAACAGGAGGATGGACAACATCCCTTCCATCAATACCTGCGAGAAATCAATCGAGCGCAGGAAATCAACCTGGTAGCGCGCCAGGTTACTGATGTCGATGTGATCGAACAGCACCACTGCGAGCGACATCAGCATGGCGATCGCCATGACGCCGATGGTGGTCGGCAGCCCGACGAAGCGCGCATTGACGTAGGCGAGCAGGGCGGTCAGCACAAGGGCGATGACGGCGATCGCGAACATCAATGAACTCTTGTCAAGGGGTCGGGCAGTCTAGCGCGGGCTCAAGTCATCCGTCGGCAAGGAGCCGGGACAACTGGGCATAATCGGGCTGCGATGCAATCCACGGCGGGGCCATGACCACTTTCGAGACCTTCTGGAACGACATACTGCACTGGCGCCGCCGAAACCTGGTGGAGCAGTCCAGCCACGCCGAAGTCCTCCAGCACGTCGACGAATCGGCGAAACTCGCGCCTCGCTACGCATTCATGACGTTGATGTCGTGTGGCATCGCGACGCTTGGACTGTTGCAGAATTCAGCGGCGGTGATCATCGGGGCGATGCTGATTTCCCCGCTGATGGGTCCGATCATCCAGTTGGGCATCAGCCTGACGACCTTTGACTGGTGGCGCGCGCGCAAGGCGCTGATGGCGCTGCTGTCGGGCGTGGCCCTGACGCTCGGGTTGGCGATCGCCATCGTCTGGTTGTCGCCGTTGAAGGAACTGACGCCCGAAATCCTCGCGCGTACCGAGCCGACACTGTTCGACTTGCTCGTCGCGGTGTTTTCAGGCTTTGCCGGCGCCTACGCGACGATCACCCGCAAGGGCGAAACCATCGTTGGCGTCGCGATTGCCACCGCGCTGATGCCGCCGTTGGCGGTCACCGGCGTCGGTCTGGCGCTTGGCAACGCGCACGTGGCTGGCGGCGCGGCGTTTTTGTTCATGACGAACCTGCTGGCGATCTCCCTGTCCGCGACGATCATGGGGCGGATTTACGGATTTGCTGGCCGCGACACACCTCACCAATCGGCGCTACAAGCGATGCTGATCGTCGCGACCTTCCTTCTGTTGTCCATTCCGCTGGGGCTGGCCCTGCGCAAGATCGCGGTCCGCGCGCATGTCGAGGGCAGCGTGCGAAAAGTGCTTGACGAGGCCGCTGCCAGCGTGTCCGGGCGCATCGATACTGTTCGCGTCGATGCATCCGTGAAACCGTTGCTGGTGGACGCAGTGTTGATGGCGCCGCGCCATGCCCCGGGAGTGGAAGCCCGACTGCGACGGTCGCTGCGTACGACGCTGCATCGTGACGTCACCCTGCACCTGCGTGAAGTCCTGACCACGACCGACGCCGCGCAGACGCGCGAACAGGCCGCATTGGCGGAGTTGCGTCGCAATGTCGACGCACTGCGCGGGGCAGCGGACGCAAGCCGGGTGACTGAGAATGCGATCCACGCGCAAGCTACTGAAGCGCGCGACCGGCTGTTAGCCAGCGTAGGAACCCTCGAGAGCGATGCGACAGGCAACCCGGTCCGGTTCCGCGTCGGTGCGGGCAGCGACATCGGGTTGGCCGGGTGCGAGGCAATGGAACGCGGGGTGCGGGCGGAAAAACATGCCAGTGAGTTTGTCGTCATCCCGCCGTTGCAACCACTGCTACCGATTGTCTTCGATGCAGACAGCGTGGAGATGTCGGCCGATGCCAACCGCGCAGCGACGGTCGACGCCTGGGCGCTGTCGCGATGGGCGGCCGCCGGTGTCAGCATCCAAAGCCACGCAGCGTCCAATGGGGTCAAGCGTGCCAAGGTGCGTGCCCAGGCGATCAGCGACCTGTTGCGTCAACAAGGCATTGCGGTCGCAGGGGTGACGACGGTGCTGTCACGGCCTGTGCATGGGCGTGGAAGCCTCGGCACGCCAGAGTTCGTCGAACTGCAAGTCGAGCGTGCAGGCGCGGGCGGGGAAGACAGAGCGACTGACGCAGTGAGCAGGCCGCAGTAGACGTGCCACCGGACTCGCGACGATTTTAATGGAAGGGTGAAGCGCGTGAGCGCGCGTGATCCGTGCAGTTGCTGATCGTGGTGATTCAACCGCTCGTCGTGGCTGCCCTGTCTGCGAGCAAATTCGCGATGGTGTCCGGCATGCGGTCCAGATGCTGTTTGGAAACGCAGCCGGAGGCGCCCCGAGCCAGAGCATCGCTGATGATGTGTTCCTGATCGTCACCGGAGAAAAGCAGGAAGGGAGTTGCCGGCGAGAGTTCGATCACCAGCGATAACGCTTCCAGTCCTGAAAACCCCGGCAAGTTGCTGTCGGAAATCACCAGGTGCGGGTCGAAGTCGACCATCGCATCACGCAGGTGCGCCTGTGTTTCCACCCGCCGCAACTCGAAGGTCAATCCGGCGGCTGTAAGTTCCAGCGACAACAACTCGGCGTCATCGTCGTTGTCCTCGACCAGCAACAGGCGCGTCAGGGGAGCGGCCGACACCTGATTACTCCTGCGGCGGCTCGTTGAAGACACCCCAGAAGCGACCGAGCGTCTTTACTGCCAGGAAGAATTGCTCGGCATCGACCGGTTTGACGACATAAGCATTGACGCCCAGGTCCCAGCTGCGTGCCAGGTCGCTTTCCTCACGTGAGGAAGTAAGCATAACCACCGGGATACGCCGCAGCGAGTCATCGCCACGCATGTGCTGCAGCACTTCCAGTCCATCCATGCGCGGCATCTTGATATCCAGCATCAGCACCGCCGGATCCCCCTCCGGACGATCGGCGAAGCTGCCGCGACGCAGCAGGTAATCCATGGCTTCAACGCCGTCTTCGACGTGAACGATCGGATTGGCGAGATTGGCCTCGCGCAGAGCATCGATCGCCATCTCGGCATCGGCGGCGCTGTCTTCGGCGAGCAGGATCGGGCGGATGCTCTTCATGCGGATGTCTTCATGTGGCGGCCTTCATATGGAAATTGCGTTGCGGACAGGTACGGGAGTATCGAGCGAAGCCGGAAGCACAAAGTGGAACGTTGCGCCGACATCCGACGTGGCCTCGGCCCAGATTCGGCCGCCGTGGCGCATCAGCACGCGACGCACACTGGCCAGGCCGATGCCGGTCCCTGGATACTCGCTGGCCCTGTGCATGCGCTGGAATACGCCAAACAGTTTAGCGGCGTATTCCATGTCGAAGCCGACGCCATTGTCGCCCACACTGAACTGATGGCTGCCGTCATCGAGGCGGTCATGCTTGATCGCGATCCGGGTGACATCCCGGTTGCCGCTGTACTTGACCGCATTGCCGAGCAGGTTCATCCAGACCTGCCGCATCATGTTCTCGTCGGCGATCAGGATCGGCAGCGGGGCGACCTGCCATTCGATGCGGCGTCCGGGCGTGTCGGTCTGGGCATTGGCATCGAGCATCGCCCGGGTCTCCACCACCAGCGACTGCATGTCCACGGCCTGCAACCGCAACGCGCTGCGCCCCAGTCGTGAGTACACCAGCAGGTCGTCGATCAGCGTCGACATGCGAGTGGCCGATCCGCCAATGATCTCGAGGTAATGCAGGCTTTTTTCGTCGGCACGATCGCCAAGATGGCGACCGAGCTTGTCGGCAAACCCGCCAATATGTCGCAGCGGTGCGCGCAGATCGTGCGAGACCGAATAGCTGAATGCTTCCAGCTCCTGGTTGACTTCGGTCACCTGGTCAACCTTGCCCTCGAGCTGTCGGTTGAGTTCGCGAATGCGATCCTCGTCGGCCTTGCGCGTGCTGATGTCGCTGACGGTCATCAGCACGACCCTGTCGTCGCTATCGGGCAGCGGCATCGTGCGCGCATTGACGAGCATGGTGCGATTGACGCCCGCGGCATCGACCTGCATTTGCTCATAGTCCCACAGCTCACGTCCGCGCATGAGGACGTCTTTCAGGCGCTGGAGCAGGGCTGGATCGCCCCAGGCGCCGTCACCGACATCGGTGAGCGAGATGTCGTGGACGTCGTTTCCTAACGCATAGAGTTCGCAGAACGCGGCGTTGTGCATCACGACGCGCAGTTCGGCATCCAGCAACACGATCGGCTCGCGCACGGTCTGCAGCACCGACTCGGCGCGTGCGCTGGCGCGGTTGAACGCTGACTCGGCGGCCATGCGGCGCGTGATATGACGTTGTGAGAAGTAAGTGATCAGACCCAGCAACAAAAGCTGGGCCGCCATCGCGATCCATGTCAGGTTGATCGCCCATCGGCCTTGCCGGTCGGCATCCCGCTGTCGATTCGCGAGCAGGCGCTGCTCCTCGGCCATGATGGCGCCGGCGGTTTCGCGGATCGGATAACGCGTCGTAAGGATTTCAACCGCCTGGCGTAATTGCGTCGGCGATGTGTTGGCCTGGATTTGCTTGGCAAGGGCCACGCGCGGCTCGACGTTTGCCCGCAGCATACCGATGCGCACCTGCTGACTTGGATTGTCGCGGGTCAGCTGGGTAAGCGATTGCAGCGCTATGGGTACGTCGGTCGCGCTTTGCTGTGCACGGTCGCGTATGACGGCTGTATCGATTCCCGTCGCGCGCGATACCGCAGCGGCTTCCAGATCGCGCACGTCGTACATCAACGTGCGCACGGCCGTTTGCACCAGGCTGGAATGTGTGACAAGCGCTGCCGCTGCCAGGCTGTTCTGGGTGACCACGCGAAGAAAGAGAAAAGGCAGCGTCACGATTGCCAGGATCACCAGTGCCTGCACCGGCAGTCGCCAGCGGAGCCATATGTCGGAAGCAGGGTCTGGCATGCGTGGGAGATTTCCAGTGTGCGGCAGCGGGCGACCGGAGTTTGGCCCGGTATGTCGAGCCGCATGATGGCGGGCGTGGTTGTGGATTTCAAATCCGCACCTGAATGCATGGTGCTGCCGACCCGTAGGGCGTGCGCGTTAGAATTGCAGCATGAGTGACACATTCCCCTCAGCTCCGCGCGTGGTCTCGAATGAAAGCGTTGCGGGCGATTGCCTGGCCCGTCAACTGCTGATCGCACTCCCGGCGCTCGCCGATTCGCGGTTCGCGCGAAGCGTCACCCTGATCTGCCAGCACGACACCGAGGGCGCGATGGGCGTGGTCGTCAATCGCGCGTCCGAATACACGCTGGGGGAAGTCTTCGAGCAGATGGGCATCGCCAGCGACGACGAGCGGCTATGCGCGCAACCGGTGCTCGCCGGCGGGCCGGTGCATCCGGAGCGCGGATTCGTCCTGCACGATGGCGCGCAGGAATGGGATTCGACACTGACCATAGCCGAGCATCTGTACGTAACCACCTCGCGCGACGTGCTGGAAGCCATGGCGCGCGGGGAGGGCCCGCAGCACGCCACCGTCGCGCTGGGCTGCGCGGGTTGGGCCCCCGGACAACTGGAAAGCGAATTGGTCGACAACAGTTGGCTGACGGCGCCGGCCGACCCCGAGCTGCTGTTCGCGTTGCCGCTGGATGCTCGCTGGCAAGCCGCCGCCGCACGCATTGGCGTGGACATGAGCCGCATGGCCGATTACAGCGGTCATGCCTGACGCGCCTGAGCCACAGCTCGGTCGCCTGCGTCGCGATGGGACAGTGTTGGGCTTTGATGTCGGGTCGCGGCGGATCGGTGTTGCGGTTGGCAGTGCGTTTGGCCATGGCGCCCGGGCGCTGGCCGTCGTCGATGTGCATGGGCACGGACCGGACTGGCTGGCCATCGACCGCCTGCACAAGGAATGGCAGCCGGACGGTTTCGTGGTTGGCGATCCGATGACGCTCGACGGCGGCGACCAGCCGATCCGCACATTTGCACACGAATTCGCCATGCAACTGCACGCACGTTACGCGCTACCGGTGGTACTGGTCGACGAGCGCGCCAGTTCGATCGAGGCGGCGCAGCGTTTCGCCGATGACCGCGCGCAAGGGCGCAGAAAGCGTCGTGATGCCGCCGCGCTGGATGCAGTCGCCGCGGCGGTCATCGTCGAACGCTGGCTGGCAGCACCGATGGATGCCATACAACTTGACGGGACGCCTTCCACATGACGTTGATGCAACCTGATGGCGCTGGACATGTCCGCCACCTTCTGACACTCGACGGCATGTCGCGCGATGAGTTGATACGCCTGCTGGATCGCGCACAGCACTTCAGCGAGCACGCGCATGACAGCCGGGTACGCCAGGTGCTCGCCGGCAAGGCGATCTGCACCCTGTTCTTCGAACCCTCCACGCGCACGCGGTCGAGTTTCCAGCTGGCCGCGACGCGATTGGGCGCGGACACGCTGAACTTCGATGCGTCGACCTCATCGACCACCAAGGGCGAAACCGCGATCGATACGCTCAAGACGATCGAGGCGATGGGCGTGGAAGGCTTCGTGATCCGACATCCGACGGATGGCGCGATCGCGGTCTTGGCCGCG
>JBBQTR010000022.1:0-19750 GCA_038213095.1 Lysobacterales bacterium | reverse complement strand
CCCGCGGCGGCAGGGTCAGGCGTGCGCCGCGTTCGTCGACACTGAGCTTGATCCGTCGCGCGCGGGGGTTGCGCACGCGCTCGATCTGGATTTCCCTGCCGTCAGCCAACGCGAAAGGCAGCGTGTCGCGTTGGATAGCGCGAGCTGATGGAGCGAGCAGGCGGCGGATCAAGTCGCGGGAACCAGGTGAGCCATCAGTTCATTGTAGAGGCGATGGTTCGGCAGGCTCACATGCGCGAATGTTCATGTCACCTTGCTCAACTTCAATGCGCCCTCCAGCACGTTGAACAGCCGCTTCACCTCGCCCGCCATCAATGCAAAACGCGCGTCGAGTTCGGCGCGGATGTCATCGCGTTCGGTGGATTCGAGTTGGTCCACCGAGCCATCGAGCAGCTTGAACTTGCGCAGCACCAGGTCCTCGCCGAGTACGAACGAGACATGGTCGTCCAGCGTCAGCGCAAGGCGCGTGACCTGCTTGCCGGCTTCCAGGTGCTTGCCGATTTCATCACCGGTCAGTTCCTGGCGCTGGCACTTCACCACGGCGCCCTTGTCGGCGGCATCCTTCAATTCGCATTCGTCGCCCAGCGTCAGGCCTTCGGGCAATAGCTCGCCGGCAATCCAGCCGGTGAGGATCGCGCGTGGCGCGACTTCCGCATTCAGCGGCAGCGCCGGAAAGCTGCCGAGTGCGTGCCGGATTTCGCTGACCACGCTTTCCGCGCTCTTGCGGCTTGAGGTATCGACGATGCACAAGCCGTGCTCGAGGTCGAGGATGGCGTCGGTGCGCGTCGGCCGCACGAAGGCGCGTGGCAGCAACTCGTGCACCAGGTCTTCCTTAAGCCGTTTGCGGGCGCGCCCACCGGGCTTGCGGCCCTCCTTGTGTTCCATTTCGGCAAGCTTCTTGCCCAGCAGGTCGTTGACCACGGCACCGGGCAGCAATTTGTCCTCGCCACCGACGGTCAGCCAGATGGCATCCGACACGCGATGCGAAAGCGCCTCGCCATCGCTACCGAATGGTGAAACGAATCCGCGCGACGACAGCTCCAGGGTGCCCACCGGCTTGAGCCGGAAGGCATCAAGTTGCGATTCGAGATCGGTGAAGTCCAGCGTGGTGGGAAAACGGAACAACGTCAGGTTGCGAAAGAACATCGAAAATCCGGCAGAGGCGACGCGAGATGGGAGACGGACACCAATGGCCTCTCCCGGTATCGACCATTCTATCGCGACGCACCCGTCATGACGTTGCACCTCGTCGCGGTTAAGCTTGCCAGGTGAATCCGCCGACCGATCCCGCCGAACTCTCACGCATCGCGCAACGCATTGCCGTGCTGAAACAGGAGCATCGCGACCTTGACCTGGCGATTGCACGGCTGCAGGTCGACCATGTCGCCGATGAACTGGCCATCAAGCGCCTGAAGAAACGCAAGCTGCTATTGAAGGATTGCATCGGCAAGCTGGAATCGGCGCTGATTCCGGACCAGCCGGCATGACGATCAACGAATCGTCCGGTGCTCATCCTCACTGAAAAAGCCCGGTGTAGTCGCCCACGGGTTGTCTGCCAGTGTTTGCCCCCGATCCATCAAGCCTGCATTGGCAACGTGAACTTCCGCATCACCCGCAGCGGCCAAAGCGACGTGAAGCGCGCGCCGCCGACCAGTCGGCTGGCGGCCGACACGGCATGCAGGACGGCGTGCTTTTCCAGCACCACTTTGATGCGGCGGAACGCATGCCGCGGGTCGGACGTCAGCACGAACAGGTTGATTTCCTTTGCACTGACGTCGTAACCGTCGACCTGGGCAGCGTGACCGAGAACCTGCTTCAGATCTTCCTCGATCGTCGCAAGGAAAGTTTCGTCGTTTAACGACTTGCGCCAGAACTTGATGATGAGTTGTTGATCCATCCGGGATTCGTGGCGCTACGTCGGCTCGCTGGTCGCCGCTTCCGGGCTGACCTTCTCGATGGTGTGCTGAAGCTCGCGTCCGAGGATCACCTTGGCGTCGGTGGCCCAGTCGTCCAGGCGCTGGTCGAACACGAGTTTGTTGTTGGCGTCGGGCCACACCAGTCGCAGCTCGCGCAGCTTGAGGATGAAGCTGCGGAACAGGGTCTTGTCGAAAAACTCCGGCGCTGCCGGGGCGTACAGCAGGCTCAGACGCTGTGCCGCGAGCTGGCACAGGCTCTCCAACTCGGTGGTGCCGAGCGTGCCGGGACCGTTTTTTGCGAGCACCGAGATCGCGATGTAGTAACGCTCGAATGCCTGTTGCAACGCATGGCCGATCGCGCGAAGCCGGAACATCTCATCGCTCTGCCCGGCATTTCGACCAAGCATGTCGTTGCCGTCCTGACCGACGTTCGAGAGCAACCCTTCCCGAATGAACACCTCGATGGTGCGATCGATGCGCTCGACGAAGCCGTCGTCGTCCCACGGCAGGAAGAGTTCCGCGCGCAAAAACGGATACATCGTGCGACCCAGCCGCAGAACCGCCTGCCTCGACATGCTCCGGTTGTGCAGGAAACAGCACGCGATCCACGCCGACGCCGTGAACAGGTGCAGCACGTTGTTGCGGAAATAACTCAGCAGGACTGCCGTGTCGCCATCCACGCTGATCACGTCGCCCAGCGGATGGGCGATGCGCGAAAGCATGCCGATCTCCTCGCCATGGGCGAGGATCTGCTGCGGCGAATGCGGAGTGACGGTGACACGCGGGCCGTAAGGCACGTCGGCCAGCAATGTTTTCGACAGCGCGATCTGCGCTAGCAGGTCGGCCTCGCCCATCGCATGCTTCGGCGTGGACAGCAACGCCAGTGCCAGCAGGTTGACCGGGTTCACGTCAGCGGCGCGATTGATGTTGACCTGGATCAGTTGCGCTGTGGCGTCGACGGTGGCGGACAACCAGTCGGGCCGATCCTCCTCGTCCAGCGCGGCTCCATCCCACAGCGGTGCATGCAGCGCGAGCATGTCGTCGAGCTTGATAGTCTCGCCGAAGTTCACCACCACTTGGCCGTAATTCTGCCGCAACACTTTCGGGATGCCGAGCAGCAGGCGCAGGATCGATTCGCTCTCCTTGGGCTTGCCGGCGAGTTCATCGAGATAGCTCGTGCCTTCCATGAGTTTTTCGTAGCCGATATACACCGGCTGGAACAGTACCGGCCGTACCGGCTGGCGCAGGAAACCACGCACCGTCATCGACACCATGCCGCCCTTGGGTTGCAGCAGGCGTCCGGTGCGCGAGCGTCCGCCTTCGATGAAGAATTCCAGCGAGTATCCGCCGGCGACGAGTTGCGCGACGTATTCGCTCAGCACCGTTGAATACAACGCGCTGCCGCGGATGCTGCGGCGAATGAAGAACGCGCCCCCGCGGCGCAGCATCGGCCCGATCACCGGCAGGTCTAGATTGATGCCGGCCACGATGTGCGGTGGCACGATGCCGCGCGTAAACAATAGATAGCTCAGCAGCAGGTAATCCATGTGGCTGCGATGGCACGGCACATAGACGACCTCGTATCCGGGCGCGGCGGCTTTCAGTTCATCCAGGTGATGCACTAGCACGCCGCGGAACACGCGATTCCAGACTGACGTCAGCAAAAACGACGCAGATCGCACCACCGGATGCGAATAATCCGCGGCGATTTCGTAGGCGAACGCGTGCGCTTTTTTCCACGCATCGGCCATGCCCTTGTCGGTCACCGTCCTGTCGCTGCGCCCACTGGTGTCGCGACGCGCCTGGTCGGCGATCGCATCCTTGACCGACTCCGATGCCAGCACCTTGTCGATCAGCAACCGCCGCGTCGACAGGTCGGGGCCGATCACCGCTTCGCGAACACGATGGAAATGCGTGCGCAACACACGCGAGAGTTTGCGCACGACGCGTTCGGGCGGGAGGTCTTCGTTGACGACGGCGCGCAGGCCAACGGGCGGCGCGAACCGCACCAGCGTATTGCGCCCGTTGAGCAGGATCGCGAGCAGGCGACGGAAACGTCCGACCAGCGTCCAGTTTTCCGAAAACAGCACCGAGAACCAGCCGCTGTTCTTGTCCGGCGCGCGGCCGATGAAGATCGATACCGGCACCAGTTGCACATCCAGCGCAGGATCGGCGCGATGTGCCTGCAGCAGGCGCGCCAGCGAATCCGAATGACTCTTGATCGGCGGTTGCGGCTTGTTGGTCGCCAGGTTGGCGGCGCGGTTGAGGGTGCTGACGGCATGGCGTCGCGACAACGCCACGTAGGCGCGTTTGCGCCCGAGCGGATCGCCGGGCAGCGGTTGCAATGGTGATGGCAGGCCGGCTTCGCGGCAGGCGCGTTCGAGCACCAGTGCGTTGGACAGGCCGTAATCCTCCAGCACGTAGCAGACCGGACGGCCATCGATCAACTCCATCGGCGCCGATGGTTCGACCTTCAATCCAATCCACGGCTCCAAGATCCGTCCGAACAACTGCGTCCACCACGGCCGGCGGATGACGGCGGGAGTCGGCACGGCGGCAGGCAGCGACTCGAACAGATCCGGGCCGGGCATGTCCTGCTGCGGCGTCATGTCCTGTAGTGGGTCCACCGACACGGACTCGACCGGCATCGCAGGCGGTGGCGGGGAATCCGGGAGATCCGCGAAAGGAAGCGGTGGCTGGGTCGGCATCGCGGGCATTATCGCCGAACCGTCATTGGCCCGACGGCCCCACCGCCGCCCGCGCATGGTGCAGGTAATCGCTGATGTACCAGCGGCCGTCGATACGCTGCACCGGTACGACGGTATCGATGTCGGCATCGCCCAGCCGATAGCGCATCCGCACCTGCGCGGTGTCGCCGGTCTGCTGCTGCAGCGTCGCCTGCATGCCGTCGAGGCTGGCGTCCAGGTCCAGGCCGTACCGCGCCACGGAACGCTTGAAGGCATCTGCGAATGGGCCCATGCGACGCAGGCTGCGCTCCATGCCTGCGGCACGGAAATCCGCAGGCGACGCCAGTCCCGTGCGTTTCGCCGCTATGGTCAGTTGCGTGATCGTCGCGCGCGCGCGGTCGCGATCACCCAGTGGGGCGGCCAGCCCCCAGCGACTGACGGCCTGGATCAACTGTGCGTAATGCTGGCGTTCGGCGGTGCTGTAGTGGCCTTCTCGTTGGATGTACTGGCCACCGAACAGTCCCAACGAGATTGCCACGCTCTTGAGCTGTGCGGTTTCGCCTGCGAACTGGCGGTCGAACGTCTGCTGCCACCGTGCCTGCGTGCCGTCCGCGGCAAGTGATTGGAGGAACATCGGCAAGCGATTGGCGAACGGCAACTCGTCCAGCGGCCAGCGGGTGCGGCCGTCGCGCCAAGCGGTTTCGAGTTGCGCGTGCAGCGCCGGCGGAACCGCATCGCGCGCGAATGCCTGCAGGTCGTTGTCGCGCAGATGACGGGTAAGCAGTTGCACGGCCTGCGCTGGCCGCGTCGCACCGGCCACCGTTGCCTGGGTTGCTGTCGGCGTGCGTTGACATGCGACGAGCACGCCGCACAGCAGGAGAAGCGCAAGACGCGGCGATGCGGACATCGCTACTGCGCACCCGTCCGCACATCGATCGCCAACTCCCCCGCAACGACGCGCATTGCCTCGTCATCGCGAGTCAGCGTGATCCAGCCGGCGGTGGCGTCGGTGCCGGTGTCCCAGGTCCACAAGGTGTAGCCATATTCGCGCAGACGGTCGAAGGCAACGGCGATCAGCGAGGCGACATCGGCGCCTGCTAGGAAGTCGTCATCACTGACATCTTCAACGCCCCAGTCGATGCGCAGGTTCCAGCGTGCGGCCAGCTCATTGATCGCATCGATGCAGGTGGCCGGATCGTCATCGCCGACATGGAACCCGGACTTCCAGTCGATGATGTCCTTGAGCACCCACACCGGTTCGACATCGGTCGTCGCGGGTTCGCCCGCCGCGTCCTGCCAGGCAGTGAACTGCTGGAGCGCCGCGTCCTCGTCGCCGGGATTGATCAGCAGCAGCAACTGCCACACCAGCGCCTCGATGGTGGCGTCGTCGCCGGCGTCTTCCGCGGTCTGGAAGGCATGGGCGAAATTGTCGTCGGGGTCGAAGTCATGGTCGTGCATGGTCATCGGCGCAGTATCGCTTTCGGAGTGCGGATTTTCACGTGCTGGCGATATCTTCCACCGCAGCCTGAACACTTCCCGCGCCAAGTAGCGTTCTACACACGTTCGTTCAGGCGGGTGTGGACACTTGGCAGTCCTACTCAACCAACAGGCCTCGCCATGACCATCAAATCACTTCCCATTGTCGCCATTCTTGCCTGCGCGCTGGGCGTCGTGGCTGTGCCACAAGCGCGCGCAGCGGATTCAGGCATCGACTGCAAGTTGCATTACAGCCTGACCAGCTGGTCGCTGATCTACAAGCACACCGCCGGCAGCGGCCGAGTCACCTGCAACAACGGGAAGTCGATGCGCGTGCGGCTCAGCGCAAAGGCCGTCGGCCTGACCGTGGGCAAATGGCGCATCAACGATGGGACCGGGACCTTCACCGACGTTCACAACATCCACGACGTGCTGGGCAGTTATGTGCAGGCTGGTGCGAATGCCGGGGTCGCCAAGTCTGCCGCCGCGCAGGTGCTGACCAAGGGTCCGGTCTCGCTGGCACTAGCTGGCAAGGGCGAAGGCGTGAACCTTGGCGTTGATATTGGGCAGTTCCAGATCAAGCCTGCGCGTTGATTCCCGTTTGACCCTGACGTCCGGCAGCAATGCCGGGCGTTTTTGTTTGTCCTCGTTAAGAACTCCACGATGATGCGTGTCATGGCAGTTCGCGTGATACCCCGGTATCGACCACAGGAAGCTGCGCACGCGGTGGAATTGTAATGGCTGGTTTTCCGGCCGCATGCAACGCCGCGTTGAGCACAGGCAAGTCCTGCATCTTGAGTTGCATCCATTGTGCGAGTGCGCGATCCAGGCGTTCAGCGTCGTCCGCATGGAGCGCGCGTTGCGGCGCCGTCGGCGCGGCGTCGGAGCCTTCGAGATCGGCTTGCAATGACGTCAATTCGCCACCGATCGCGGAAAGATTCAACGGTGCCAGCGTGCCTTCGCCCTCAGCCAGTGGTGACAGCTTGCCGGTGAATGCCTGCACGGCGGCCGCGACTGTTGCGTCTTTCGAATCCAGCCCGGCGATCTGTTTGCGCACGGCCTGCAGTTCGGCATTGGCGACGGCTTCCTTCGCCATGGCGTCCGTGACCTGCGCCGACAGCGCCATCGCTTGTGCGACGGCAGCCGCATACACCGGCACGCGCGGATCGGCGACGACATCAAGCGGCGCGCGCTGTTCGTGTCCATTGACGGCCAGCACCGCGGTGTAGTGACCTGGCGCGACCAGCATTCCTTGCGGCAACAATGGATCCTGATCGCCATCGATGGCCGCGATACTGTAGCCATACCCGTCCGCCAGCGGGCGCGGTGCGCGCAAATCCCACACGAAGCGGTGCGCGCCGGCATGAGAGTCCAGCATCTGCGGCGAGCCGAGCCAGCGCTGTTCAAAATAGCGCTCTGCCGGCAATGCCAGCGGTTTGTCCGCGCTGGAAAACTCCCGCACCTGCCTGCCTGCCCCATCAACGATGCGCAACATGACCGGCTGCCTTGCATCACTCGCCAGCCAGTAATCGATCAGCGCACCATTGGGCGGATTGCGGCCTTCGGGTTCCTCGCGCGGCAGCGGCGTGTCCTTGTTCTGGTTGCCCCGCAGCCGCACGGCAGCACCCGGCGCGAACAGATGCATCGGTTCGCGCACGACGGCGGCATCGAGTTGCCGCAATGGCGCGAGCTGGTCCATCAACCAGATCGAACGTCCCTGCGTGGCCACGATCAGGTCGTCGTCATGCACCAGCAGGTCGGTGACGATGGCGCTGGGCAGGTTGCGTTGCAACGATTGCCAGTGGTCGCCGTCGTCAAACGACATCCACACGCCGCGATCGGTGCCGGCATAAAGCAGGCCGCGCTTCTTGGTGTCCGTGCGCAGTGCGCCAATGAAATGTCCATCGGGCAAGCCATTGGTAATCGACGTCCACGTCTTGCCATGGTCGTGCGTGCGCCATGCCATCGGCCGGAAATCGTCGTTGCGATGATTGTCGACCGCGATGTAGGCGGTCGCGGCATCCAGCGGCGACACGTCGACCGTGCTGATCTTCGCGTAGAACGGCACGCCGGCGGGCGTGACGTTGTCCCAGTGCGCGCCAGCATCGCGGGTGGTGTAGACGCGGCCATCGTCGCTGCCGAGCCAGATAATGTTGTTATCGCGTGGCGACAGACCGATGCTGAAGATCACGCCGTAGCCGCAGGCGCGCGCGCCTTGGTTCGACGTCTGGGTCTTGTCGCAATCGATTTTGGCGGCGGAGTCGCGCGGGGCGACATCCGGACTGATCACGCTCCATGTCGCGCCCTGGTCGAGCGAGCGGAACAGCACCTGCGCGCCCTGGTACAACGGGTACGGCGCAACACCCGACACCGCGATCGGTGTGATCCATGTGTATCGATATTTTGCCGTGGTGGGTTTCGCGCCATAGGTCGATACCGGCCACGGCGAGATGTTCTGCACCTCGCCATTGCGCGCATTCCAGCGCGTCAAGCGACCGCCCAAGCCGGAGCCGTAGACGATGTTGGAATCGCGGGGGTCGGGCACGTCGTAATCACGCTCATCCGCGCCGACCGGATGCCAGTCGCGCGAGGTGATCGCGCCGTAATCCGTGCGGCTGGCGATGGCCACCGTGCCGTTGTCCTGTTGCCCTGCGTAGATCCAGTATGGCGACTGGTTGTCGGCCGCAAGATGATACAGCTGGCCGGTCGGCTGGTTGTACCAGCTGCTCCAGCTGACGCCGCCGTCGACGCTGACGACGGTGCCCTGGTCGGAGCCCGTGATCATCCGTTGCGGATGTTTCGGATTGATCCACAGGTCGTGGTAATCGTCGCCACCCGGCGATCCCTTGACGATGTCGCAATGTGTGCCGCCCTTGTCGCAACGATGGATCGAACGACCCATCGCAAACACCGTATCCGCATCGCCCGGCATCACTGACAGCCGCGAAAAATATCCGTTGACCAGTTCACCATCGCTATTGACATGCAACCAGTGCGCGCCCGCGTCGTCGGAGCGATACAACCCGCCGGCTTTTTCCGCATCGACGACCGCGTACAGGCGCGTGCCCTGCGCGCGATGCGTCGCGGCAAGTCCAATGCGGCCCAGTGCACCTTCCGGCCAGCCACCACCAGACAGTCGCGCCCAATGCGCGCCGCCATCGATCGATTTGTAGAGACCGCTTTGGGTGCCGACATTCGGCTCGAAATAACTCATCCATGGGCGATAGCGCACCTGCCAGACCGAGGCGAATACGACGTTGGCATCCTGCGGGTCGGCCACGACATCGACCGCGCCGGTGTCGTCACTGACGAACAGCGTGCGGGTCCAGCTTTTGCCGCCGTCCTGCGTCGCGTACACGCCGCGCTCCGCATTGGGTCCGAACACGTGCCCCAGCGCGCCGACCAGCACGTGGTCGGCATTGCCAGGATCGATCCAGATCGAACCGATGTGTTTTGTTTCCTTCAATCCGACCGACGTCCACGTGCTGCCACCGTCACTCGACTTGAACACGCCTTCGCCGGACGCGACGTCGTAGCGCGTGCTGATCTGCCCGGTGCCTACATAGATGATCTTCGGATCCGATGCCGCCACTGCGATGGCCCCGACCGATGCCGGGCCCTGATCGAAGATCGGCTGCCATGTGCGTCCGGAATCAAGCGTCTTCCACACCCCACCGCCCGCCGCGCCGAAATAATACGTATCCGGCTGATCGGCGATGCCCGTCACCGCCGTGCCCCACCCTGCACGATGCGGCCCGATCAATCGCCAGCTCACGGCATCCAGGGCCGTGGGTTTGAATTCAGGGGTTATTGACGCCGCCATGGCCGCCTGCGAATGCGCAACGGACAGCGCGAGAATCGCAATGGCCAGGACTGGCTTAAACGACTGCAGGGTCATGATGCAATTCCGGACGGGATTTCCGGAGTTTACGCCCGGGCTCAACCCTACGGATGGCGTGATCCGAGCATGCGGCCCCGGCACTGGGCTGTCTTCAGCAGGCCTCGGCCATGGTCTCCGGCCTCACACCACAACCTGGGTCATCGCTGCGTTTTCCTGGCGATCATCGGCACAGATGTCGCGCCACATCGCATACATCGCGCCGAACATGGCCACGTACAGCGCCAGGAACATGGCGATATACAGCGGCACCACCAGCACGATCATCAGCCACGTGCCAACCAGCTTGCCCAGCAAGGCAAGCAACATGACCAGCAATCCCAACACAAGAATGAAGACCAGCATTGCGAAGAACCCGACGATCACCAGCACCAGCAGCGGCAACAGGTTCTTCAGGCTTCCCGACAGGCCATCGCGCAGGGCGTCCAATGCGGTCCGTCCCGCCACTGCCGCCTGTCCCAGCGCGATCGCATAGACGCCGGCGATCAGCAACCACAACACCGAGCCCAGCGCCATCGCGGCGCCGAAACCGGCTGGCAGCGAAGGAATGGCTTCCGGATGATGGTTGGCCTGCGCCGCCAGCAGCGCCATGTACCAATGCACGATGTCCGTGCCGGCCACGGCAAACACCAGCCCCATCGCGATGGCGTACAGGACCAGCATGCCAAAACCAAAACCGACCAGGCGTGCGAACGCGCCACGGTGATACAGCGTAAAGACATCCGTCGCTTTCGTCGGGCGATCATTTTCGGCCGCATCAATCACGACGAAGAACCCACCGATCAGCGGCGCCAGCAGCATGCCGGCCAGCATCGAGATGAACATGATGATGCCGAAGCTCCTGGGGTCAGCGGCCATCGCCTTCTGCAACGGGTATGTGATCGCCGATGGCAGCAGCGTCCCCACCAGCACCAACGCCGCGGCACCGAAGATCGCTTTTGCGTTGGTGCGTCCCAGGTTGATGCCGCTCTTCAGCCAGCGGATTCCGGCCAGTGGCCCCATTGCGCGAGTCGACATGTGTGTTCCCCGAAGAATAATTAAATGGCGGTGCGAGCCGGCGTGGTCATGCCTTTCCCCAAAGGCGGATTGATTGAGCCACGTTGCAGGCGCGGATACAAGGAAACGGCAAACTTGCCGAGTCAGGCTCCGGCTGTCAGAAAGCCAAGTCAGGAGCAAGCGGCGGCGTATCGGCGATTTCCACGAAGTCGCGTCCTGCCGTCTTGGCGCGATATAGCGCGGCGTCGGCGCGGCCGAGCATCGCAGCGATCGTCTCGCCTTTGCGGTAGTGGGCGACACCGGCCGAGAATGTGATCGGCAATTCACCCGCCGACGTCGGGAAGGGCATTGCGTTGATGGCGTTGCGCAGGCGTTCGACACAGGCGCGGGCACTGGTATCTTCGGCATACGGCAGCACCAGCAGGAATTCCTCGCCGCCATAGCGGCCGAACGTGCTGTCGCTGTTGTCGCCACGGCCAATGATGTCCATGCCACGCAAGTGCGCGCGGATACGTTCGGAGAACCCACGCAGTGCTTCATCGCCGACACCATGGCCATGTGTGTCGTTGATGCGCTTGAAGTGATCCAGATCAAGGATGCACAGCGCGAACGGCTCGTCATGGCGCAGCGCGCGCTCTTGCTGCTGGTTGAGGATTTGCATCAGGTGGCGACGATTGTGCAGGCCGGTGAGCTCGTCGTGGCTGGATAGCTCCTTCAGGCGTTCCAGCGCCGTGGCCAGCGCATTCCTCTGACGCGCCAGGCTTTCCCGCAGTCGTGCGAAATAACTGCCAAGTAGTGACATCCACAGCAACACGATGACCAGCATCATGAAATGCAGCAGTTCCAGATGCAACGCATTTCCGTGGATATGGTTGGCGCTGAATTTGAGCAGCAACATGACTGCATAGCCGATGACCGCGGCGCTTGTCAGGCCCAGGTATTGCCTGCGGCTGAAACTGAAAATCCCGAAGAAGAACGCGGTGAAAAACAGCATCACCGTGATGATGCGTGCCTGCTCAAGGTAGTACCCGATCACCAGCGCCAGCAGGCAAGCGATGCCAACCTGCAACACCATCAGGCTGGGGTCGTTGAAGCGGCGGCTGTAACCACTGCGGATCGCGATCAGAAAACCAAGATTGACCACAATCGCCAGCGCGAGCAGCCAAGCCAGTCCGCCATATCCCAATCGCAGCCAGCCGCTGTGCACGGCGTAGAGCAACGGCAGCAAGAACATCATGTACGACACGAAGCCCATGAGCTGGCGCTTCACGCGCGTGGCCAGGGCCGGATCGTCAGTGGGAATGAGGGACATCGAAATGCATCGCAGTCCATGGTTGGGACTTGCATCCACATTACGCTCCAGTGAACCTGACTGAAGGATCACAACACATGCGTCGGGTATTCTCGCCATCGACATGCCCAAGACGACTACGATGAAACCCAGCGGCATCTCTTTCCACCATCCGGCGGCGTTCTGGCTCGGCTGTGCCGCAGTGGTGACAGGCGTGCTGCTGCACATGCCGATGTTCGCGATGGGACGCATGACGCATTGGCGGATGGTGGGGATGCCGATGGACCACCTGATGCTGGGTGGCATGGCGTTGATCCCTGCCGGCCTGTTGTTGTCGACATATGGACTGATGCCGCGGCTGGATCGGATGCGGCAGGCAATCCACCGCGACGGCCAGCATCTGCGCCCGCATCAATACTTCCATATTGCCGATGGCGTGGCGCTCAATCGCGAACACTGGAAGCTGGTGCTGGTGCTGGTCACGGCATTGGCGATCGACGTGATGAAGCCGGCGACACTGGGCTTCGTGATGCCTGGCGTGAGCGCGGAATACGGGATCAGCAAACCCTCCGCGAGCACGCTTGCGCTGGTCGCGCTGTTCGGCACCACTGTCGGCTCGGTACTCTGGGGACGGCTGGCCGATGTGTTTGGTCGTCGTGCCGGCATTCTGCTGTCGGCATTAATGTTCATCGGTACGGCGATCTGCGGCGCGATGCCGTTGTTCGGCTGGAACCTGGCGATGTGCTTTTTGATGGGATTGTCCGCGGGCGGACTATTGCCGATCGCGTTCACGCTCATGGCTGAAACCGTGCCCGCCGCGCATCGCGGCTGGTTGCTGGTGGCACTGGGCGGCGTCGGCACGTCCGCCGGTTATCTTGCGGCGGCAGGCGCAGCGGCCATCCTGGAACCGATGTTCAGCTGGCGCGTGTTGTGGCTGTTGAACCTGCCGACCGGCGCGATCATCCTGTTGCTCAATCGCTACATCCCCGAATCGCCGCGCTTCTTGTCCAATGCAGGCCTCGAAGCCCAGGCACGTTCGGTGCTGCGCAAGTTCGCCGGCGCGCAGGCATCGCATGCGATCGAAGCCGACGATGCCCTGCACCCGGGTGCCGTGGTGATCGACGAGGCGCATCCGGTGACGGGCATGCGCGAACTGTTGCGTGGCCGCCATGCACGAATCACGTGGGGGCTGGTGACGTGCGGGCTGGCGTGGGGCCTGGTGAACTTCGGCTTCGTGTTGTGGCTGCCGGTGAACCTGGCGGACATGGGCGTGGACAAGGCAGACGTGAGCGCGTTGCTGGCGCGATCGGCGATCTTCGCGCTCCCCGGCATCGGCGTGGTGATCTGGCTCTATCACCGCTGGTCGAGTGTCAAGTCGCTGGTGCTGTTCATCGCATTGACTGCCATGGCATTGCTCACGTTTTTTGCATTGGGCATGGCGGGCGTGCGCTCGCAAGGCGCAACAATCGCGGCGACGGTAGCGTTGCTGGTCAGCGTCAGCGGCGTGATCGCGATGCTGATCCCGTATGCGGCGGAAATCTATCCGGTGCATCTGCGCGGCACCGGCTCGGGTGTGATCGCGGCTGCGTCGAAATTCGGCGGAATTCTTGGCGCGGGCCTGGGGGTGCTGGGATTCTTCGGCAACTTCATGTTGTCGGCACTGGTGATCGCGGTTCCGATGATGGTGTCCGGCGTGCTGCTGTGGCGCAGCGGCATCGAAACACGCGGGCAGGGACTGGAAGATATCCAGGACGCATTGCAGCGCTGAATGTCAGTCCGCCAATCCCCGCATGCTAGGATTTTGCTTCCTGCAAATCCCTGAAACGGAGTTCAACCATGCGTACATTCCTCATCGGCAGCGCGGCATTGTTGCTGGCGTCATCACTGACACCGGCATTCGCAGCGGAAGCCAACTGCACCATGCGCTATGACATGTCCGGCGGTGGCGCGTTCTACAAGCATTCCACCGGCACTGGCGAAATCACCTGCAGCAACGGCCAGCATCTGTCGGTCGCCATTGAATCCAAAGGTGGCGGCCTGACCTTCGGCCACTCAGACATCAAGGATGGCGTCGGCAAGTTTTCCCCCGTGTCCGACATCCACGACCTGATCGGTGGCTACGCGACCGCGGAAGCAAATTCCGGCAGTGGCGAAACATCCAAGGCGCAGGTCGTGACCAAAGGTTCGATCTCGCTTGCGCTCACTGGCAAGGGAACCGGCCACACGCTGGGTGTCTCGTTCGGCAGCTTCATCATCAGCGCGCGTAAATAGGCATCGTAATGTCGGGCTGAGCGGCATTGGATGGAAGCCCACAAGCCCCGGCAGGCATGCTGCGCTGATTGAAAGGTCGATCGCTCAAACCGCGCTGTTGCTTGGTGTCGATCATGAGACAACACGAAAAAGCCCCGCTAAAAGCGGGGCTTTGTGTATCTGCTCCAACACATTCCAAATGCGCTTACGGACGCTTGTGTCCGGCTTCGAACTCTTCCTTGGACAGATAGCCGTCGTGGTTGGTGTCCATGCGCGCAAACATCGCCTGCGCGCCTGCCGCGTGCTCGGCGGCGGTGATGTTGCCGTCATGGTTGGTATCCATCATGGCGCGCATTCCTTGCATTCCTTGCATTCCTTGCATTCCTTGCATTCCTTGCATTCCTTGCATGTCGGCCATGCCATCGTGGTCATGTCCGTCCTTGTCAGCACCCATGCCGGCGGCGTCGTGATCCCCGCCATGGTCGCCTTCCATCTTCTCGTGGGCCGCCTTCATTTCATCACCGGTCACCTTGCCGTCGTGATTGGCATCCATGCGCGCGAACATCGTGTGCACAAACGCGACGGATTCCGCTTCCGTCAGCACGCTATCATGGTTGGTATCCATCATCGCCATCGGGTTGCCATGCATGCCGTGGTGCTCCATGCGCTCGCCGGCTTCCCCATGCTTGTGACCCGCCGCCATCTCCGCTGCGCTGATCATGCCGTCATGGTTGGCGTCCATGCGCGTGAACATCGCCTGCGCAGCAGCCGCGTGCTCGCTTGCGGATATGCGGCCGTCGTTGTTGGTGTCCATGCGCTTGAACATGCCGTCGTGGTCCCAGGCCGCCCACGCACTGGCCGACAGCACCAAGCCGCCCATCAACGAAAACAGGATCGTATGTCGAAATTTGCGGTTCATTCGAAGCTCCGATTGCGGAAAATGTACAGCCACCGTGCGCCTGCCCCAATGAGCCAGCGGTTAACGGAGCGCCTTTGCGACGACAGTACCCACGTGACGACCCTCCCACGTTCAGGTTGAAGGGGGTCAGGCGAAAGATTTAGTCAATCCATCAGGAAACGTGACGCCTCAGCCGGCGTAGATGCCGGCTGAGGCGAGTGCTCACGCCGCGTGGCGCAACTGCACCTGCGGGAAATCCACCGGCACATCGAACGCGACATTGAGATAGTTGGTGAAGATATTCAGGGCAATCGTCGCAAGGATCTCCACGATCGCCTCGTCATCGAAACCCGCGGCGCGCAGGGTCTCGACATCACTGACATCGATCGCGGCGCGCTGGTCGACTACCTTCAGCGCAAACGCGAGTGCAGCTGCTGTGTTGGGATCACCGCTGCGCCCAAGCTGCGCGTCGGCGAGGTCCTCATGGCTGATTCCTGCCTTGCGGCCGAGCGCTGTGTGTGCGGCCAGGCAGTAATGGCAGGCATTGCGGTCAGCGATGGCCACCGCGATCAGTTCGCGTAGTGGCGGGGGCAGCGTGCCACCACCAAGGGCCGCAAAGCTGCCCCACAGGCTGGCCACCGCGGCCGGCGAATGGGCGGCGGTGCGGAACATGTTGGGGATGCCGCCAAACGCCGAGGCGATCTGAGCCAGGGCGGGCTGGCTTCCGGACGGGGCGGTGTCGAGGCTGAGCAAGGGAAGACGGGACATGACGATGTTTCCTGAGGTCGAAGGGAGCGCCGGCGGCGCAGGAAGACTGTCCGCCTTCCGTGCGGACGCTTGATCACGTAAAGTCCAGTTTTATTACCAATTCGTCCAAATGCCTGCCGATCGACTCCAAGGCCTGCTCCAGCGCTTCTCCGTGAGTGCCCGGATGTTCCATTCGGGCCCGCTATGCGGGCTGCACGACTTTGGCTCCGACGACGGTTCTGGCCACCTGCACCTGATCCGTCGCGGCCCGGTGCGTGCGCAGCATGCGGTCGGCAATGTCATGCGCATCGACCAGCCGAGCCTGGTGTTGTATCCGACCGGCCTGGCACACCGCTTCCTGACCGATCCGGAACTCGGCGCGGACCTCGCCTGCGCCAACGTCAGTTTCGGCAGCGGTCGCAGCCCGCTTTCCCAGGCATTGCCGGAAATGGTGATCGTGCCGCTGGCGCGAATGTCCAGCGCGACTCCAGTGCTGGATTTGTTGTTCGAGGAAGCGTTCGCGCAACGCTGCGGTCGCCAGATCATCGTCGACCGCCTGTTCGAAGCCGTGCTCGTGCTTGTGCTCCGGCACCTGCTCGACAGCGGACGCCTGGCGGTCGGTCCGCTTGCAGGTCTTTCGCATCCACGGCTGGTCCACGCGATGACTGCCATGCATGACGCGCCGCGCGAGCCGTGGACACTGGCCAGCCTTGCCGCCCGTGCGGGCATGTCGCGCAGTCGCTTCGCGGCAGAATTCTCGCAAACGGTTGGCATGCCGGCCGTCAGCTACCTGGCGAGTTTCCGCATCAACTTGGTAAAGGACCTGCTGCAACAGGGTCGCCCACTGGAACGCATCGCCGAAGACGTCGGTTACGGCAGTTCGGCCGCGTTGTCGCGGGCATTCACAGCGCAGTGCGGCGCGTCACCGCGCGCGTGGAAGCAGGCGCAACAGCAGGCGGGTGCATGATTTCCTTCATTGTCCCGGCGCATGACGAAGCGGCGCTGATCGGTGATTCGCTCGACGCGCTGCACGCGGCCGCTGCAGCGCTGTCGCTGTCGTATGAAGTCATCGTCGTCGACGACGCGTCAACCGACGACACCGCCGCACTCGCGCAGCTGCGTGGTGCGCGAGTCCTGCACGTCGCGCACCGACAGATCGCCGCCGTGCGAAATGCGGGCGCGGCGATCGCACGCGGCGAGCGATTGGTCTTCGTCGATGCCGACACACGGATCAATCGCGACGTCCTGGCCGCTGCGATGGCGGCACTGGATCATGGTGCAGCCGGCGGTGGCTGCGCGGTGCGGTTCGGTGCCGCCAGCTGGAGCGAGCGTGCATTCACTGCGCTGCTGATGCGCGTCTTCCGCTGGACGCGAATCGCCCCAGGCTGTTTCATTTTCTGCACGCGCGAGGCGTTTGACGCAGCCGGAGGATTCGATGAACGCTGGTATGCGGGCGAAGACGTCGCCATCAGCCGTGCACTCGCGGCGTTGGGCCAGTTCGTGATCCTGCGTGAATCGGTGAAAACCTCCGATCGCAAGCTGCGCACTTTCGGCATGAGTAGCCACCTGCGCCTGATCACGCAGTTCATCCGCAAAGGTCGACGTTTGTTGCATTCGCGCGAGCATCTGGGGATCTGGTACGACAAGCGGCGATGAAGCGGCGGTTGCATTCGCGCAGCCAACGCCTGCATCAACGCGGCAATCGGGCGCGCAATCCCCACAGGTAAGCGACACCATAGCCGAGGAATAGCCCTCCGATTCCGGCCCATGCCCCCGCGTCGAGCCATACCGCCAATGCGCTCGGCGTGTGACTGGCCAGATGCCGCCAACCCACCCACAGCCCGGCAAGGATGCGCATGGCCACGAGGGTCGTCAGCGTCAGTGTCAGCCACCGGTTTGGCGTGTACCACAGGGTTTGGCCGTCACGCTCGAAGCGCGTCAGCCACAGACTCACGATGCCTAACAACACGCCAGTCAAAAGCCCGATCAAAGCATCGCGCAGCGCGTCGGTCACCCAGCGCGCGGTTATCCAGGAGGATAAGAGAAAAATCGGCACCGACACGGCTACCAGCCACGCATTGCCGCGAACCACCCAGCTTTTCGCGCGGCGCCGGGCGCGGCCGTTGCGATAACGCGCCCACAACGACACCGGCAACAACAGTAGCCATAGCGCGAAGAGCGCCAGCACCAGCAAGGGAATCAACAGAAGAGGCATTGGCTGCCAAAGGCCCTAGCCGGATCGCGCTTGCACCGTGCCATGGCAGCAGCATCCACGCCAGCGCGGTACGAAACCACGCTGGCGTATTGCAAAGCTCGAAAGCAGATCGATTACTGTACGGTCAGACCGTCATACACGACGTTGACGACGCCGGGGGTGCCATGCGCGATCGCATGCGCCTTCTCGCGCAGTTCGCTGGTGGCGACATGTCCGGTGAGGTACACGGTGGTGCCGTCGACGCGCACGTCGATACCGGATGCATCGGTGCCCATGCCTTTGTTCAAGTTTTCTTTGACGTCATCGGTCTGCATCATGTTGCCGTTGGCGGGCACGGGCACCTGGATCACGGTGGCACCAGGACCAGGCGTATTCACTACGACCGGACGGGTGGTGCACGCGGCCAGCGACGCGACCGCGATCAGGGCGATAGGGAGCAATTTGAGCTGCATGGGCACTTTCCTCGACAGTGGATGAACGGGCAAAGGGTCGCCGCCACCAGGTCAAATTGAAGTGATTTGTTGCAGTGCGACGGGATTCCGTTCATGCGACAGCCGGATTGTCAGGAGGTCGACGCTCACTCCGGCTTACGCACCATCGCGCAGACTCGCACGAACTTTCCGCAGGGATCACCAAATGAAAGCGACCTGGCACACGGCGATGCTTGCCGACAGCGACGACACCGTCATCGTCGAGAACAACCATTACTTTCCGGCGCAATCGCTGGTGCGCGAACACCTGCGTGAATCGACGCACACCAGCACATGTCCATGGAAGGGCACCGCGCATTACTACGATGTCGTCGTCGGTGACGCGGTCAACGCCAACGCCGCCTGGTATTACCCGCAGCCCAAGGATGCCGCCAAGCAGATCAAGGATCGCGTTGCATTCTGGAAAGGCGTCGTGGTCAACGGATAGGCAACGACAGCACTGCCGTTGCGGCCAGATGACGCTGGTGGCCAGGCGCAGCTACATGCGTTTCCAGATTGGCACGATTAGTCACGTATCAGGGAGCCTCACTCGCGCAGCATCACTTGCCCTCGCGGCCGATTCGGGCACGCTCGCGCGGCATGGCTTCCCCCACGACACGTCTTCAATGGCTGCTGCTGCAACTCGGACGCCGCCTATGGGTGCGCGCGAGCGCGTTCTCGCTGCTGGGCGTGGCCACGGCATTGGCTGCGAGCTTTGCCTCGCGCGTGATTCCCTACCAGTTGCCGGACATGATCGGCGCCGATGCGGTCGACAGCCTGCTCAACATCATTGCCGCCAGCATGCTGTCGGTGACGATCTTCTCGCTGAGCACGCTGGTGTCGGCACTGGGCTCGGCCACCAACAACGTCACTCCGCGCGCGACCCGGCTGCTGAGCGAGGATCAC
>JBBQTR010000021.1:0-19819 GCA_038213095.1 Lysobacterales bacterium | reverse complement strand
CTGCATGTGCGCGTGGAACCCATCGTCGGGATCCTTGATGACAAGAACAGATCTCGCTGCCTCTCGTTCAGCTGCATCCACTGCAACGCGGTGTTGAACGTGCAGATGGATGCGCGTGCAAAAAGACGGCCGCGCACACCGGCGGAATGATGCGTACCTGGGGTGCTACGGAACAGGACAGCGAGGGACGTTGTTCCCGACAACGCAATTCACGCAGCAAGCCTGCGATGACGGATTTGTCTGCAGCATGGCTCTCGACGGCACGCTGTTGTAAATCGGATTAGGCAACAGCGCCAACGCCGATGGGGACTTCAACTTCAATAATACCGACCAGTCCTGACGATTGAAGTCGCAGGAGGAAGGCGCGTCTGGCGAACAAGCCGGAGCGCCGACAGTACGCTGCGGCAATCCCCAGAAATTTCCGCTCCGGTTAAGGTGCAGCAGACGCATGGAGACGCCCTGTTGCACATTGCCGCCAATCGAATATGCGAGACCATCATTGTCTGGATTGGCTGCGACGACGATGTCGCAATGCATGGGGAGAGAGCCACTGCCTGCGCCCAGCGCCGAGACCAGGCCTTCGTACCCATATGACCTTGAGCCTATCCGCACATAGCAAAGAAGATCGCCTGCAGCGGGTCGGGCTCTGGCGGGATCGAGGTACTGGAAAGCGCTTTCGTCGGGATGCAGATACGCGTCGCGCACGTAATCGAAATGGCTGGCCGAAGGGCGGAATCCTGGCACGCCGGCCTTGGCCATCACGTAGGACACGAATGCCGCGGACCATGGCTGGTCGATGATGAAGGCGCGACACGCCGAGGATGGATACCGATCGGAATCTGCGTAACCGCAATCCGATGCGCCTGGAAAATCTTCCATCCGCGGCAACAAACCGCTGTCGATCCAATAGCCCGCAACCCTCCGCCACGCTTCGGTGCCGCCATCGCCCAGCAGGCCCGCCTCGCCTTCCGACACCGTGGTGCTGGCGACGCGGCCGTTTGCATCGATGAAGGGGCGATACCACAACACGTTTTCGTTGCAGGCGACGGCCACGACGCGGGTTGCGATATCGGGCGAGGACTGCTGCAGGCGGGCCGTCGGACAGACGTCCGCTGCATGCACGGGTATTGCAGCCAACAGCCACAATCCGGACAGCGACAACACGCGAAAAAGTGCCAGAACCATGTCGATACCCCACCGAACGCTGCGCAAGCTACCCGGCAGCGCAGAACGCAGCGTAATCGATATACCCCGGAAATGGCGTCCCTGCCGCGCATATCGCACAGCAGGGATCTACTGCAAGCCGGGTCTCGCGAAAGCGCATCCCCAGCGCATCAAAATGCAACAGGCGACCGGCTAATGAATCGCCGATGCCCAAGAGCAGCTTGATCGCCTCGGTCGCCTGCAACAGACCGATCACGCCGGGCAACACCCCAAGCACACCCGCTTCAGCGCAGTTGGGCGCTGCGTCGGGCGGTGGCGGTTCGGGAAACAGGCAGCGATAACAAGGCGCGATGCCGCGCTGACGACCTGCATCAAACACGCTGACCTGCCCCTCGAACCGGTGCACGGCGCCATAAACCAAGGGTATTCCGAGTTTCACGCACGCGTCGTTCAACAGGTAACGCGCGGGAAAATTGTCCGCGCCGTCGATCACCACGTCGACACCATCTAGCATTCGCTCGACGTTATCGCTGGCGAGGCGTTCGCCGATCGCTTCGATTCTGGTGCGCGGATTGAGCGCCGACAGCGTCGCTGCTGCGGACTCGACCTTGGGCATGCCAATACGGGCGTCGGTGTGCAGGATTTGCCGTTGCAGGTTGCTGCGGTCGACAACGTCATCATCCACCAGCCGCAGCGTCCCTACCCCGGCAGCAGCGAGATAGAACGCAGCGGGCGACCCGAGACCGCCAGCGCCGACCAACAACACGCGTGAGCGCCCCAGTAGTTTCTGCCCGCCGAGACCGACTTCTGGCAGGCGTAGATGACGTGAATAACGCTCACCGAAATCGGCATCAACATCCGCTCGCACCATCGGCAATGCGGCTGCTTCCCATGCCGTCGTGCCACCAGCGACCGAAGCCAGGTTGTGATAGCCGCATGCGGTCAGTGCCTGCGCGGCCAGTTGCGAGCGATGCCCGCCCTGGCAGATCAACAATATCTCCGCATCGCGGTCGGGCAGATGCGTTTGAGGATTCGATTCGAGCTGGGTGCGCTCGATACCGTATGCGCCGTCGGCCATGCCGAGCGCACGATCGTGATCGGCGCGCACGTCGACCAGTAGCGCGCCGGCCCGCAGGCGGGTGAATGCTTGTAGGGGGCTAATTTCGCGAACGCTCATGGCGTCATTATCCGCTCTGTACAGCCCACTCACTACCTTCCGCTTAGTACGGCAATACCTGGACCACATCGCCTACTGCGAACATGCGCTCGCCTTCCGGCAACACGATCAGCGCGTCGGATTGCGCGGCAGCCGCCAGCCGGTGAGAGCCATCCGCAGGATTGGGCGCGACCTGCAACGTGCAATCAGCCCCGGGCAGCAAACGGCCGCGCAGGAATTCCCGGCGTGCGTTGCGCTTGTCGAAACCAGATGCCATGCGTGCATGCCAGGAAGCACGCTGTTCTGACGTTCCCTGCAGTCCATCGAGCAAGGTGCGACCCAGAGTGAGATACGTCGCAAGCACCGAGACCGGATTACCAGGCAGGCCAAGGAATTGCGCGCGGTCAATCTGGCCGAATAGCACTGGCATCCCCGGCTTCATCCGCACCTTCCAGAAATGCACGCGACCATGCTGCTGGATCAGCGCAGGAATGTGGTCCTTCTCGCCCGCGGAGACAGCGCCGCAGGTGATCACGACATCGAAACTCGACGCCGCGTCGCGCAGCATCGAGGACAGGCGACCGGGATCGTCTGGCAATGTCGGCCACGCCGTTGGTTCAAGGCCGTCGGTCCGCAACAAACCCATCAGCAGCTCGCGGTTGGAGTTGTAGATCTCACCCGGCTGCAGCGGCAGGCCCGGCTCGATCAGTTCGTCGCCCGTGGTGAAGACGGCGACAGTGGGACGCTGCGATATTTCCAGCTGCGCCTGACCGAGCGCTGCTGCCATCGCGATGCGAGTCGGAGTCAATATCCCACCGCGCGCCAACACGAGGTCGCCTTCGCGCACGTCGCCGCCAGCTCGGCGAACATGCGCGCCAAGACACAGTGCATCATCGATAAATATGCGCCCTTCATCGATTCGTACCGCTTCCTTGATCACGATCGTATCGGCGTCTGACGGCATCGGCGCACCGGTGGTGATGCGCACGCATTCGCCGATGCCAACGGCCAGATCCAGATCACGTCCCGCGAACTGATCACCAACGATCCGCAGGCCAGCAATCCCGGCATCGTGCAGGTCGGCATGTCGGAATGCATAGCCATCCATCGCGCTGTTATCGAAAGCAGGCAACGCCATGGAGGCGACGAGGTCCTGCGCAAGCACTCGACCATGTGTGCGAGCCAAGCCAATCCGCTCTGTCGGCAGGCTATGGTCTCGCGCGACTTTTTCGATAGTCGCGAGAGCTTCGTCGAACTGAAGGCCAGTCGGAAATTTATTCATGGAACCGGTCCATCCCGGCCGCGATGAGATCGGCCGGCGTGTTGAGATTGCCGAAGCGTACCCCGACGAAATGCACTCGTGCCATTTCCAGTCGCTGTTGCAACGCATGAATCGCGAAATCGCGGCTGTCGATGGCGGATGCGATTACCTCACGCAAGGCCTCCATGCGCCATAAAGCGACCAGCGGTTGCGGACCGTCGTCGTCGACCGCGAACGCACCCGTCGTGGACGCTTCAGCAGCCAATGTTGGCAGCAGGCATTCGTTGACACCGATGACATCGACGGGAATTGTCAGCAGCCAGTGTGTCCGGCACGCTCGGGACATCGCATCGAGCCCCGCCATTGGCCCGACACCGGCCTGACGATCGGCTACAGGTGTGATCCCGTGATCGATATAACGCGCAATATTCCGATTCGCGCTCGCGATCACGGTAGCGACCTGCGAGTCAAATCGGCGTGCGACGCGCAGGACCTGTGGGACACCGTCGCGTTCGAGCCAAGCCTTGTCCCGGCCGTCAAGCCGTGTTGCGCGACCGCCGGCAAGGATGCCGAGCGTGACCAGGCTTCGATCAATCACCTCGCGGGGCCTACGTTGCAGGCCATCACTTGCTGCGTTTGATATGCCGGATCAGTCGCCGTTTCTTCGCGACCTGTTTGTCGCTGAGCACGTTTTTCTTGTCTTTGTACGGATTCTCGCCTTCCTTGAAGATGAAACGCACCGGCGTGCCGACCAGTTTGAAACGCTTGCGGAAGAAGTTCTCGAGATATCGCCGATAGGTTTCCGACAGTGTGCGCAGGCGATTTCCGTGAACGATGAAGGTCGGTGGATTCTCGCCGCCGGGGTGTGCGAAACGCAGCTTGGCGACGTGCCCGCGCACGACCGGGGGCGGATTCGTTTCGTATGCGATCTCTAGCGCCTTGGTGACGTCGGCCGTGCTGAACTTGTGCGTGGCCGACCGGTGCGCGCGATGGATCGCCTTGAACAGTTCGCCCAATCCGGAGCCGTGCAAGGCCGAGGTATGGATTGATTCGGCCCAGCTGACAAAGCCGAGCTTGCGCGCCACCAGCGAATCGGTCTGCTTGCGCTGGTAATCGCTCTGCCCGTCCCACTTGTTGATGGCGACGACCAGCGCGCGGCCGGCGTCGAGCACGGCGCCAAGCACGGTCGCGTCCTGGTCGGTCACGCCCTCACCGGCATCAAGCATGATCACCGCGACCTGGCAGTGCTCGATCGCCTGTAATGTCTTGACGACGGAGAACTTTTCGATCGCCTCCTCGACCTTGCCGCGACGACGCAGTCCAGCGGTATCGATCAGGCGATATTTACGGCCATCGCGTTCCAGGTCGACGGCGATCGAATCGCGCGTGGTCCCCGGCACTTCGGACGCAATCATCCGCTCCTCGCCAAGGATGCGATTCACCAGCGTCGACTTGCCGACATTGGGACGACCGACAAAGGCGATGCGGATGCGCTCGGGGTCGTTGTCCAGGATCTCGGCGTCGCCATCGTCCGGCAGTGTCGCCAACACACGGGCGAGCAGCACGTCGATGCCGTGCTTGTGCGCCGACGAAACCGCCAGCGCATCCTTGATGCCGAATCGCGCGAATTCCCCGACTGCAGCCTGGGCGTCGATACCGTCGGTCTTGTTGACGACCAGGAACGTCGGCGTCGAAATCTTGCGCAGCCAGGCCAGGATGTCATCGTCTATGGTGGATGCGCCCTCCCGGCCATCGACCACGAACAGAATCAAGTCGGCTTCCTCGGCTGCGGCGCGCGATTGCTTCGCTGTCGCGCCTGCAAGACCTTCCTCGATGCCGGCGATGCCGCCGGTATCCACCAGGACGAAGGGATGCTCGGGATCCAAGCGACACACGCCATAGTTGCGATCTCGCGTGACGCCAGGCTCGTCATGGACGAGGGCGTCGCGCGATCGCGTCAGCGCATTGAACAACGTCGATTTACCGACATTGGGGCGACCGACCAGGGCGACGAGGGGCAACATGAGCGTGGGTGCATTCCGGAAAAATACGATGACGAAAACGAGCGACCCCGGGCAGCAAAACTACCCGGGGCCGCAAAAGGAACTCCTACTTCGGCGTTACTGCCCCAGGCGGTACGCGCTGATGCGGCCGCCAGTGTCCTGTGCAACCAGAATTCCGTCGGACACGACCGGCGCCGAACGCAATGCATCCTTGCCGACACGGGTGCGTGCGGCAAGGGCGCCATCGGCGAGTTTCAGCCAGTGCAGGTATCCGTCGTAATCGCCGACCACGGCATAATCGCCCTGGATGGCGGCCCCCGTCAGGTTGCGACGTGCCAGGACATCCTGTTGCCACACACCGCTGCCGCCGGCCTTGTCCAACCCCCACACCGTTCCAGTAGGACCGGAGACAACCACGCGATCGGAGGAAACCCCAACCCGCCCCGGACCGCCAGCGTTATGCGACCACAACGGACGACCGCTTGGCGCATCAAGGGCAACGGTCTGCTTCTTGTAACTGCTGGCATACAGCGTGGTAGCGTCGAGTACTGGTGTGCCATCGACATCGGCCATGCGTTCAAGTTCTGTGCGGCCCTCGGCCTCGCCGATGGTCTGCTCCCAGAGCTGGTGCCCGTCAGAGAGGGCCAGTGCCGTCAATGTGCCATCGTCATTGCCGACGAACACGAAGCCCGGGCCCAGCACAGGCGCACCGCTGCCCCGCACGGTCAGCGCTGGCAGGTCATGGTTCCAGAACCAGCGACGCGTGCCTGTGGCTTCATCGAAGGCGGTGACACGGCCATCATTCGAGCGCACGAATACCATGCCCTGACCGATGGTCGGCGTGGCGATGATTTCGTTGTTGACCTTGGCCGCCCATTTCTGTGTACCGGTGGTGGCATCAAGCGCCACGATGTCACCTTCCAGACTGCCGGCCACGACCAGGCCGTCGCCCGCGCCCGGGCCTCCGGACAGCGGGAGTTTGGAGTCGAAATGCCAGGCCACCGCACCGGTCTTCAGGTCGAAGGCGCGCACGCCGCCGTGGACAGCAGCGGCGTAGACGCGGCCGTCAAGAATCGTCGGTCCCTGTCCTGCACCAATGCGACCCTCTCCTTTACCAGCAGAAGCCGACCACATCCGCGCGATCGTCACCGAAGGCGTGAACTTGGTCAGCTCGGCGGGCTTCAGGACCCCCTCCTTCTTGTCATTGAAGAGATTCTTGATGCTGCCGCAACCGCCGAGCGCTACTGCGCAGGCAATCGTCAAGCCCAGCATCAGGCTGGTTTTCTTCGTCATGCGCATCTCAGTGGCACACTTCATCAAGTCTTCGCCTCGGGCTTGGCGGTGCTGCCGCCGACTTCGGAAAGTTTCAGTTCAACCAGACGCCGCTGTGGCGCGCCGACGTCCATATGGATCAATGCCTGTGCATATGCAGCACGGGCGTCGTCGCGATGACCCAACGCGTATTGCGCATCGCCCCGCGTCTGCAGCATTTCCGCGTCGCTACTTTGCGCAGGCAATAATTTCAATGCGTCATCGGCCTTGCCTGCATCGATCAGCAAACGTGCCAGACGCTGGGTGACGACCGCGGCCAATGCGGGTTCCGAAGCGTTAGTCGCGCGCAATGTGGCAATGGCCGCTTCACGCTGCCCTGCGTCCAGTTGGGCCTTGGCCAGCTCCAAGGCAGCGAGCGTTGCGTATGTGCCCCGTGGCAAGGCAGACACAAGCGCTTCGCCCTGCTTGATGTTGTTGCCATGGATGCTGTCCACGGCTGTCTGGTAATGATCGCCTACCTGGATGCGCGCAGCCTCTTGCTGCCTCTGCCACCACTGCCAGCCCCCAATGAGGGCCAAGCCAAGTGCTACGCCTCCGATCAGTCCAAAGGCATTGGACTGCAGCCAGGATCGTACTTTTTCGCCTTGTTCGTGCTCATCGAGCAGATCGTCGATTGCCATGCCGTCTCGTGCCGCCTGTTGCCTGCCGTCGAAAAACGACGCCGTGGAGTGAACTGACCCGCGCCGTCAGGCCGACGGGAGATCAGTCAGCGACAGGCGCGAGGGAGCCGTCAGAGGATACCGTAAAGCGGGCGACATTCGAGCGCTGGTAAGGCGCGAGGTCCTGGATCACCCCATCGTGCGAGACTTTCACGGCTGCCGCATTGCCGATCACGACACGCACAACCTCCCCAGCTGCAAAGCTGCGCACATCACCGGGATGCAGCACCGATTGCTCGAGGGCATGACCATCGGGCGCGACAATCTGTACCCAACTGTCGCCTGCACGTTGCAACGACAATGCTGGCGCCGCGAGCGCCCCGGACGGGAGAGGGGTCAGTGAAGCGACAAGGGGCTTGGGTTCCGAACGTGCCATTACGCTGCCTGCGGTATTGCCACCCACGCCAGCCGGAAGGTCTAGTGGTGCGGCATCGTGCGCGACAATGCCCAGATGTGGTCTCGTCGCCATCCAGACTGGCACCGCAATCGCCGCGGTCAGCACGATGTAGATCAGGCGCCGCGCAAGCTGCTCAGCCAAACGCTGCATTGGAGGCGTATAGGTGCGCGGGACCAAGGTTGGTGGCTCAATCGGAGCCACGCCCGATGCCGCAACCATGGGCGCAGTCGTCAACCCCAAGAGACGGGAATAACTGCGCAGCTGCCCACGCACGAATACCGGAGCACCCAGGCGGCTCCAGTCTTCGGCCTCCAGGGACTGGACCACGCGCACCGGCATTTTCAGCCGGGCTGCGACATCAGCTTCGGTCAAGCCGGCGGTTTCGCGGGCCTTGCGCAGGCGTGCACCGCAGCCGCGCGAACCATCCGGCATGCCGCCATGATGTGCGCCGGAAGAAACGCCGGGATCGGGCATGCTGGATTGAGCCTGCATCATCGTTGGATCAAATCCCCGGGCGGGGCGGACCGCGTTTGCGGAAATTCCGTCCCGATTCGTTGAACATAGCGAGCGGCTGCGGCCGTGTCGCCCAGTTTTTGTTCAATTTGTGACGCAAGTTGTAACACTTGGACGCTGGGGGGCGCTACTGCAAGCCGGCGCTCGGAAAACGCACGTGCTTCAAGATAGTGTCCAGCCCGGTATTCGCTTTCGGCCATTGCCGCCAAGCCAACCGGATTGACAGGATCCAATGCCAGCGCCTGACTCAAATTGCCACGCGCCCGCTCCGTCTGTCCTGCACTGAGGGCGCACGAGCCGGCATTGGCCAACGCAGCAGCAGGGGTGGGATACGCAGGGTCGGCCAGAGCACGATCGAACAATGGCAACGATGCCGCCGCCTGGCCGGAGCCGCAAAGCCACGCACCATAGTTGTTGAGCAACGCGCCACTGGTCGGAGCCAGCGCCACCGCCTTGGCGTAATGGGCACCTGCTTGCGCTTCATGCCCGCGCTGCTCCTCAATCATGCCCAGCAGCGAGTAAGCATTGGCTGATTTGGGATCGGCCTTCAATGCCTTGCGCGCTTCCATTTCCGCCTGGTCCAGCTGGCCTGCACCCAGATCCTGCTGTGCCAGGGAAACACGGTCGATCGCCAGCAAGCGCTCGGCGTCGGCTGGGTCGTCACGCACGTTGTATTCGGGAGCGGTGCGGTGATAGTCGTTCTTGAACTTCGGCTTGACGAAGGTCAGGCGTGAACAACCAGCCACTGCGACCAGCGTGGCCAGGATGATCAGCCCAATGATATTGCCGTTACGCGCCAGCATCGCTCGCTGCCTGTGACTGGAGTGTCTTGCGGAATGTGGCCTGACGACGCGTTCGATCCATCACCTGCCCCTTGAGCTGGCCACAGGCTGCATCGATATCGTCACCCCGCGTCCTGCGAACCGTAGTCAGGACCCGTGATTCCTGTAGCAGCTTCTGGAAGGAGCGGATGTCCTGTTCGTCCGACCGCTCATAACGCGTCCCGGGGAACGGATTGAATGGAATCAAGTTGACCTTCGCGGCATCCTTCATCTGCACCGCATTGTCGAACTGGCGCATGAGTTTCGCCAATTGCCGCGCATGCGCGGGTTGGTCGTTGACGCCTTTCATCAACGTGTATTCGAAGGTGATCGACACGCGCGGCTTGCGTTGGACATAGCGCTGGCACGCCGCCAGCAGTTCGGCGATCGGATATTTCTTGTTCAACGGAACCAGCTCGCTGCGCAACTCATCGTTTGGAGCGTGCAGTGACACGGCGAGTGAAACGTCACTCTCCACACCGAGCCTGTCGATCATTGGCACCATGCCGGCAGTCGACAGCGTCACCCGCTTGTTGGCCAGCCCGTAACCCAGGTCATCGCGCATGATGCTCATCGCACGCACGACGTTGTCAAAGTTCATCAACGGCTCGCCCATGCCCATCATCACCACGTTGGTGAGCTTGCGCTGCTGGTGCGGGACGTTGCCCAGGTGACGTGCGGCGACCCAGACCTGGCCGATGATTTCGGCAGTCGTCAGGTTGCGGTTGAAGCCCTGTGTTCCGGTGGAGCAGAAACTGCAGTTCAACGCACAGCCGACTTGCGAAGACACGCACAACGTGCCGCGCCCCTTGTCAGGGATGAAAACGGTCTCGATCGCGTTTTTGGCATCCATTCCGAGCAGCCACTTGTGCGTGCCGTCGACGGATGCATTATCGACCAGCACCGCAGGAGCACTCACTTGTGCGTGCTGCTCGAGCTTGGCGCGAAGTGCTTTACCCAGATCGGTCATCCCGGCGAAATCGGTGACGTAGCGATGATGGATCCACTTCATCACCTGGTGCGCGCGATAGCGTTTCTCGCCTAGCACCTGCTCAAAGAAATCCTCGAGCTGTAAACGATCGAGATCGAAAAGGTTTTTCCTCGATCCCGTCGTGCCCGCTTGTGGCGCGCGCACCATTGCCTCGTCAGTCAACGAGAGTGCAATGGTGTTGTCGCGTGTTGCGCTCATGCGTGTCTGCTGGCTAGAACCATCAACGACTGTAGACGTCGGTCGCCGGGAAGAAGTACGCGATTTCGGTCGCGGCATTTTCCAGCGAGTCCGAGCCGTGCACGGCATTGGCGTCGATGCTGTCTGCAAAATCGGCCCGGATCGTACCGGCGGCGGCGTCCTTGGGATTGGTAGCGCCCATCAGGTCACGGTGCTTGAGTACGGCGTTATCGCCTTCCAGCACCTGGATGATTACCGGTCCGGAGCTCATGAAGTTGACCAGCGCATTGAAGAACGGACGCTCGCGGTGAACGGCGTAGAAGCCTTCCGCCTCCTGCCTGGACAGGGACTTCATCCGGGCGGCAGCGATCTTCAGGCCGGCTTGTTCGAAACGCGCATAGATCTGACCGACGACGTTCTTGGCAACTGCATCGGGCTTGATGATTGAAAGGGTGCGCTCCAGCGCCATGGAAATCTCTCCGGGCAGGCGGGCCGCGGACGTCACGGACAGACGTTCGGTTCGCGACCCGATGATAACAGAAAACCCGCGTACAAACGCGGGTTTAGCCGATATGGCTACAGATGATTCTACCGCAATCGACGATTCAATTGCACGGCGAATGGCGTTTTATCCCGCAGCGGAACCCAGCATTCTGTTGACAGCGTCCGCGCAACCGATCACGATCAAACAAGCGTTTGATTCAGGTCGACCATGTCAACCACCACAGTATTCTCTACAAAGGATCGCATTCTGGGCGCAGCAGAGGAATTGTTCGCGCAATTCGGATTTGCCGGCACTTCGCTGCGTCAGGTCACCAGTCGCGCCGAAGTCAATATTGCCGCAGTCAATTACCACTTTGGCAGCAAGGAAAACCTCGTCAATGAAGTCTTTCGCAGACGCATGGACGAGATGAGCGCACTGAGGCTCGCGTCGTTGGGTACTGCCGTCCAGCAGAACCCATGCATCTTGGAGCAAGTCTTGGCCGCCTTCGTCGAACCCGCATTGGCGCTCGCGCAGGATCGCCACGGCGGTGGCGCTTTCATCCGCGTCATCGCGCGCGCATATGCCGAAAAAAACGACAACCTGCGTCGGTTCCTGTCCGATCAGTACGGACATGTATTACGGGAATTCGCCAAAGCCATCGCCGCCTGTGTGCCGGAGCTGAGCAAGGAAGAGTTGTACTGGCGGTTGGACTTTCTCTCTGGTGCGCTGACCTATGCGATGGCCGACTTCGGAATGATCAAGCGGCCGGGCGGCGTCACTGAGGCCAAACATCAGGCGCACGCAGCACGCGAATTGATCCGATTCGCCGCGGCAGGCTTCAGAAGCTGAATCTGGCAGTTCGTTTAGCTATATTTAATCAAGGACTTACTTAATATGTCTAATAATTTACTTGTCCGAAGAGCCGCCGTCCTTGGGGCTGGCGTGATGGGCGCACAGATTGCCGCGCAATTGACCAATGCCGGCGTGGACACAGTGTTGTTCGACCTGCCAGCAAAGGAAGGCGACGCCAATGGCATCGCGATCAAGGCCATTGCCAATCTGGCAAAACTCTCGCCTGCCCCGCTTGCCATCAAGTCACTCGCCGATGCCATCGTGCCCGCCAATTACGATGACGGGCTGGAATTGCTGCGTGGATGCGACCTGATCATCGAAGCCATCGCCGAACGCATGGACTGGAAGCAGGAGCTGTATCGCAGGATCGCGCCATTCGTCCCTGAGCATGCCGTGCTGGCCAGCAACACCTCGGGCCTGGGCATCAACGCGCTCGCCGATGTATTGCCCGAGCAGCTGCGACATCGTTTCTGCGGCGTGCACTTCTTCAACCCGCCGCGCTACATGCACCTTGCCGAGTTGATCCCCGCGAGGACGACTGATGCGGCGATCGTGGAAGGGCTGGAGACCTTCCTGACGACGACGCTGGGCAAGGGGGTTGTGATCGCGCGCGACACGCCTAATTTCATCGGCAATCGCGTCGGAGTGTTCTCGATCCTCGCGACGATGCATCACACCGCAGAATCGGCACTGGGATTCGATACAGTCGATGCCTTGACCGGGCCTGCGATCGGGCGTCCGAAATCGGCGACTTATCGCACTGCCGACGTGGTCGGCCTGGACACGATGGCCCATGTCATCAAGACCATGGCGGACACGTTGCCGGACGATCCGTGGCATCGCTATTTCGTCGCGCCGAAATGGCTGGCGGCCCTGATCGCCAAGGGCGCGCTGGGGCAAAAGACCGGCGCCGGCATATACACCCGTCGCAGCAAGGACATCCTGGTGCTCGATCTGGCAACGCAGGATTACCGTCCCAGCGCCGGTGAAATTGCTCCGGACGTTGCCGTGATCCTCAAGGAAAAGGATCTCGCCAAGCGCTTTGCCGCGTTGCGAGCAAGCAACGAACCACAGGCGCAATTCCTGTGGGCGGTCTTCCGCGACCTGTTCCACTACAGCGCTTACCACCTCAGCGACATCGCCGAAACCGCGCGCGACGTCGATCTCGCGATCCGCTGGGGTTACGGCTGGTCGCTCGGGCCGTTCGAGACATGGCAGGCCGCAGGATGGAAGCAGGTCGCCGAATGGATTGCCGAGGACATCGTCGCGGGCAAGGCGATGAGCAATGCGCCGCTACCCGATTGGGTGTTCGACGGCCGCGACGGCGTGCATGGCGTCGAAGGAAGCTTCAGTCCCGGGAAGAATGCAAAGCTGCCGCGCTCAGCCCTGTCCGTCTACAAGCGTCAGCGGTTCCCAGATCCGGTGCTAGCCGAACGATCTGATCCTGGCGAAACCGTTTTCGAAAACGCTGGTCTCCGGCTGTGGCACGACGGTGATGACGTCGCCGTGGCGTCATTCAAGACCAAACTGCATACCGTCAATGACCAGGTGCTCGACGGCTTGCAGGAAGCGATCGCCATTGCCGAACGCGACTTCCGCGGCATGGTGATCTGGCAACCGAAAGAGCCCTTCTCTGCTGGCGCCGACCTTGCCGGTGCGCTTGGATTGCTGCAGGCGGGAAACGTCGCAGGCTTCGAGTCTATGGTCGCCAACTTCCAGGCCACAAGCCAGCGCATCAAGTACTCACTTGTTCCGGTGGTTGCTGCGGTTCGCGGGCTTGCGCTGGGCGGTGGTTGCGAATTCCAGATGCATTCCGCATGCACGGTGGCACATCTGGAAAGCTATATCGGACTCGTCGAAGCCGGTGTGGGTTTGCTGCCTGCTGGTGGCGGATTGAAGGAGTTTGCAGTGCGTGCCGCGCATGCCGCAGGCCCGGGTGGCGATGTGTTCGCACAACTCAAACCTGCGTTCGAAGCCACCGCGATGGCGAAAGTATCAACCTCCGCAATGCAGGCAAAAGAGCTTGGGCTGCTGCGTTCGAGCGACATCGTCGTCTTCAACGCCCACGAATTGCTGCACGTTGCAAAACAGCAGGCGTTGGCGATGGCCGAAAGCGGTTATCGTCCGCCGTTGCCTGCGCGCCGGATTGCCGTAGCTGGCGACGTGGGTATCGCCACTTTCAGGATGCTGCTGGTCAACATGGTCGAAGGCAGGTTCATCTCGCCACACGATGACGAGATTGCAACACGCATCGCAACGGTGCTCTGCGGTGGCAATGTCGATCGCGGATCCCTGGTGGACGAGGAGTGGCTGCTGAAACTGGAGCGCGAACATTTCGTCGCACTGGCGCAGATGCCAAAAACACAGGAGCGGATTGGACAGATGCTGAAGACGGGCAAGCCGCTCAGGAACTGATTTGGTCGTCAAGAATCCACGTATTGCATTCAACCGGAAACCACCATGAGCAAGCAGATCCAGGACGCCTACATTGTCGCTGCCACCCGCACACCAGTCGGCAAGGCGCCACGCGGCGTGTTTCGTAACACCCGTCCCGACGACATGCTGGCCCACGTCCTGCGCAGCGTGATTGCGCAGGCGCCCGGCATCGACGTGACACGTATTGACGATGCCATCATCGGTTGCGCGATGCCTGAGGGCGAGCAAGGCATGAATGTCGCGCGGATTGGACTGTTGCTGGCCGGATTGCCCAACACCATCGCCGCGCAGACGATCAACCGTTTCTGCTCCTCTGGCCTGCAGGCCGTGGCGCTGGCTGCCGATCAGATCCGGCTTGGCAACGCCGACCTGATGCTGGCCGGGGGCACCGAATCGATGTCGATGGTGCCGATGATGGGCAACAAGGTCGCGCTCTCGCCTTCTGTCTTCAAGGACGACCATGTCGCCATTGCATACGGCATGGGCATCACCGCGGAAAAAGTCGCGGAGGAGTGGAAGGTTTCGCGCGAGCAGCAGGATGTCTTCGCGCAGGCGTCTCACGAGAAAGCGATCGCCGCGATTCGTGCCGGTGAATTCAAGGCTGAAATCAGCCCATATGAAATCGTGTCGCATCGTCCCGACTTGGACGGCAATGTCGTGCGCCTGCAGCGAATCCTGGTCGACACCGACGAGGGCCCGCGTGCAGACTCGTCGCTGGAAAGCCTGGCCAAGCTGAAGCCGGTGTTCCGCAACGCTCAATTCGGCGGCACGGTCACGGCGGGCAACAGTTCGCAGATGAGCGACGGCGCAGCAGCAGTCCTGCTGGCTTCGGCACAGGCGATCAAGGATTACGGCCTGACACCACTGGCCCGATTCGTAAGTTTCTCAGTGGCAGGCGTTCGTCCCGAGGTCATGGGGATCGGCCCGATCGCGGCAATTCCAAAAGCGCTGCGACAGGCAGGATTGACGGCTGACCAACTGGACTGGATCGAACTCAACGAAGCCTTCGCCGCGCAGGCCTTGGCCGTGATCGGCGACAGCAAACTGGATCCGTCGAAGGTCAATCCACTAGGCGGCGCGATTGCGCTGGGTCATCCATTGGGTGCTACAGGTGCGGTGCGCACGGCGACAATCGTTCACGGGATGCGTCGGCGCCAACAGAAATATGGAATGGTGACGATGTGTATCGGCACGGGAATGGGAGCCGCGGGAGTCTTCGAGTCGCTTTGAGACGTCGCACGCCTAGATAATCGGACGCGGCGGTGCGGGGGAGCCTTTGGCTGGCGCAGCCTCTCGCAGCGCGGACGCGTCAGCAATCTCCATGACTCGCACTGGAAGTCTGTGTTGTTCTATTGGATGTCGGTAACGCCGAGCTCATCCAGTGCCGTCTGCATGACGCGTCGTGCGTCGTGGCTCAGCGTCTCGTGATCGAGCGCATACCGAATCGTGGCCTCGACCAGGCCGATGTGTGTGCCGCAATCAAAACGCGTGCCCTCGAAGCGGTAGGCCAGCACGGGTTGCTCGCGCAGCAATGCGGAAATCGCATCGGTCAGCTGGATTTCCCCACCGGCGCCCGCGGGCGTTGACTCCAGCAGGTCGAAGATGCGTGGCGATAAAATGTACCGGCCGACAACGGCCAAAGTGCTTGGGGCGGCATCAGGCGAGGGTTTTTCGACTATGGCATTGATGCGCCCCTGACGCCCGCTGAACCCGGCCGTATCCACGATCCCGTAGCTGCCGGTCTGGTTGCGCGGTACGTCCTGCGTGGCGATGACGCTTGCATTGGCGGCTTGCGCGGCGTCCGCCATCTGCGACAACGCCCCGGGTCCACGTGTCCAGATCAGGTCGTCGGGAAGCAGTACCGCGAATGGTTCATCACCAATGACAGGCTTGGCACACAGGACGGCGTGACCCAGGCCCAGGGCCTCGGCCTGTGTCACGAAGACGGCCCGCACCCCCGGAGGCAGGACGTTGCGGACGAGTTCAAGCTGCTCGAGCTTGCCGGCGGCCTCGAGCTTCTGCTCAAGCTCATAAGCTTTGTCGAAATAATCGGCGACCGCGTGCTTGTAGCGATTGGTGACGAAGATCAGCGTGTCACAGCCAGCTTCGATGGCTTCATCGACCGCGTACTGGATCAGCGGCTTGTCGATGATCGGTAGCATCTCCTTCGGCACCGTCTTGGTTGCCGGCAGGAAGCGGGTGCCGAGGCCTGCAACGGGAAAGACCGCCTTGCGGATTCGTTGGTTGCTGGATGTGGTAGTCGTCATGGGCATCCTTGGAGCATGCCCGTTGTGATCCTTCCCGCTGTCATCGAGCTGCTGACATATGGGAAATTGAACCGGTCATCATCAAATTTTCCTGGCGTTGCGTGCGGGAAATGCGACCACGGTCGTCGAAGCAGTATTGCGTGGGGTCCCGACGGGTGCGAATTCCGGAACCGCTTCACGCAGGATCAGCGCGAGCTGCTCCAGATCGTAGCGGCCGACCGCGTCACGCAGCCGTGAGCTTGCCGACGCGATCCGCTCCGCAACGACTTCACGCGCCTCGGCCTGCAGGATTTTGGGGTGTGACGTCGGACGATAACGCTCGTCGGCATGGAACAATGTCTCGTGCAACTTTTCACCGGCGCGCAGCCCGGTATAGACGATAGCGATATCGCGATCGGGATGTTTGCCAGCCAACCGGATCATCTGCTCGGCCAGCAGGCGGATTGATACTGGCTCGCCCATGTCAAGGGTGTACACCGCATGCTGCGATCCGATGGCCGCAGCTTGCAGGATCAGCTGGCAGGCTTCGGGAATCGTCATGAAATACCGCGTGACTTCGGCGTCCGTTACGGTTACCGGCCCCCCGCAGCGGATCTGCTCGCGAAACAGCGGCACCACGCTGCCAGCCGAATCAAGCACATTGCCGAATCGCACCGTCACAGACCGTGTCGCACGCGGATCAGCCATCGCTTGGCAGATCATTTCTGCCAAGCGCTTGGTGGCTCCGAGCACGTTGACCGGGTCGACGGCCTTGTCGGTGGAAATCAACACGAACGTGCCAACCCCGGCCCGCTGGCTTTCACGGGCGACAGTATCGGTCGCCAGCACGTTGTTGCGAATCGCTTCGCGCAACTGTGTTTCCAGCAGCGGCACCTGCTTGTATGCGGCGGCGTGGAACACAGCTTCGGGCGCCGCAAGCGTCAGTGCATGCCGGATGACGGCGGCATCCCCACAGTCACCCAATACGGGCACGCATTTGATATGGGGAAAATCCCGACGCAGCTCGGCCTCGGTAGTGGTCAACGCCAGCTCGTCGATCTCCAGCAAGGCAATCTGACGTGCACCGTGTCGGGCGCATTGACGACACAGTTCTGCCCCGATGGAGCCGCCAGCGCCGGTGACCAGCACACAACGCCCGCCAAGCCAGCCCCGGATGGCCTTCCAGTCCGGAGTCACTGGCTGTCGGCCAAGTAAATCCTCAATGGCGACTTCCTTCAATTCGCCCGGCAGCGAGCGGCCTTCGAGCAGGTCGTCGAGCCTGGGCACCGTGCGGAACGGCAGCCCGGTGCGTTCGCATGCCGCGACAATGCGGCGCATCGAGGCGGCATCGAGCGACGGCATGGCGATCACCAACAAGCGGGCCGCAGTCTCCGGCGCAATCCGCTCGACGTCTTCAATGCGTCCCAGAATAGGCACGCCCTGTAAATTACTGCCGAGCAGCTTTGCAGCATCGTCCAGGAACCCGACCGGCTGGTAAGCACCCGCACGGCGCAAATCACGAACGAGGGCCTCACCCGCCTGGCCTGCCCCCAGGATCAGCACCCTGAGCACGTTTTTTTCTGTTCCGATCTGCTGATGATCCTTCCATGCCCGGTATAGCAATCGCGGCATGCCCAGCAACGCCGTCAGAGCGATCGGATACAGCACCAGAACCGTTCGTGGGATCTGGTCAAGACGGTTGTAAAGGAATAGCCCAATGACGATCGCAAGCAAACCAAAAACGCTCGCCTTCAGGATATTCAGCAGATCCGGCACGCTGGCAAAGCGCCAGATGCCGCGGTAGAGGCCGACCCGCCAAAAAACTCCGCCCTGGGCCAGCAGGACAATTGCGGTTTCGATCGACCACAGTGGGAGGGTGGGTGCCATCGGCAGGATGGAATATCGAAACTGGTGGAGGCCCACCCATGCCAGCCAGACCATGCACAGGTCATGCATCACAACGGCGGTGCGTGGCAGCCCGGCACTGAGGCGATCCTTCAATTGCATCATTCCATCCAGTCCTTCATTTGCGACCCTTCAAACCACCGCGTCGCTCGATGGGCGACGTAGCCATATCCAGAGTACCCACCCCGCCAGATACGTTATCAGCAGCGCCCCCATCATAAACGCCGGCGCAGTCGTTCTGCCGATCAGCATCAGGCCACTGGCAACCACGCCCCAAACAGCATATGCCAACGTCACCCGGCCATGATTACCGCACCGGCGCACCCAGTGTTGGTAGGCATGTTCGGTATGCGGCAACCACCAAGCCTGACGTCGGGCGATTCGCATTGCCAATGTCAACGTTGCGTCGATCAGAAACGCAGAGACAGGCAATAACAGGCCAGGGGCATGCATCCAATCCTGCATTGCAAGCCATGTCGCCAGCGCGGCAAGCGCATACCCCAACGCGCCACTGCCGACATCTCCGAGAAAGATCCGGGCCCTGGGCAGGTTGAAAGGAAGGAATCCCAGACATGCCGCAGCCAATGCGAACGCCAGTGAGGTCACCATCCCCTCCCCAGCTGCCACGCCAAAAGCCAAAGCCGCAATGGCTGTTTGACTTGCAGCCAGACCGTCGATCCCGTCCATGAAGTTCCAGACGTTGACCAGCACCATCGCAACGACAAAGGCGACGGCCGCCGCCATTGCGCTTCCACCTTCCTGCCAGATGCCCCACCCAAGCAGCAGCGCGGCCACTGCCTGGATGGCCAGCCGCGACCATGGCGATCGCGGGCGGTGGTCATCGGCCCAGCCAATGCCTGCCACCAACGCCAGGCCGATCGCGAAGGATGACAACAAGCGTGCGTGTTGAGGATTGCGCAGGAGCAGCCAAGCAATGGCCATTAACAATGCAACCACGATCCCGATCCCGCCACCACGCGGTGTGGCGATCGTGTGGCTGCGACGTTCTCCGGGCTGATCGATCAGGCGGCGTCGCACCGCGTACTGCATGGCCAGCCAAGTACCCAAATATCCCGCCGCGCAGAACAAGGCTGCCCACAGGGTACAAGCGACCAGGCCAGCCTCAGGCACAGGGTTCATACCACGGCATAGTTGAGCAGCGGCTTGATCGTCCCCCACTCCTTGCAGCTCGGGCATTGCCAATGATGGCTGCGTGCGCCGAAGCCACAACGGCTGCAGCGATAGCTGGGGTTACGCACCAGCAGCTGGTCGGTGATGTGTTTGAGATCCTGCAGTGTCGCCGTGGAGTCGGCATTTTCCGCCAAGGTCAGGTCGATCAACGCTGCCTCGCCGCGCACCGACGGACGGTCCTTCAGCTGCTGGGCAAGATAGGCCCGTGCGGCGGCGATGCCCTCTTCGGCC
>JBBQTR010000020.1:0-20132 GCA_038213095.1 Lysobacterales bacterium | reverse complement strand
GGTATGGAAACGCGAGAGCCGCTTCGCGATGACGCGTGCGATGCGCGCTGGGGTCAACTCGTTGGTCGACGGCAGGATCCAATCACCGGCTTCGTCGTACTTGCCGACAATGGACGGGCGCCTGCTGCCAGGAAGGATGCTTTCGAAGTTGTAGAAGAGCTCCTTCATCTGGCTCTCGATGAAGGCGTGTTTCTCCTCGACGACGAGGATGTCTTCGAGCCCCCGCGCGAAGTCGCGGATGCCGACCGGCTCCAGCGGCCAGGTCATGCCGACCTTGTAGACGCGGATGCCGAGATCACGGCAGGCAGCTTCATCCAGGCCAAGGACTTCCAGTGCCTGCAGCACGTCTAGGTACGACTTGCCGGTGGTGACGATGCCCAGGCGCGCGTTCGGCGAATCCATCACTACGCGATCGATGCGGTTGGCGCGCGCGAAGGCCTGCGCCGCTTTCACCGCGTACATGTGCAGGCGCATTTCCTGGTCCAGCGGCGGATCGGGCCAGCGGATGTTCAAGCCCCCCGGCGGCAGCACGAAATCTTCAGGCGTCACGATCTGCAGCGCGAACGGATCTACATCCACCGACATCGAGGATTCCACCGTTTCGGCAATCGTCTTGAAGCCCACCCAGCGGCCGGTGAAGCGCGACATCGCCCAGCCCAGCAGGCCCATGTCGAGGATGTCCTGCACGCCGGCCGGATTGAGGATCGGCATCAGCGCGGAGGTGAATTCGCCTTCGCTGCCGTGCGGCAAGGTCGAACTGCGACAGGCATGGTCGTCGGCCGCCAATGCCAGCACGCCACCGAACCTGGACGTGCCTGCGGCGTTGCCATGCTTGAAGACGTCGCCACAGCGGTCCACGCCCGGGCCCTTGCCGTACCACATCGCGTAGACGCCATCGACGGTGGCGCCTTCGAACAGGTTGGTCTGCTGCGTGCCCCACACCATGGTCGCGCCGAGATCTTCATTGAGTCCGGGCGTGAACTTCACCGCCGCGGCTTCGAGGTGCTTCTTCGCGCGCCACAATTCCAGGTCGAACCCGCCCAGCGGCGAGCCGCGATAGCCGGAGATGAACCCACCGGTGTTCAGCCCCGCCGCCTGGTCGCGCAGCCGCTGCATCAGCGGCAGCCGCACCAGGGCCTGCACGCCGGACAGGTAGATACGTCCCTGCACGCGGGTGAACTTGTCCTCCAGCGTGTAGTCGCGATCCACCGCGCTGTTGGTCAGCGATGTATTGGCGGACGAGGGTGACGACAGTTCGGCGGTGCTGGTCATGGAGGCTCACAGGCAGTCCGGTCGTCAGTGAGCGCCGGCACAGAAGGGGCTTAAAACCGGCCATTCTAGCAATCAACCTGCTCGGCACCGGCTATTCGTCGCTGGCATACCTGCGCAGGTTTCCGGTGCATACGCTCAAGCTGGACAAGGCCATGATCGATGATCTTGTCAGCGACGAATCCGCACGCGCCATCGTGATCGCGGTGCGCGACATGGCCGCGGCGCTGGAGCTGGAAGTCGTGGTGGAAGGCATTGAGCATCGCGAACAGGCGGACGCATTGCGGACGCTGAGCTTGACGCATGTGCAGCGCTTCTATTTCGCCAAACCCGAATCCTCCGAGGACTTCTTTTCGCGCATTTCAGGAGCCGGCGCGGGCAACCTGTCGTTCTAGCGGCAGGCGCGGTGCGAGGTCAGCCATTCCGGAGGCTCGCTACGAGGAATGCGGGTCCGTCTCAGCGTTCCAGGATCGCGACCACGCCCATCCCGCCCGCGGTGCAGATCGAGACCAGGCAGCGACCACCGCCGCGTTGCACCAGTTCCTTCGCGGCCGTGGCGACAATGCGGGCGCCCGTCGCGGCGAACGGGTGGCCTGTCGCCAGCGAGGAGCCATTCGGATTGATTTTCGCCGGGTCGATTCGCCCCAACGGCGCTTCAAGGCCCAGCCGCGAGCGGCAGTAATCCTGGCTTTCCCACGCCCGCAAGGTGCACAGCACCTGCGCGGCGAAGGCTTCGTGGATTTCGTAGATGTCGAAATCCTGCAGCGTCAGGCCGTTGCGCGCGAGCATTTCCGGCACGGCGATGGTCGGCGCCATCAACAAGCCTTCGCCATGCACGAAATCCACCGCCGCGACCTGCGAGTCGCGAAGATGGCACAGCACCTCGTGCCCATGCGCTGCTGCCCACTCGTCGGATGACAGCAGGCACGCGGCGGCACCATCGGTGAGCGGGGTCGAGTTACCCGCGGTCAGCGTGCCGTGTCCGGAAGTCTTGTCGAACGCCGGCTTCAGCGTGGCGAGTTTTTCGATCGACGTATCCGGCCGCAGCACGTTGTCGCGCGCGATGCCGCGAAAACTCACCACCAGGTCGTCGAAAAACCCGCGCTCGTACGCCGCCGCCAGCTTGTGGTGCGAGGCCGCCGCCCAGTTGTCCTGCGAGTCGCGCGCGATCTTCCACTGTCGCGCCATGTCCTCGGTATGCTCGCCCATCGACTTGCCGGTGCGCGGCTCGATCACACCCGGAAATTCAGGTTTCAATTCGCGCAGGTGGAAGCCCTTGAACGCAGACAGTTTTTCCTTGGTCGTCTTCGCACGCGCCGCCTGCAGCAACCTGCGCCGCAAGGACTGGCCGTAGACGATCGGCACGTCGGACGTGGTGTCCGAGCCGCCACCGATGCCGGCCTCGATCTGCCCGGTCGCGATCTTGTTGCCGATCATGATGATCGCGTCGAGCGAGGTGCCGCACGCGCGTTGCAACGTGATCCCCGGCGTCAGCGGCGACAGGCCCGACGACAGCGTTGCTTCGCGGCCGAGGTTCCAGTCGCTGGGGTGCTTGATCACCGCGCCCATCGCCACTTCGCCCAGCTGCTGTCCGTGGAGTCCGAATTTTTCCACCAGCGCCCCCAGCGTGCGTACCGACATGCCGAGGTTGCCGACGTCGGAATACACCGTGTTCTGCCTGCAGAAGGGAATGCGAACGCCGCCTAGCACGGCGACGGGGCGACCATGGAGCATTGAAGGATCCTCGCGACCCGGCAATTGGCGACGGGCATAATGTCGTGGAAGTTTACGCCCGGCGCCATGCCGGGCCAATCACGCTTCACGATCAACACAGATGCTGCATGCCCAAACCGACAAAAAATCATGAACCACTGCACGTCTTGAACGTGTTCGGCGCATTGGCACTGGAATTGGCACCAGGAAGTACGTGCAGCCGCAATGTCCTGACGCAGTCGCAGGCCGGCGCGCTTGCAGCGCATATCGCCGCCGATCTGGCGCGGTTCGCCCCCCAAGCCGCGTCGTTGCAGCTCACGACCGTTGGCGCGCATTACGATGCGGTCGAGATGCTGCGTCCGGGTTGGCCGCTGCACCACCAGCTTGAACAGTTCGCCATGCGCGCGCCACTGGATTCCACTCCGCGTGCAGGCGACCTGCCTGTGGAGATGGCCTTTGGCCGCATCATTGCCTTCGGCGCAGATGACGCGTGTCTGCCGCCTGCGTTGATGCCGTCGCCCGATGACAACGGTGGCCCGTTGCGCCTGGTGCCATTCGTGTTGAGTGGCGATAGCGACACCTTGGGTGTCATCGGCGACGTCTTCGAGCGTGACCTGCTCGAACGTGGCATGGCGGGTGCGGCGACCGCGCTTGCCGCGCAGGAGTTGTTCGACCTGCGCATTGAACACGCGCGTTACCTCACGGTGCACGACCTGGCCGCGATGATGGCGCTGCAGTACCAGCATGCCGGCCTTGCGCCGTTGTGGCCGCTGATCGAAACCGCATTGTTATCGCCCCGCAGCGAGTGTTGGCTGGATGCACCACCTGAGCCACTCGTGCATTACGCCGATGGCGAAGCGCGGATCGCACTGTTCTCGCCCAGCGCGTGGGCGATGCGTCACGCCGCCGGGTCCAACGAGGACACGCAACAGCTGGAGCGTCGTTTCAAATATTTCCAGGCACGACAGCGTCAGTTGGCCGCCGTGCTGCGGGCGCACGGGATCGCGGTGCTGTTCGTGCAGTGCGACACCGCGGAGGGCGCCGTCTAGACCTGCGCCGTCCCGATCATCCGAAAGACTGCTCAACCGCCGCCGCAACTCACGTGAACGCCTGTTCCTGGATGGCATAGCCCGCATCCTGCATCCCCAACGCCGCGTAAGTACGTTGGGCGACGGCATTGTCGCGTTCGACGTAAAGACGCAGCCCGACCACTCCCGGCGTCTCCTGCGCCAGTTGCTGCACATGCCGATACATCGCTGCAAAAATACCTTGTCTGCGATGCTGCGCGATGACGTACACGCTCTGGATCCACCACCAGTCGCCGTTACGCCAGTCGCTCCATTCGCGCGTGACCATCAACGTGCCGACCGCCATGCCGATGGTTTCGCCGCCAGCCAGCACGGCATCGTCCATCGCGACGAAATAGCGCGCCTTCGCGGCATCTGCGATGCCCGCGGCGACGCCCGCGCGCACGATGTCGGCATCCAGTCGCCTGTGCTCGGTTTCCAGCGCCATTGCCTGCGCCCATTGCGCAAGCAGGTCGACATCGGAGGATTCGGCAGCACGAATGCGGTAGGTCATGCCGCAATCCTACCCAGTCGCACGTGTCGAGCGCATCCGCTCGGACCCGGCGACGCAGGATTTCGTTGCAGTCGTCATGCGGCGGACCACGATCCTATGGCGTGCGCACTACTCCGCATGCGATGCGAGTGCCGGAATTCCCCGACGGCTGTGTCCGGTAATCGTCGGCTGCGGCATGCACCACCAGCGCACGGCCGAGGATGTTGGTACCGGCGCGACCACCGAGCACTGTTCCCACGACGGTCGCGTCCACGTGTGCGACGCCGGATGCGTCGGCGATGATGTTGTCGATATCGCCGGCATGATGGCTCGATGTTCCGGCCTTGCCATGCGGACTGCCGCCTGGATTGAAATGTCCGCCAGCGCTCGAGGCATCGGCCGCGCTGCAATCGCCGGTTTCATGGACATGAAAGCCGTGTGTGCTTCCCGGTGCCAGCCCACCAACATCACCGTGGATGCGCACGCCGGCGCCGGTCTGTACCAGCGCCAAGGTGCCACTGACCAGGCTGCCTGAGGCGCCGGCAAGATGGGCGATGGCGCGCGTGGCGGCACCGACGGGCATTCCTGTCGGTGACGAAGTCGATCTGCCCACTGTCCTGATCGAAGGTGATACGGAAGTCGTTGGCGCCGAGGCGCAGGCGCCAAGACCCAGTACGGCGATCGATAGGAGCAACGCGAAGCGCATGCGGGGTGTTCCGTGGCCAGGACGGGAACCGCAGACGTTACGACGCTGCGAATTCATCGACGGTGAACAACATGGCGATCGCGATCAGGCTTTCTTGCCGCCCTTGGCATGCCTGGCCGGCGCCACGTCGGCGTAGATGACGTTTTCGACCCTGCGGATCTTCGCCAACGCGTTGCCAGTCTGCGCACGGAACTGCGCCAGCGCCTGGCCACCCAGCGGCTCGGGCGCGGGCATGGTGATCGACAGCGGATTGCGATGCACGCCATTGACGCGGAATTCGTAATGCAGGTGCGGCCCGGTGGCCAGGCCCGTCATGCCGACATAGCCAATGACTGTCCCCTGCCCGATGCGCTGGCCGACGTGTTCGCTACCGAAGCGGGACATGTGGCCGTACAGCGTGCTGTAGCCATGGCCATGGTCGAGGATGACCACGCGCCCGTAGCCGCCTTTCCAGCCGACGAAATCCACGCGTGCGTCACCCGCAGCCTGGATCGGGGTACCGCTGGAGGCGGCGAAGTCGACGCCCTCGTGCATGCGCATGCGCCCGAGGATGGGATGGAAGCGATTGCCGAAACTCGACGTCAGCCGTGCATACGGGATGGGCATGCGGATGAAGGTGCGCTTGAGCGGGCGACCCTGTCCGGTGAAATATTCCGGTTTGCCGTTGCGCTCGAAACGGAAGCCGGAATACAGCTTGTCATCAACGGTGAAGGTCGCCGCCTGGACAGGGCCTGTGCTCACCAGTTCGCCGTCGCGCCAGACCTGGTCGACGACCACGCTGAAACGATCCTTGGCGCCGACATCATCGTTGAAGTCGATGTCGTACTTGAAGATGTCATCGGTCAGCGTGTTGATGTTGGCGGGGGTCAATCCGGCGTCGCGCGCCGAACGGTACAGCGAATCGCCGACTTCCCCGCTGAGCACGACGGTGCGGGTTTCGCTGGCGCGCTCGATCACGTGCTCGTTGATCTGGTCCCCCGCCAGGGACAACTCGACGGTGTGGGTCGGGTCACGATCGAAGCGGAGCGTGCGCAGGCTGCCTGGACCACCCGGTGCATCAACCGGCAGGTCGAAACCGACCACGCTGCCCGGCTTGAGATGTGTCAGCGCACCCTTGGTGGCGGGGTGTGAGAGCAGGCGATGCAGGGTGTCCGCTGGGACGCCAAGCTGGTGGAACAACACGGCCAGCGTCTGGCCGGACTTGACCGTCACCAGCTGCCAGCTGTCGCCAGCGTGACTGCGCAGCTGCGTCAGCGGCAAGGTCGGCAACGCAAGCGCCAAGGTGGCGTGCGGCGTCCGCGGCGAGGACGGCGTCGCGTTGGAGAATCCGGGCACGATCGCGGCAACCAGGGCGCCGAGGGTGGCGAACAGGCTGGCATGGGCCCAATGACGACGGGTCCAACGGCCGTTGAAAGCAGCAGGTAACCGGGTGGCGAGGACTTTCCGATGGAGGGCGGCTTCGCGCAGGATGTCGAGACGGGCGCGTCGGCTGCTGCCGCTTTCGTCGGAATGGATCATGCGTCTGGTTCCTGTTCGCGCTGACGGACGCGATGTGAGGAGCGTGTCAAGGGGGTACCATAGTCGCGCGAAAAGAATGCGTCAAACCCTTGAACGCATTGATATTTTTGATCGCCCCATTTAACTTCCACTTAACGCTAACTTTGCAACGGACGTCACGCTCGATGCCAGGCGGCCGTAAAGAGAAGTCCTCGTGCCCGCACCCGCCGCACCTCCTTCCGCTGCAACGCACGCCGTTGAAACGCGCGATGCCCTTGAACTGATCAGTCGAGGCAGCGACGAAATCCTCAAGCGCGAAGAACTGGTCGCGCGGCTGAAGCTCGGCCGGCCGCTGCGGATCAAGGCGGGCTTCGACCCGACCGCACCGGACCTGCATCTCGGGCACACCGTCCTGCTGAACAAAATGCGGCAGTTCCAGGAGCTTGGCCATCAGGTGATCTTCCTGATCGGTGACTTCACCGGAATGATCGGCGATCCCACCGGCAAGAACATCACCCGCAAGCCGCTGACGCGCGCGGACATCGAGTCCAACGCGCGCACTTACGCCACGCAGGTGTTCAAGGTGCTGGATCGCGAACGTACCGAGGTGCGTTTCAACTCCGAATGGTTCGACAAAATGACGGCGGTCGACATGGTCAAGCTGGCCGCGCAGCACACGGTGGCGCGCATGCTTGAGCGCGACGACTTCTGCAAGCGCTACGCCGCCCAGCAGTCGATCGCGATCCATGAGTTTTTGTATCCGCTGGTGCAGGGCTACGATTCGGTGGCGCTGAAAGCCGATGTCGAGCTCGGTGGCACCGACCAGAAATTCAACCTGCTGATGGGGCGCGGGTTGCAGGAGCACTTCGGCCAACCGCCGCAGATCGTGCTGACCATGCCGTTGCTCGAAGGCCTGGACGGCGTGCAGAAGATGTCCAAGTCGCTCGGCAACTACATCGGCATCGATGAACCGGCGATCGATATCGTCACCAAGACTTTGAAGATCGGCGACGACCTCATGTGGCGCTGGATCGAGCTGCTCAGTTTCGATATCGGCACGGCAGAAGCGAAGCGCCTGCAGGCGGACGTCATCGCCGGCCAGCTCAATCCGCGCGACGTCAAGTTGCGTTTCGCGCGCGAACTGGCCGCGCGTTTCCATGGCGATGCCGCCGCCGACGTCGCAATCGCAGGATGGAACGCCGCGGTGCGTGGCGAGGGCGATACCGCATCATTGCCGCTTGCCGACGTCGTAGTGCCCGTCGAAGGCCTGCGCATCGCTGCGCTGCTCACGGCTGCAGGATTGACATCGAGCAACTCCGAAGCCAACCGCAAGTTAAAGGAACGCTCGGTGCGCATCGATGGCGACGTCATCGAAGATGCGCAACGCGTCTTCGCACCCGGATTCACCGGCGTGCTCGCGGTCGGCAAACGCAACTTCGCGCGAGTGCGCCTGGTGACCGCGTAGCGGGTTCACATCGGGCGGGCTCAAGCCCGCCTTACGTCAAGCGATTTTCATCGCTGCCATCACCATCATCCACACCACCACGCCCAAACCGCCGAACCACACCAGGCTGCGCAGCAAGTGGATGCCGGTGAGGTAGAACACCCCGTGCAGCACACGCAGCACGACGAATGCCATCGCCAGCATTGAAATCCGCGACGGGTCTACACCGGCATGCTGCGCCATCAACACTGCTGCAGCGAACGGGGCGAATGCCTCGAACGCATTCAGCTGTGAAGCGTGCGCGCGCAACGTGCGCGGGTTGTCCTGTTTGGTCAACCATGTGCGCGGGTCGCGATTGTCATAACGCTTGCCGGATCTCTTGGCGATTCCAATCCACAGGTACGGCAGCAACGCGACGATCAGGATGCACCAGTAAGTAACGGCCATGAAACGTTCCCTTTAAAAATGACTGGAAAAATATCGAAGTCACTCGCCGACAATCACCCGTCGAACCGCTGCAGCGCCACCGTCAATGCTTCCCCCATCATCCGCAGGAACAACGTCCCCATGCCGGGGAAAAACCGGTTGGGGTCCGCGCTGCCCACTGCCAGTACGCCGACACCGGGCAAGGGCAACAGTGCACTGGAGTGCACTTCTTCGGCGCGCATGCCGTACAGAACCGCGTTCTTGTCGGCGTGCAGGCGCCCGCAGATCGGTTCACCCTCGGCCAGTGCATCACGGAAGGGGGCAAGCCTGGCGTCGGCCGCATCGATGACATGCAGCCACTCGGCTTCATCGAGCCCCGCCACCGGCTCGAACAGCACGATCCGCACCAGGTCGCCGTGGAAATCCTCCTCCAGCGACGCGGCCATCGCACACACGGTGCCAGCGGGGTTGCCCTGCTTGAGCAAGGCCAGCGTGAGCTGGTGGGTGCGCACGGCCAGGCGTTCGTTCTCCTGCGCGTTGGCGAACAACTCGTGCAGCCGTCGCGACAGTTCGCGATTCTTGTCGCGCAGCACGTCCAGCTGGTAGCTGGCCAGCGATGCGGCCGGCCCCTCCTCGCGCGGCACGATCATGCTGATCGCAAGGTCCGGGAACTGCTGCAGGAATTTCGGATGGCGGCGCAACCACGCTGCGACTTCATGCGCGCCGAGTTTTTCGGTGGTGTCGGTCATGCTCACAGCAAGATACTCATTGCAGGTAGTCCCCTTCGAAAACAAATATCGCCGGCCCGGTCATTGTGATCTGCGCCTTGTCCTCGTGCCAGCCGATCAGCAGGCTGCCGCCGGGAAGTTCGACGGTGACAGCGCGGTCGACCCGGCCACGCCGCATCAGGATCGCCGCCGCCGCGCATGCGCCGCTGCCACAAGCCAGGGTTTCGCCGACGCCACGCTCATGCACGCGCAGGCGAATACGATCGCGCGACACGACCTGCGTAAAACCCACGTTCACCGATTGCGGAAACGCGGCATGCGCCTGCAGTGCCGGGCCAAGGGTGGCGACCGGCGCCGCCGCGAGATCATCGACTTCAATCAATACGTGCGGATTGCCCATCGACACCGCGCCGACATGCAATTGCGTGCCCAGGACGTCGAGCACGTAGTCGTCCTGCGCCGTCGCGAACCCCTCCATCGGAACATCCCGTGGGGCGAATCGCGGAACGCCCATCGCGATGCGGTAATCGTCCTCCACGCGGCTGACGTCGTGCGTGCCGGCGGGACTGTCAAGCGCGAAAGGTGAAGTCGATGCACAGCCGTCCCGCACCAGCCATGCGGCAATGCAGCGCGCACCGTTGCCACATTGCCCGGCGTTGCTGCCGTCGGCATTCCAGATGCGGTAGCTGGCGACGGCGCGCGCGCTTCGTGGCGGCTCGATCGTCAATATCTGGTCGCAGCCGATGCCGGTATGGCGATCGGCGAGCGCGCGACATTCCTTCGGAGTCGGTGGTGCTTGTCCGTAGCGCAGGTCGATGACGACGAAATCGTTTCCCGCGCCCTGCATCTTGCTGAAGCGCAGCGACGCGTGCGGCGCTGACATGACCTCAGCCGTGACCGTCACCGGGTCGGGGCGATGCTGGGGGCGCCGGTGTTGCAGGGTCCAGCGTCGCCGGGACTTTGTCCTCCACCGGGGCCACACCTGTCGGGTCGCTTGAGGGTGACGACGGCGTCGCGGATACGCCCTGCGGCGCGGGGATCGACGAGGGCCGCACCAGCGGACCCTTGTTGCCACAGGCAGACAGGGTAAGCAATGCGGCGATGGCGATACAGCGTGCGGAAATGGTCATGGGCCCAAGTATAGGACGAGCACGCGGCTCACGATATTGCATCGGAGGTCCCTCCCGGGCGCTGCATGGCGTCCACTGCCAGCTGGTCCAGCAGGAACGCATACATTTCAGACAGCTCGGCATAGCGGCGGAAGCGACCTGACTTGCCGCCGTGGCCAGCATCCATGTTGGTGCGCAACAACACCGGGTACCGCGAGGTGTCAAGGTCGCGCAGCCGTGCGACGTATTTCGCCGGCTCCCAGTACTGCACCTGCGAATCCCACAGGCCGGTGCCGATGAACATTGCCGGATAGGCCTGCGCCCTGAGGTTGTCGTAAGGCGAATACGCGAGCATGTAGTGATAGAACTCGGGATGTTCGGGATTGCCCCATTCGTCGTATTCGTTGGTGGTCAGCGGGATGCTCGGGTCGAGCATTGTCGTCACCACATCCACGAACGGTACCTGCGACAGGATCACGCGATATTTTTCCGGCGCGATGTTGGCGACGGCACCCATCAGCAGCCCGCCAGCACTGCCACCGTAGGCGGCAACGCGGTCCTTCGAGACATACCCCTGGGCGACCAGCGCATCGGTGACGTCGATGAAGTCGGTGAACGTGTTCTGCTTGCGCAGCAGCCTGCCGTCGTCGTACCACGCGCGCCCCATTTCCTGCCCGCCGCGGATGTGCGCGATCGCGTACACCATGCCGCGATCCAGCAGGCTCACCACTGGCAGGTTGAAGCCCGGATCCATCGACATGCCATAGCTGCCGTAGGCGTATTGCAGCAATGCGGACTGGCCGTTTTTCTCGAAGCCTTTCCGGTACACCAGCGACACCGGGATACGCGTGCCGTCGCGCGCTTTCGCCCACAGGCGCTCGGTCACGTATTTGTCTGAATCGTAATTGAGCACCGGCTCGCGCTTGAGCAGGCGCCGCTCGCCGCTGCGCGTGTTGAGCTCATACGTGATCTTCGGGGTGGTCAGTGAGGTGTAGCTGTAGCGCAGCCAGTCGGTGCCGGACTCGGCATTGGTCGACAGCCCCATCGAGTACGCCGGCTCATCGGCCTGCACGTGCTCCTCGCTGCTATCGGCCTTCAGCAGGCGCAGGCGTTCCAGCCCTTGCGAGCGTTCCGCGATCGCCGTGAACCCATCGAACAGCTCGAAGCCGTCGATGAACACATCGCTGCGATGCGCGATCCACTCCTGCCACTGCCCACGATCATGCGCGCTGTCGCCCGCCGTCATCAGCTTGAAGTTGCTGGCCGGCGTGCCGTCTGTGCCTGGCGCATTGGTGCGGATGACCCAGCGTCCGCCCAGATGCTCGGCCTGGTATTCGACATCGCGCTGGCGTGGGGCGAAGACAATGAACTCTTGCGGATTGTTGGCGGGCGCAAAGCGCATTTCACTGGTAACGGTGCTTTCCACCTGGATGCACAGGTAGCGGTCGTCGCGGGTGCGATCGATGCCCACGTAGAAGCTGTCGTCGAGTTCCTCGTAGACCAGCACGTCGCTGTCGGACGACGTGCCGAGCACATGCCGCTTTACCCGCACCGTGAGCAGCGTGTCCGGGTCGTTCTCGATGTAGAACAGCGTGCGGTTGTCGTCGGCCCAGACCACGTTGGCAGCCACGCCGCTGACCATGTCCGGATAGATTTCGCCGGTGTCCAGGTTGCGAAAGTGGATGATGTACTGGCGACGCCCGACCGCATCCTCGGCCCATGCCAGTAGCTGGTTGTCCTGGCTGACCTGGAAATCACCGACGCTGAAATATTCCTTGCCGGCCGCCATCGTGTTGACGTCGAGCAGGATTTGTTCCGGTGCGTCCATGCTGCCGGCACGACGTGCATGGATCGGATAATCCTGGCCGGTCTCGAAGCGGGTGTAGTACCAGTACCCACGTTCGCGATAGGGCACGGAACTGTCGTCCTGCTGGATGCGCCCGACGATCTCGGTGCACAGGCGTTCCTGCAACGGCAGCAGCGGCGCCATGACGCTATCGGCGTACGCATTTTCCGCGTCGAGATACGCGAGCATCTGCGAATCCTCGCGGGCGTCGTCGCGCAGCCAGTAGTACTCGTCGCTGCGCGTCGCGCCGAAGGGCGTCGTCACCTGGTGCGGTTTTTTTGCGGCGTCCGGTGGCACTGCCAATGAAACAATGTTGGTGGTCATGACTGTCCGGAGGACGCCAGCTCGGCGCCAACTTGCGAAGCCATCGTGTCGTGTTCGCGGTGATAGCGCACGGCGACCTCGACTTCCGACTTTGATCCCAGGATCACCGGCACGCGCTGGTGCAACTGCGTGGGGACGATGTCCATGATGCGTTCGCGACCGCTGCTGGCGGCGCCTCCGGCCTGCTCCACCAGCAATGCCATGGGATTGGCTTCGTACATCAGGCGCAGCTTGCCTGCCTTTGTCGGGTCGGCGTTGTCATCGAGCACGCTCCTGCCGAGCCTGTGATCCCACGGATAGATGAAAATGCCACCGCGGGTGAGGATGCGGTGCACATCGGCGACCATGCTGGCGATCCAGCGCATGTTGAAATCCTTGCCGCGCGTCCCGGTGTCGCCGGCGAGCAGATCCTGCACGTACGCCTGCATCGGCGCTTCCCAATGACGCTGGTTGGACACGTTGATGGCGAATTCGCGCGTCTCCGCCGGGATGCGCATGTCGCGCTGGGTCAGCACGAACGAGCCCTGCTCGCGATCCAGCGTGAACGCGTGGGTGCCGTGGCCGATCGTCAGCACCAGCATCGTCGATGGACCATAGATGCAATAGCCGGCGGCGACCTGCGTGGTGCCCGGCTGCAGGAAATCGGCATCCTGCGGCACGGTCACCCCTTCGGGGCAGCGCAACACCGAGAAGATGGTGCCGACCGACACGTTGACGTCGATATTGCTGCTGCCGTCGAGCGGGTCGAACAGCAGCAGGTAATTGCCACGCGGGTATGCGTCGGGGATCGGCTGGCAGTGTTCCATTTCCTCCGACGCGCAAGCGGCCAGATGCCCGCCCCAGGCGTTGGCTTCCAGCAGCACGTCGTTGGCGATCACGTCGAGCTTCTTCTGCGCCTCTCCCTGGATGTTGATGCTGGCCGCTGCCGCATCGCCGAGCACGCCGCCCAAGGCGCCCTTGCCTACCGCCACCGCAATCGTCTTGCAGGCGCGGGCGACGACTTCGATCAGCAATCGCAGGTCCGGGTTGATGCGGCCTTCGCGTTTTTCCTCGATCAGGAATCGCGTCAGCGAACAGGGGGCAGCAGAAAGCGAGGACATGGGGACAGGCATTGGCAACGGGACGCCATTGTCGCCTGCTTTCTGCTTCTCCCAAATTGCAGGGAGCGGAATTTCAGGCCGCGGAACGCTGTCGCTGGGTGTTGGCTTGGCGTCGGATCACGCCGCTGAGGGTCTTGTGGGCCATGGCCAGCATCAGCAGCGGTGCGCTCGGGTCGGCGGAGACCATGACACGCTTGGCGGCCTCGATCACATCGGTGGCCGCGGCAAAGTCGTCGTCACCCAGCATCGGTCGCAGGCTGCGCAGGCTCGCATCGAGGCGGCGTTCGAAATCCGGGCCACAGCCCTGCCCGGCGCGATGCACCGCATCGTGCATCAGCAATTCAATGCGGGTGGATTCTTCCAAGAACTCGGCGGCGGCATATGTCATGTCGATCACTCTGGTGCGCAACCGTCGCACGGGCTGCGAAAGAGTGAATGATCAAGTGACCACGGTGAGTGCGCGGTGAGAGCACCAGCTGTGGGCGGCACGAAGTTGCCGACTATTCAGACGTCGCCGTCGCTGGCCCAGCCTTCACCGCTACCGCGATGAAGGACGTGGTCGCTATCGAGCACGTCTCCTGCGGCAAGCGCATCCATGTGGGCGACACGCTCATAGATGGGACAGAAATCCGGCGCGGTCGCATCCATCAACTGCTGGAAGCTGTCGATGACGAAATATGTTTTCTGGTAGCTGTCGATGCGGTAGCGCGTGCGCATGATGCGTTCAAGGTCGAAGCCAATGCGGTTGGGCGCATCGGATTCCAGGCTGTGGATGCTTTCGCCTGTCGATGAAACGATGCCGCTGCCGTAGATGCGCAAACCGTCGGCCTGTTGGATCAAACCGAATTCGACCGTGTACCAGTACAGCCGGGTGAGGTTGACCAGCGCCTCTGCGCCGATGCCGTGCGCCTTGACACCGCCACGCCCGTAAGCGGCCATGTAGTCCGCGAAGATCGGGTTCATCAGTAACGGTACGTGCCCGAAAAGATCGTGGAAGAGGTCCGGCTCGGCGAGGTAATCGAGCTGATCGGGTTTGCGGATCCACCAAGTGACCGGAAAGCGGCGATTGGCCAGGTGCTCGAAGAACGTCAGCTCCGGCAACAGGCCTTCGACGCCGACCACGGTCCAGCCGGTGGCCTTCTGCAGGATGTTGTTGAGTTCGGCAAATTTCGGGATCGCATCGGGCGTCATGCCCATCGCATCCTGCGCCTGCAGGAATTCATCACTTGCGCGACCCACCAGCAGCTTGCGCTGGCGTTCGAACAATTGCGCCCAGACGTTGTGATCGACCGCGGTGTAAGCATCCCAAGGTTGCTCGACCACAGCGGTGGTGTAGACCGGAACGTAGCCCTTGTCGGTCTGCTGGTGTTCGACACGCCCGGGCGTGGCACCGGTTACGTTCATCACTGCATCCTCAGGTGCGAACGGGAAGTTTACCCCGGGCGCGGTTCGCACCGACACGCAGGAGCGGCTGGCACAAGCAGCGCCTTCCCAACCTGACAGGAGTGAACACCATGGCGACGTCTAGGACCACCAAACCCGGCCCGGCTGCGGCGGCTTCCAAAACCTTGCGTTCGGGCGAGACGGTGAAGGCTTCGAAGTCCGCGGCGGGCAGCGCATTGGCGCAAAGCCGCAGCCCCGGCAAGGAAACCGGCACCAAGGCAGCGACAGCCGCCTCGAAAACGCTGCGGGATGGCCGCACCGCGACGGCGTCCAAATCCGCGGCCAGTAGCGCATTGGCGCAGGCTGGCAAAGCCAAAGGCAAACCCTAGCGCTGGGCGAAACGATCGCCGAAGAAGTCGCCGGCATTCCAGTGCGGTGGCGTGTTGGCATTGCCCAGCAGAAGGCCAAGCCGCACGTTCAAATGTGCCAACCGTGCGGCGTCGCCATACTGGATTGGAAGGCTCACATCGTCGCAGGGCTGGTGGTAGCAGCGGCGCAGGAAATCGCGTTGCGCCAGCTTTGGAATCGTGTGCAGATCAGCCTCCTTGCCGGCGCTGGACGCCGCAGGAATAACGCCACCGTCGAGATACAGCGCAGGGATCCCGGCGCGCACGAACGCGTACTGGTCGCTGCGCACGAATATGGATTCTTCCGGGAATGGATCGGCCGACAGACCAACGCCAAGCGCGCCGGCAGCCTGTTGCAATGCGTCATGCAGGCTGGAATGCGCATCGCCAATCGCGACTACGTCGCGCGTGGGCGCCAGCAGCATCGGCATGTCGAGGTTGATGTCGGCCAGCAGATGCTGCGGCGGATGGGTGGCGAACCATTGCGCGCCGAGCAGGCCTTCTTCCTCGCCGGTCAGCGCGACGAACAGCAGCGAGCGTTTGGACTTGCTCGCCGCATCATGCAACTCACGCGCGGTTTCCAGCACGATCGCGACGCCGAGCGCGTTGTCGAGCGCGCCGTTGTAGATCGCGTCGCCAGCCACGGGAGCGCGCACTCCCAGGTGATCCAGGTGCGCGCTGTAGACGATCGCGTCGCGGCCAAGCGTGGCATCGAGCCCCGGCAATCGCGCGACGACATTGCGGCTGTCCAGCGGCTCGACGTGCGTCCGCGCCGCCAGTGACAACGTCACCGGCAATGCGAAGCCATGCAGTTGATCCCGCAGCGCGGCGTGCGCCAGGTCGGCGGCGGTGTGGCCGCTCCCATCGAAGACCAGGTCTGCGGCGGCAGTGCTGACCCGAGCGACCACGCGCAGTTGCGGGTACGTGTCGATGCCGTGGCCGTCGGCGTCGCGCAGGCGCAGGACCGGACGCTCCCAGTTGCTGGCCTGCAGCGCCCAAGGTGCACGCGTTTCGTCGTCGGCGGTGTCGACGAACACCGCGCCGATCGCACCGCGCTCGACCAGCGCGCGCAGTTTTTCATCGTGCGAGGCATAAAACGCGCGACGGTCATTGTCGAAGCGCGCCGGCGCGCCGCCAAACACCACCGCGATCTTGCCGTGCAGGTCCAATCCGACGAAATCGTCGTGCTGCAACTCCGGTGCGTGGATGCCTTGTCCGACGAACACCGCCCGAGCACGCACCGCGCTATCGGCTTGATCGAAATTGGGCTCGGGCAGGAAATGATCGCGAAACCGCAGCGCGATCGTGCGGTCGCTGCGCACCACGTCCAGGCGCGCACCGTCGGCGATGCGCGTGCCTTTCAGCAATGGCACGCGCTGTGAAAACGTACCGTTGTCGCCTGCCGGTTGCAGGCCGAGCGCACGCAGGCGTGCGACCACGACATCGGCCGCGCGTTCGAAACCAGGCGTGCCGGTCTCGCGGCCCTGCATGGTGTCTGCGGCGAGGGTGCGAACGTCGGCTTCGATGCGGGTGGCGGCAACGTCAGTGCTGGTCGCCGGAGCGGCGGTAGCAGGCGCGCGATGGCAACTCGTGAATGCAAACGAGGCAAGCATCAGCAGCACAGGCATGGTCCGCAGGGGACGACTGGCAGTCATGGTGGCTCCGGCAAGGATGGCGCGACGCTAGCATGGCCGACCATCGCGGCACACGCTGCCTGTGGCGTCAGTCGCCGCGCGGGAAGTGCAGGATCTTGCCGCCGTCGGCGGGCGGGCGTTGCCATAGCACCGGCACGTCATCGGGCCTCGGTGGTTCCAGCGCTTCGCGATCTTCGGTCGCAAGCTGCGCGCTGGCGTCGTCTTCCAGCTCCCACGAGTACCGCTTGCGTGGCGCGACCGGATCGCTGTTGCGGAACATCCAAGCGGCGACGACGCCGGCGATCGCGCCGCCCAGGTGCGCCTGCCATGACACGCCGGGTTCGTGCGGCAATACCGTCAGCAACATCCCACCGTAGAGGAAGAACGCGATCATCGCCGCCGCGATTGCGGGCCGGTCGCGCCGCAGCAGGCCGAGTGCGAATACCAGGAACATCAATCCATGCGCGACGCCGCTGGCGCCGAGATGATGGGTACCCGGCTCACCGAGCGACCAGGCGGCCAGCCCCGAGCCGAGCCACAGCAATGGCAACGATCGCAACGTCGCGCGCGGATAGACCGTGCCGGCCAAGGTGCCGAGCAACAGCAGTGAGACCGCATTGCCACCGAGGTGCTCGGGTGAACCGTGCAGCAGCGGCGCCGTCAAAATGCCGATCAGGCCATGCCAGTCATGCGGCGCAATGGTGAACGCGCTCCAGTCGAACGCGTGCTGCGCGGCGAATACCGCCGCCAGCAGCAGCACGAAACCAAGGCTGGCGTTGAGCGCCCGCTGCAATCGACGGCGATCGACGCTGCGTTGCGCAGGGGTGTCCGGAACCGCCTCGGGCGTGGGCAAATGCATCACGGGAGAATGGCGACGGAATAGGCGGATGCAAGTCGCCAATGCAGGACGCAGGCCACGCCCACGTAGAATGCCGCGATGACGAACGACCTTCCAACCGTCCGCCTCCGCAATGCCTGGCGTTCGACGCACCCGTGGATTTTCCAGAAACTGGTCGAGAAGCCGGCGGCCAAACCCAAGCCGGGAACCCTCGTCGACATCGTCGGCGTGGATGGCGAATGGATCGGCCGGGGATTCTACAACGGCCATTCACGGATTGCATTGCGCATCCTGGAAACCAATCGCGACGTGCCGATCGACGCGGACTGGTTCGCGCGAAAGATCGCCGCGGCGGTGCTATTGCGCCGCGATGTTCTGCAACTGGATGCGGTGTCGGATGCATGGCGTGTGGTGCATTCGGAAGGCGACGGGCTCAGTGGCCTGGTGGTCGATCGTTACGCCGACCTGCTGGTGGTCGAATACTTCAGTGCCGGCATGTTCCGCCATCGCGAGTGGATCCACGATGCCTTGCGTGCACAATTTCCAGGCTGCCGCTTCCATGGCTTCGCCGACGAGCACGTGCAGAAGCAGGAGTCGTTCGATTTTCGCGGCACCGAACCGGCGGCGCCGGCGATCATCAGCGAGCACGGCATCCGCTTTCGCGCCGATCCATCCGGTGCTCACAAGACCGGGTTCTTCGCCGACCAGCGCGACAACCGGCAATGGCTCTCGCAGCATGTCGCCGGCAAGCGCGTCCTCGACCTGTGCTGCAACACTGGTGGCTTTGGAGTGTATGCAGCGGTGCGCGGCGCGGCGGAGGTCGTCGGCATCGACATCGACGAGGACGTGCTGGCGATTGCGAAAGGTAATGCGAAACTCAACGGCGCGCATGTCAAGTTCGTGCAGGCCGATATTTTCCCGTGGCTGCGCGATGCCAGTACCCGCGGCGACCTGTTCGACGTGGTGATCCTGGATCCGGCCAAACTCACCCGTGATCGCGATCAGGTGTTGCCGGCGCTCAAAAAATACCTGGACATGAACAAGCTCGCGCTTGGCGTGGTCAAGCCGGGTGGATTGCTCGCGACCTTTTCCTGCACGGGCCTTGTCAGCGAAGAAGAATTCCTCGGGATGCTTCGCCGGGCTGCGTTTTACGCCGGGCGCACGGTGCAGGTGCTGAAAGTCGCCGGCGCGGGCCCCGACCATCCGTTCCGTGTGGACGTGCAGGAATCGCGCTACCTCAAGGCCGCGTTTTGCCGTGTGATGGATTGATCCTGGAATTGAACTGCCTGCGGGGAATCAAAATGCGCAGAGAACCGGTTGCGGATATGGCGGCTGATATAACTGCTGAGTCCGTGACCCTCCGCTGCCAGTAGCTTCATCCGGCTGACGTGCAGGCGGCCCGGACAATCATGGCTGTAGAGATAAACGCCGCCTTGGTCAAATTCCACCGCAATGGCCTCTGGCAACAATGCATACGCCACCACCCCGGGGTGTCTGCTGACCTCCCGGTAGCGGTGAAACGTTGGCACTTGCGCGGCCTGGGCATGCATGCAGGTTGATGGTGGACACCCGTGGGTGTGCGAATGATGAAATCACCGATGAACAGGCGCAGCCAGTGAGATTGCCGCGGCTACACTGACGCCATGCCGACGACGCTCCTCCTCCTGCTGATTCTTGTCGTGGCCATCATCGGGATGGCGCTCTCGCTGGTGCTGTTACGGCGGCGCCCTGATGCATTGCTGGAGGGGCACCGCCTGGCCTTGGAGCAGGCATTGCGCGACGAACAGCGCGACGGTCGCGCGGAGTTGCGCCAGCAACTCGACAGCCTGTCGCTGCAGCAGGAGCAACGTATCGCTGGCTTTGGCGAACGGCTGGATGTGTTGCGCGAGACCCTCAACGAGGATGCGCGCAAGACGCGGGTCGAGGGTGGCGAGTTGCAGCAACGCGCCGCGGACACGATCGGCCAGCGGCTGGTCGAACTCACCCAGCGCAATGCCACCAGCCTGAGCGAGATGCGGGTGACGCTTGAGCAGAAACTGCGCGAACTGCAGATCGACAACGCCGCCAAACTCGAACAGATGCGGGCGACCGTCGACGAGAAGCTGCAGACCACCCTGGAAACGCGCCTGGGCGAATCGTTCCGGCTGG
>JBBQTR010000019.1:0-20423 GCA_038213095.1 Lysobacterales bacterium | reverse complement strand
CCGCATGCGTGGCATTGCAAGACGTGGTGTCGGATCGCGCTTGTCGGACCGTCGCACCATTCGCACGGCAGTCCGGCAATACGCTCAGTCACGTCGAAGCCGCGGAAGTTGCAGGCCGGACACTGAGACATGAAGCGGCGTACCAGATCGCGCGTGGCGCGTTCGATGGCCAACATCCGGGTCGGGTTGCGATGCGCGCGCATGTCGGTTTCGATGAATGCAGAGCCGCAGACTGCCAACGTCTTCCGGACAGAGACCTTTAACCCCTCGGCATTCATGATGTCCTTGATCAGTGCGCATGCCGGTGCCGGCTGGCCATCGACGCAGCCGATCACGATCAACCCATGCTCGGGAAACCCCGAGCGTTCGGCAAACGCGATTGCCGCGTCGATGTCCGGGACAACCTGTTGGCTGAAATTGGTATGCGGGCCACCATCCTGACCGATCAGTTCGAATCCGGTTACGCGGTCGATGAGCACAACCAACTCAAGCCCGAATGGCAGGAATGGGATAAGCGGATGTGGACCGAAGCTGCCCTCGCTGGCCACGCCGATACGGGTCGTTGGATCGGCATCGAAGGCTGCGGAAATCTTCTCCCGTGCCGCTTCCAGCTGGGAGCCGCTCCGCGCGATCTCGCTACTGAACGTACCGAAGCCGTCCGTGTCGAGCCCCGCCGCAAGCACGACGCGCAAGCCAAGGTTTTGTTGCAGCAAGGGTGCAATGACACGCTCCTTGCCGTGCATGGTGGCGAGGACCGCACGCATGCCCTCACAAGGCAAACCGGTGCCATGCGCCATCAGAAATAGCCTTCCCGCTTTTTCTGCTCCAGCGATCCGCCATCCTCCCCGTCGCTGATCCTCCCCTGTCGCTCCGACACCGACGCAGACAGCGTTTCACAGACGACGTCAGCAACCTCGCTGGCGTCAGAAGCAAAGGCTCCAGTGACTGGCCAGCAGCCGAGCGTGCGAAAACGCACGGATCGCATGTGCACGTCATCGCCCGGCAGGAACTGCATCCGGCTTTCGTCGTCGACGACGATGAAGTGACTGCCGCGTTGGACCACCGGCCGTTGTGCGGCGAAGTACAACGGCGCCAATTCGATACCGCGGAACAACGTGTAGGCCCAGATGTCGGCCTCGGTCCAGTTGGAGAGGGGAAACACGCGGGCCGACTGTCCCTTGCCGAGCCGCGTGTTGTAGAGGTTCCACAATTCTGGCCGTTGCTGCCGCGGTTCCCAGGCGTGGGCGGCGTTGCGGATCGAGACGACGCGTTCCTTGGCGCGCGATTTTTCCTCGTCGCGGCGAGCTCCGCCGAAGACGATGTCATGGCCGCCCTGGTCGAGCGCAGCCTTCAGCGGCTCGGTCCGCATGATCGTGGTGTAGCGGTCGCCGTGATCGAACGGATTGATACCAGCCGCGCGCCCTTCTTCGTTGACATGGGCGATGAGTCGGAATCCATGCTGCCGCGCGAAGGCATCGCGGAACGCGATCAACGAGCGGAACTCCCAGGTCGAATCGATATGCAACAGCGGGAATGGTGGCGTGGCGGGATAAAAGGCGCGCAGCGCGAGGTGGGCGAGCACGGTCGAATCCTTGCCTGCCGAAAACAGCATGACCGGGTTGCGCGCTTCGGCGACGGCCTCGCGCAGGATGTGGATCGATTCGGCTTCGAGTCTGGCCAGATGGGACATTCCAGCACTCATGGCAAGCGCTCCCACGCCAAAGCACCCTTGTATCGATGGGACGCTGCGCCCGCATCATCGATCACGAACAAGTGCAGCCAGTGGTTGTCGACGAGTTCGCGCACGGACGCATGTTTGGCGATTACGTTGTTGATTGCGTCAATGGGCGCTGCAATGAACACGTTCAGCCGCATTGGCTCGTGCACAAAGCGCGCGCCGTCATGGACCGACTGCAGCGGCAAGCCGACCTTGAGGTCGCCGGAATTTCCTTCCAGCACGCCGATGGTCCCGACCACGTTGTGCAGCACCTTGTTGCCGGCGCCGAAGGCGCGGTTGTTCACGGTCGATCCGTAGTACTGCAGGTTGATCCAGCTGGCGACCACCATGGGCGCGGTCATGATCAGTTCCAGCACGCCGAACGCGGCGTCCGCATGCCAGTCGTAGCTGTGCAGGAACGCCCTGCCGCCCAGGCCGATGCCCGCGGTGTGTTCGCGCGGTGCAGCGATGAAGGCCGCATTGCCGGCCAGTCCCCATTCCGGCCGCACCTGCGACCAGTCGCGGCTGCGTGCCTTGATGCGGGCATCGGCGGATGCGTCGCTCGACACGCCAAGCAAGGCCGCACGATCCATTCGCGAAAGGTGCGATGCCTGATCGAGCCAGCCGCGCAACCGATCAATGTCCTGGACATGCGATGACGGCGCGTCCGCTGCATCGAAGATCCGGATCTCGTCGGTGGTGGTGTCGTGCAGGCAACCGAGGAACCAGGTGTCGTCCGGAATGTCGATGCCGCGAGACCGCAGGCCGATGCGCACGTCCGGGTCGTTGAGGATCGCCGCGGCGACACGCGCGTTGGCTTCGCCGGTATGCCCGCCACAGGCGCCGCAGTCGAGGCCTGAGGCATGCGGATTGTTCACCGTCGTGCTGCCGTGGCCGGCCAGCATCACCACCCTTGCGAAGTCCTGGGTCATCGACATGGCGCGCAACACGGCCTCGGCCATCGCAACGCGTTGCGCACCGTCGAATCCGGTCTGGCGACCGGCGACAGTGCGCGGCTCAATGCGCGGGCCGACGCGGTCGATAACGCGCCGATCCAGTCCATCCACGGCCGGATCGGCCACGGTGCGCGTCAGGCCCAGGGTGTCGCCCACCAGCTTGGATGCGAACAACAGCCCCACGGTCTCGACGTAGGTGAACGAAGACACGGCCGAAAGTTTGAAGGACTTCCACGCCTTGGCCGCGCGGCGATGCAGGAGCCGTGAATTGAGGATCTCCTGTTCTTCCTGTTCCGACACGCGCGCCACCGCTTCGCACACCACGACCGACGGCTGTAGAAGCACAGGACATTGCGCGCCACCGTGGACACGGCCGATCGGAACGTATTCGATCGGAAAGCCGAAGAACCCGGCAAAACCGACGGTTTCGGCGTCAGGACATGTGGTTTCCAGCGCACGTCGAAAGACCTCCGAGCGCACGTCGATACAGAATGCGGCTTGCAGTACTTTGCGTTTGCTAGGAGCAATTTGATGGTCGGATGAAGCGGTGGCGAGTTGCGCCAGCAGGCGGCGCTGGAACGCGTGCTCATAGGCGTGTTGCAGGATCAGATCGATCGCAAGCTCGGGGTCACCGCCGAGTTGTTCGTCCTGCGGAGCCGTGGCTGCCGTTTCCATGGCCTGCTGCCAGGCCGTGCGGAAGGCGGCATCCTTGCGTTCGCGGAATAGCGCATATCCCCACACCACGCGGATGGCAAGGAGTTGGATCAGTGTGTCGTCGAACTGGTCGTGAAGCGCAGCGTTCCAGACCCGGTAGCGCGCGTAACCCGCCCAGCCACCGATATCGAGCAGCGCGCGATGCAAATAGTCCTCGACGGCGCGCTCGGGAATACCCAACTCGGCAATCACGGCGGCGATGGCCACCATCGGATCATCCGGTAGTGATGCCACCGGGGCGCGAAAATCACCTATGCCCATCATCTGCGGATTGCGGTCGTGACGCATCGAGACGCGCCAGGCGGCGTAGAGACTCGATCCGCGCGATGGCAGCCGCCAGACCGACTGGCCTTCGTCGAAGTACGAGGCGCACCAACGGGAAATCTCGTCGACCATGAACGCGGTGCGCGAGGCCAGCCGGTCGCCGACCGCCAGGCCGTCTAGGATCTCGGCGATCGTGGCGACTCTGGCGCTTGGCCTAAAGGCTTCTTCGGGGTCATGCGCGATGGCCAGGCGAAGCGCCGCAGGCGATGCGGGGATGCGCCCATCACCGGCAGCTGCCGCATAGGCTGCCTCGAGATCCTGATCCTCGATCCTGCCTTCGGCCAACGCTTGGCGAAAGAAGGCACGCGGCATCAGCATGTCGACGCCGGCGACGCGGCGCAGGGTGGCGCAGGTCGCCTCGAAGGTCTGCTGCGCAAAGCCGAGGAACGGATTGACCGCCACGAAGTGTTTCAGTGGCCAGAGCGGCGCAATCCGGTTGCAGGCGGCCGCTATGACTGCTTGTAGTTTCGCGTGGCTCTGGAGTGGGATGTCCGCGTCATCTGCAACTGACATGGCTTCCTCGGCGAAGACGCTCCGCGCAGTCATGGACTTACTCCTGCACTGACGTTGTTGACGATTGGGGTGGCACGTGGACGCGCGCGGCGGGGTGCAACTGGCCAGAACCACAGGATCCATCGGTTGGCGATCGTATTGAGGTAGAAGCCGTTCGAGACGTGCGCATGCAGCGCATGCCAGCTCGCTGGCCCACGCGCCCACGACAGCAGGCTCTGGAACAGCGTAAGCGCGGCAAACGCGGCGACTACTCCTGCGACGATCAAGCCGTCGAGGTGCCCGCGCAGGGCTTGGGTCGGTGGCAGCGATCCGGAGAACAGCCGTTCTGCAGCCCATTGCAGGCCGAAGTAGGCCAGCGCGACCACCACGGCGAGCGCAAGCGTCCGGCCGATGACGTAGAAACTCGGGCGTTCGTCAATGCTGTTGGCGAGCAGGTGCACCAGGCCAAGCAGCACGATCGCGCCCAGCGCAAATACCCCTGGTTTGGCGTACAAGGTTGCCCCGAACATGGTGCCGACGCCGACAGAAACGCCAAGTACCGCGATGATCCCGAGGACAAGCCGGGCTGGATGCGGGCGACCACCGGGGCTCGACGACCAGGAAGCGCGGGCGATGTCGATCACGCTGCCCGACGACAGGAAGGCGTGCGCCTTGTACAGCGCGTGCGCGACGATGTGCAGCAGCGCGGCGGAGAACGCCCCCAGGCCGCACTCCAGCATCATGAAGCCCATCTGGGCGATGGTGGAATACGCCAGCGACATCTTGATCGATGTTTGGGTCAGCATCACTAGCGAACCGAACAACGCGGTCAGCGCCCCCACGACCACCAGCAGCTCGAGTGCGTGCATCGACAGTGAAATCAATCCCGCAAAACGCAGGATCAGGAATCCGCCAGCGTTGATGATGCCGGCGTGCAGCAGCGCCGATACTGGTGTCGGCGTCTCCATTACCTCGCTCAGCCAGCCATGCACCGGGAATTGCGCGGATTTGAGCAAGGCGGCGCCGACCAGCAGGATGCCCGCGGCCTGGATCGACCCAGGCACGGAGCCAGCCACACGCAGCGCGTCGGCGCCGGAAAAGATCGCGTTGTAATCGAGGCTGCCGAATGCCCGATGGATCAGCACGATGGCCATGACCAGACATAGCTCGCCCGCCCGGCTGAGCAGGAATTTCTTGCGCGCCGCGAGCATCCCCACCGGACGATCGCGATAGAACACCAGCAGACCATGCAGACCGAGGCTGGTCGCCAGCCACGCCAATGCCAACTGGAACAGGTTGCCCGAGACGATCAGCAGCAGCACGGCCGCCAGCGTGACCGCCAGCCGTCGCACGAAGCGGCCCTGGCCCGGATCGCCATCCATGTAGTTGCGGCTGTAGAGCACCACGACCGTGCCGATGAACGACACCAGCGCATACATCAGGGCGCTGAGGGAATCGAGGTACAGGCCGAATCCGATCCCCGCGACACCGATGGTTCCGGTGCGTAGCGGTCCGTTGAGAATGACAGCTGCACCTGTTAACAGCGCCACCCCGAAAGCCAGGGCGGCAGCCCAACTGGACCGGCTGAGGGTTGCGGAACAGGACGATCTCCTGTCACCGCGGGGGCGAATGAAGCCGGCATAGGCGAGTGCGACGGGACCGAGCGCAGCGAACCAGAGGGCGGGCGTCAGCATGATCGTTTCCAGCAAAGGGACGACCTATTCCATCGCCTTCACGACACTATGTAAAATATATTGATTGCATCGTATCGTTCTGTTTAATATAAGTGACCGTGCGTAGCCTCAACTACAACCACTTGCGTTACTTCTGGGTGATTGCCCATGAGGCCAGCCTTACCCGGGCCGCTGAGCGCCTGAATGTGTCGCAGTCCGCGTTGTCGGTGCAATTGGGCAAGCTGGAACAGCGGATCGGCCATCCCCTCTTCCTGCGCAGCGGCAAACGGCTAATCCTGACCGAGGCCGGACGCATCGCTCTCGACTACGCCGACACGATTTTCCACGCGGGCGATGAGTTGTTGAACACGCTGCAAGGCCGTCCGTTGGCGAATCGCCAAGTCATCAAGGTCGGAGCGCTCACGACCTTGTCGCGCAACTTCCAGCTGCAGTTCCTGCGCCCCCTCGTCGGCAGGGAAGACGTGCAGCTGATCGTGCGGTCCGGAACGATGCGCGATCTCCTGGCCCAGCTTGAAGCGCACGCCGTCGACGTCGTGCTTGCCAACAGCGCCGCAAAACGCGATGCGCGGCTGCCGTTCCGCAATCACCTGTTGAACCAGCAGCCGGTCAGCCTGGTCGGCCGGCCACGGCCGGACGCGCGCCCATTCCGCTTTCCGGACGACCTGCGCACCGAGCCTGTGCTGTTGCCCAGTCTGGACAGCGACATCCGTGTTGCATTCGATCGCGTGCTCGAACTGGCGGGAATCCGACCGATCATCCTGGCCGAAGTCGACGACATGGCCATGCTGCGCCTGCTGGCCAGAGAACTGGACGGGGTGACGCTCGTGCCATCGATCGTGGTACGCGACGAACTGGAGTCCGGGGTGCTGGTCGAGCACTGCCGTATTCCTGGCGTCACCGAAAGCTTCTATGCGATCGTGCAGAACCGCCGCTTTCCCAATCTGCTGCTCGGTGAATTGCTGATGGGCGTAGCGACGTCGTAGTTCTGGCAAGTGGGAGGCAGGCTGCCGCTCACGCAGCTTGCGCGTCGGCGAGATGCCATGCGACAGATTGGTCAGCCCGGAACGGCACGATGGCCTCACGTCCGGACCCGATCTGCTTTGGAACCGTCCAAGCCTGGCGTTCCAGCACGAGTGTGTCGGCATTGCGCGGCAGGCGGTAGAAGTCTGCGCCGTGGAAGCTGGCGAACGCTTCCAGCCGCTCTAGCGCGTCCGCTTGCTCAAACGCCTCGGCATACAGTTCGATCGCGCCGTGCGCGGTGTAGATGCCGGCGCAGCCACAGGCTGACTCCTTGGCGTGCTGCGGGTGGGGTGCACTGTCGGTACCGAGGAAGAATTTTGAATTGCCGCCGGTGGCGGCCGCCAAGAGCGCCTGGCGGTGGTGCTCGCGCTTGAGCACAGGCAGGCAGTAAAGGTGCGGGCGCAGGCCACCTGCAAACAAGTCATTGCGACTGAGCAGTAGATGATGCGCGGTGATCGTCGCCGCGACGTTGTCCGGCGCATCGGTGACGAATTGCGCACCCGCGCGGGTGGTGATGTGTTCCAGCACCATGCGCAGGCCTGGGAATTCCCGCACCAGCGGCGCGAGATGACGGTCGATGAACACCGCCTCGCGGTCGAAGATGTCGATCTCCGAATCGGTGACCTCGCCGTGCAGCAGCAAGGGCACGTCGTGCTTTTCCATCGCCGCCAGCACCGCGGAGATTCGCGTCAGATCGGTCACTCCGTTTTCGGAGTTCGTTGTCGCGCCCGCCGGGTAGTACTTGAGCGCATGAACGAACCCGCTCGTCTTGGCCCGGGCGATCTCGGCCGGCAAGGTGGCATCGGTGAGATACAGCGTCATCAGCGGGTCGAAGCGCAATCCAGGCGGAACGGCCGCCACGATCCGCTCGCGGTACGCTCGGGCGTGCTCGACGGTCGTCACCGGCGGCTGCAGATTGGGCATGACGATAGCTCGCCCGAATCGCCGTGCCGTGTCGGGCAGCACTGAGGCCAGCACCGTTCCATCACGCAGGTGCAGATGCCAGTCATCGGGGCGGGTCATGACGAGCCGGCGATAAACCGCCTGATTCCCGGAACGCGAGGTCATGGACCGCCCTCGAGCGGGATCATCACTTCGTTTCGCCGCATGAACCAAAGTGTCCAGGGTGGGTTGTATTGGGCAAGCGACACCGGTCCGATCGCGCGCAAATGATGGGTCCTTGTCGCCGCTATCAACTCTTGGGACTTCTTGTCGACATCGTCCTTGCCAGCCAGACCCGAAAACCCAAGCACGGCGAAACGCTCTGGTGGCAAGCGTCGCAAATGAACCTTGGGATCGTTGGGCTTGGGAAGCGCCTCGAGGGTGTAGGCGCTTGGCATGGTGAATCGCACCGTCCAGCTCCCGGCGTTCTGGCTCTGGGTGACAGGCGCCGTCATCGCGATCTTTTCGCTGGTGGGCTCCTGTGCCACTGGCGCCGTCATGGCAATGCCCTGGCGGCGCGTGTTGCCGCCGAAGATGTAGCCGGCGAGCAAGCGGAAGCCTTTGCTGGCGGCTTCCTTTTGTTCCCCGCTGACGCTCACCTCGGCGACAACAAGGGCCGGATAGTCACGAACTTCAAAATTGCCATCCTTCAGGACGGTCTTGAAAGCAGGTTCCTCGACAGCCATTGCGGAACTCCCAAACAGTACGCAAACCAGGATTGCGCTCAAAAGGATGCGTTTTCGGATCATGTGAGGACCTCGTGGCAGTTTCGAGGGCGACGACCGTCCAGTTAAAGGAGCGATCACACCGATAGACCGGACAGTAAATGCCTACACCAGGTATCCGTCGTTCAATGGTCGGCCCCCGCAGCCAGTGCAGCATGGGTTCTGCGTCAATCATCCAATGCTAGCCTGACTATTACCAGCGAAGCGGTTGACCTGGTGTTACGGAGGATGAACTGGCGTCTGAAATTGGAGTGGCCTACGAAAGCGCCTCTGCCCAATGACTGCATCCAAGCGGTGGCCCGGCTACGTATCAGTGAAGTTGCTTGACATGCCAGCCACACCCGCCGGATTGGATCCGCTGCTGCAGAGCGGCCCCGGCCACGGGAGCACGTATCAGTATTGACTTCCATTTGAGTTCGTCGCTCGCTGCGGTGCGGCGCTGGTTTGACACGCAGGTGTCGGCCGGCACTCCCGCTGCGGATGTGTCCGTCGACCGCATCGACTGGCTACGCGCCGCACCGTTCGTGGCGATGCACCTTGCGTGCCTCGCCATATTCGTCGTCGGCGTGTCACCCGTCGCAGCGTGGGTGGCAGTGGCCCTCTACGCGGTGCGCATGTTCGCGCTGACAGGGTTCTATCACCGTTACTTTTCCCATCGCACATTCAAGACCTCGCGTACGGTGCAGTTCGTGTTTGCCCTGATTGGGGCATCAAGCGTGCAGCGCGGTCCATTATGGTGGGCTGCGCATCACCGCAATCACCATCGCAATGCAGACACGCTCCTGGATCCGCACTCCCCCACGGTGCGCGGATTTTTCTGGAGTCACGTCGGCTGGTTCCTGACGCCACGCGCCTTCCCCACCCACTGGGAGCGAATCCCAGACCTTGCGAGATTTCCGGAGCTGCGCTGGCTCGACCGCTACGACACGGTGGTGCCTGCCCTGCTGGCACTGTGTCTTTACGGCGTGGGTGCCCTGCTGCACCGTGTGGCGCCCGGCATGGGAACAAGCGGCGGGCAAATGCTGGTGTGGGGATTCTTCGTCTCGACAATCGTTCTATTCCACGGCACGGTCACGATCAATTCCTTCGCCCATAGGTTCGGCACCCGTCGCTTCGAGACCCGCGATGACAGCCGCAACAACCTCTGGCTCGCGCTGATCACAGGTGGCGAAGGCTGGCACAACAACCACCATTTCTTTCCGGGCTCGGTACGACAGGGCTTTCGCTGGTGGGAAATCGACATGACCTGGTACGTGCTACGGCTGATGGCAATGCTGGGCCTTGTGTCCGGACTCAAGCCAATTCCGGCCTGGGTTGCAATCAAGGCGCGTGGCTAGATGCGCATCGCAGTTATTGGTTCAGGCATCTCCGGACTGGCCGCTGCGTGGCTGCTCTCGCGGCAGCATGAAGTTGTGTTGTTCGAGGCCGGCGACTATCTCGGTGGCCATACCCACACCCACACCATTTCTTTGCAGGACCGCACTTACACGGTCGACACCGGATTCATCGTCCACAACGCGGCGCACTACCCGTTGCTGACACGGATGCTGGACGAGCTCGGCGTGCAGACGCAGCCGACAACGATGAGTTTCTCCGTCCACAGCGAGGCGTCGGGCCTGGAATACAACGCGGGATCGTTTGATGCGCTGTTCTGCCAGCGCCGCAACCTGGTCTCGCCTCGTTTCCTGGGCATGCTGCGTGATCTGGTGCGTTTCTACCGTCTCGCTCCGCGCCTCCTCGACAACGACTCTCCGGGTCCAAGCCTAGGCGAGTACCTCGCGGAACATCGATTCGGCGATGCCTTCCGCGACGAACACCTGTTGCCGATGGCGTCAGCGCTATGGTCCTCCCCATCGCAACAGATCCTGTCCTTTCCGGCCCGTTACCTGGTGCAGTTCATGGCCAACCATCACATGCTTCAACTGACCGGACGCCCGTTGTGGCGTGTCATCCAAGGCGGATCGAAGACGTACGTCGAAGCAATGCGGGCACGATGGCAGGTCGATGTTCGCCTGCGGTCCGCGGTGCAGTGCGTGCGTCGGGATGCGGAAGGCGTTGAGGTCACACTCCAGAATGGTCGCGAGCGCTTCGACCAGATCGTGCTGGCATGTCACAGCGACCAAGCCTTGTCGCTGCTCGCCGACGCCGACAATCGCGAACACGACATCCTTGGTGCGATCACGTACCAGCCCAACGACACGGTGTTGCATACCGACGCGAGCCTACTCCCACATAACAGGAAAGCATGGGCAGCATGGAATGCGAATATTCCGCGCGACCCTTCGCAAGCCTGCACCGTCAGCTACTGCATGAACCTGTTACAGGGGATCGATGCACCGCAGCCGCTGGTGGTCACGCTCAATCGCACCGATGCAATCGATCCGGACACGATCTTGCGGCGAATGCGTTACGAGCATCCGGTGTATACCCATGCTTCCGTCGCCGCCCAGGCGCGCAAGGCGGAAATCCAAGGGCAGCGACACACCTGGTTCGCAGGGGCATATTGGGGCTGGGGATTCCATGAAGATGGCATGCGCAGCGCAGTGGGCGTAGCGCGTGCGCTCGGCGTGCGCTGGGCCACCAACTCCAACACAAGTGCAATGCCCGAGACCGCAACGAAGCACGCGGAATGGGCGCCCGCATGACAGGCAAATCAACCAACGCGACGTTGTCGAGTGCTGTTTATGAGGGCACCGTGCGACATCGAAGGCTTGCGCCGCACGCCCATGCCTTCCGTTATCGGATGGCGCAGCTTTATCTTGACCTGGATGAAGTCGACCGCGTGTTCAAGGATCGCTGGCTCTGGTCGGTGGGTCGTCGCAATGTCGCGCAGTTTCGCCGCGAGGATTACCTCTCACCCGAGCATCCGTCGCTGAGCGAAGCCGTACGCAATCGGGTTGAGCAATCAACTGGCAAGCGACCTCAAGGCCCGATCCGGTTGCTCACGCACCTGCGTTACTTCGGCAAGGTCTTCAATCCGGTCAGCCTGTACTACTGCCATGCCGCCGATGGGACGACGCTGGAATGCATCGTGGCTGAGATCACCAACACGCCCTGGCGCGAACGTCATGCTTACGTGCTGCCTGTCGATGATGCGACGTCACGTGGGCGCACATTGCGTTGGAACTTCGCGAAGGCCTTCCATGTGTCACCGTTCATGCCAATGGATCGCGACTACTGCTGGACGTTCACGCCACCGGGCGACGACCTGTTCGTGCATATGGATGTGTTGCGCGAAGGCCAACGCGAATTCGATGCGACTTTGGCGCTGAAACGACGCGAGCTCGATGGCCCAGCGTTGGCCCGGGTGTTGTGGCGCTACCCGGCGATGACGGCACAGGTGCTGACCGCCATCCACTGGCAGGCGCTGCGGCTGTGGCTCAAGCGAAATCCAATCCATGATCATCCAGGCACGTTGCGAGAAATCCATGAATGAGCTCGTCGCCATCGGCGTCACGCCAAGCAATACGTACAGTGCGCTCGACCGCTTGCTGCGCGGCCGGTTGATCGCCTCATTCGAGGGTCTGCGCGGCCGGCCATTGCGCATCGCTGATGGCTTGGGAAGTGTCGTCGCCGGCAGTGAATTGGATGGCGCGAAACCGCTCACCATTTCCATTGATGACCCAGCGTTCTATCGCGCCGTCGCCGCCAATGGCAGCGTGGGGGCCGCCGAGGCGTACATGGACGGGCTATGGCGGTGCGACGACCTCGTTGGCCTGATCCAGATCCTCGTTCGCAACCGCGACCTGCTGGATCGCATGGAAACCGGCATGGCGCGCCTGGGAGGACTCGCCATGCGCGGCCTGCATGCGCTCAGGCAAAACACCCGCGACGGTGCGCGTCGCAACATCGCCGCGCACTACGACCTGGGCAACGCCTTCTTCGAGCTGTTCCTGTCGCCAGACCTGATGTATTCGTCCGCGATGTTCGCTGATGCAACCGACGACACGCTTGAGCGTGCTTCCGCCCGCAAACTTGATCGCATCTGCCAGAAGCTGCGGCTTCAGGCAGGCGATCGCGTGGTGGAGATTGGCACCGGCTGGGGAGGATTTGCACTCCACGCTGCCAGACACTACGGCTGCCATGTCACTACCACGACGATCTCGCGCGAACAGCACGCATTGGCCAGTTCGCGCGTCGCCGAAGCCGGTCTCCAGCAGCAAATCACGCTACTGCTCGAGGACTATCGTGATCTGCGCGGCACCTTCGACAAGCTGGTATCGATCGAGATGGTCGAAGCCATCGGCGCATCCCAACTGGATACCTACTTTACGAAAATCGGCTCGCTGCTCAAACCCGACGGACTGGCGTTGGTGCAGGCGATCACCATCGAGGACCACCGCTATGCGCAGGCGCTGGATTCAGTGGATTTCATCAAGCGCCACGTGTTTCCGGGATCATTCATCCCATCGATTGCGGCGATGATCGCCGCCAAGTCCCGCAGCAGCGACATGGCACTCACGCATCTGGAGGATTTTGGTTCGTCCTACGCGCGCACGTTGTCGGCGTGGCGCGAGCGTTTTCTTGCCCGACTTCCCGAGGTGCGCGCCCAAGGCCATGACGAACGCTTCATCCGCATGTGGGAGTTCTATCTGGCCTATTGCGAGGGTGGTTTCCGCGAGCGATCGATTGGCGTTGCACAGTTGCTATTGGCAAAACCCGGCAGTCGGCACGCGGAGTTCATTGCCGGTTTCAGCAGCATCGAGGCCTGACATGCGTTTCTACGCGAACCTGTTTGGCTATCAGGTGGTGTGGTGGGTCAGCATGCTGGCTGCCGCACGAGGCCTCCCCTGGATTGGGATTGCGGGTGCTGCCGCGTTCATCATCGCGCAGTGGATTGCTTCCGGATACCGCGGCAGTGATGCGCGGCTGGTGGCGTGTTCACTCCTGATGGGCATCGTCATCGATGGTTTCCTTGGCAGTAGTGGAATGCTGCGTTACGCATCGGCAACGCCTGCGCTGCTGGCACCCCTCTGGATCCTGTCGATCTGGGCTGCGTTCGCGATGACGTTCAACCATTCATTCGTATTCCTGCAAGGGCGGCCGTTGTGGGGCGCTGCGCTCGGCGCGATCGGCGGGCCATTGGCCTATGAGGGAGCAGCGCGTCTGGGTGCCGTGCAGTTCGCCGAGCCTTCGTGGCGAGCGATTGCGCTCCTCGTGCTTGCGTGGGGAATCGTGGTGCCAGCACTCGCGATGTTGGCGCATCGCTTGCGTATATCGGCAGACGCGGGGCTTTTGCCGGAGGCATCGAGATGAGTGCTTTTCTGTCGCTGGGGTTGGTGTGGGCGCTTGCCGCGACGGTGCAGACCACAGGCTGGATGTGGCAGCAGCGACACCGCAACGCCGGCATTGTTGACGTTCTGTGGTCTGCGAGCGTCGGCGGCAGCGCCGTGCTGCTCGCGTGGCTTGGCGATGGCGCGCTGGCGCCGCGCATCACGCTGTCAGCGCTTGGTGGACTCTGGGGTTTGCGACTTGCACTGCATCTATGGTTTCGCGTGCGCGGTGAGCCGGAAGACGGCCGCTACGCACAATTGCGTGGTCGCTGGCACGACGATCCACGCAAATGGTTTGCCTTCTTCCAGTTCCAGGCACTGCTGGTGGTGCTGTTCGCGGCGCCCTTCGTGGCAGTCGCACACAATCCGGTTTCAGGCCTCACCCCATGGCTGGTCGCAGGCATCGCCACCTGGATCGCATGTGTGGTGGGTGAAGCCATCGCAGATGCACAGCTGGCCCGCTTCCGCGTTGATCCAGCCAATCGCGGCCGCACCTGCCGTGCAGGCCTGTGGCGGTATTCGCGCCATCCGAACTATTTCTTCGAATGGTTGCACTGGTTTGCTTACGTTCTGGTTGCCGTCGGCTCCCCTTGGTGGTGGTTGTCCTGGATGGGACCGATCGTGATGTTCGTATTCCTGCGCTGGGTCAGCGGCATTCCGTACACCGAAGCCCAGGCGCTGCGCACGCGCGGCGACGATTACCGACAGTACCAGCGCACCACGTCAATGCTGTTTCCCTGGTTCCCGAGGAGCGAGCTTTGAACACCCTGACGGCGGACATCGATCTTGTCGCCGGCGCGCCGGCCCCGGGCATGCTCGGCCTTGCCGAGCGTGGCCTGGTTCCCGATGCACTGTTGCGCGCAGGCATCCGGCAGTCATGCGCGCAGCGGCTGCGCTCAGAAACCGATGGCGGCCCGCAGGCGCAGTCGCTGCGGTTCCAGCGGGCGATAGCGATGCTGCATGAGAGCCCGGTGGCGATCCATACCGATGCCGCCAACCGGCAGCATTACGAGCTGCCACCCGGATTCTTCCTGCGCTGCCTGGGTCCGCGGCTCAAGTATTCGTCGTGCTACTACGCCACCGGCGACGAGACGCTCGCGCAGGCCGAGGACGCCATGCTGGAGTTGTACGGAGAGCGCGCAGGACTGATGGACGGTCAGGACATCCTCGAGCTTGGTTGCGGCTGGGGATCGCTGACGCTGTGGATGGCGGAGCGCTATCCCAATGCACGCATCACCGCCGTATCCAACTCGCGCCCGCAACGCGAATTCATCGAGGCGCGGTGCCTGGAACGCGGGCTCAAAAACATCCACATCCTGACCTGCGACGTCAACGAACTCACATTGCCACAAGCACAATTCGACCGTTGCGTATCGATCGAGATGTTCGAGCACATGCGTAACTATGATGCGCTGCTATCGCGCATCGGTGACTGGCTGCGCGCCGACGGCAAGTTGTTCGTGCATATCTTCTGCCATCGCACGCTGCTCTATCCATTCGAGACCGATGGCGCGGACAACTGGATGGGCAAGCATTTCTTCACCGGTGGGCTCATGCCATCGGCCGACACGCTGCTCTGGTTCCAGCGCAGCCTTCGGCTCGAGGAGCGGTGGCTGGTCGATGGCCGTCATTACCAGCGCACCGCCAATCACTGGCTGGCGCAACAGGACCTGCATCGGGATGCGGTGATGCCGATCCTGCAACAGGCCTATGGCGACGCGGCAGGGTTGTGGTTCCAGCGCTGGCGCATGTTCTGGATGGCTTGCGCGGAACTGTTCGGCTACGCCGGAGGCCGCGAGTGGATGGTCGCGCACTACCGGTTCAGCAAGGCAGGCTGACACGCACCGCTTCGCGAACGGTGCGCGCGGGCATTTGCGTTCTATGCTCCAACCAATGCAGCGCGTCTTCGGCAGGATCAATCGGTCTGCGAAAGCGAGCCTATGCTGTTTACAGCATCGCTATTGGCGCCACCCCGGCTGCTTTCAGCTGCGCATCGAACGCGGTAAACGTCGCCTGCAACTCGTGCCATTTCGCCAGCTGGGCCTGAAGCTGGCCATGCAGTGACTGGAACATCGCCACATGCTGCTCGGTCGGCATCGTATCAGCGTCGTCCATGCTCAGCGCAAACGAAGCGAGCTGCTCGTTCAACATGCCGGGAAACGCCAGGTTGGCTTCCGACCCCTTCATGTTGACCTGCATCAACTTCTGTTCGATCGGGTCGAGACTCGACGAAAGCGACTCGGCCTTTGCGGCTAGTGGCGCACCATCGGATCGTGTAGCCAGGGCTTTTTCGGCGGCCGCCAGGTGCGTGCGTGTCTGGCGGATGTCGTTGACGGCACGGTGAAGCTGGTCGATGTCGTCTTCGACGGCGAGTCCGAGTTTCACCTTGGCTGCGATCGCGGAATCGCCATTGGTGACGCGAGGGTCAGCGACGACCATCAGAGGCGTCGTTTTCGTGATGCCGTCGACGGTCAGCTTGACGGTATAGCGACCCGGCGCGACAAGCGGACCACGCGGTGTCGGGCCCGAGTAGAACGCGCCCGGGATCTGCACGGGATCCTGCATGCGCAAGTCCCACACGACGCGATTCATTCCTTGCGCCGCAGCAATCCGGTCATCCGGGACAATCTGATCAGGCCATTCCGGCGGCTGCTTTTCCTTGGTGCTGCGTGTGCTGGACAGGTGCCGGATGGATTTGCCGTCGGCATTGAGGATGTCGACCGTCAGTTCACCTTTTGGAGCCTCTTTCAAGGCATAGTCGATGAGTGCACCCGCCGGCGGGTTTTCGCCAACCGCACGGCGCGAATCGACCTCGTCCGGATAATGCAGGCGCAATGCCCGCTCCGGCGCGTACAGGAAGACAGGTTCGCTGGCGGTGTTGCGCTGGATCTGGCGCAGGGGCGTGACGTCGTCGAGGATCCAGAACGAACGACCATGCGTCGCCACGACAAGATCGTCGTCCTTGACCACCAGATCATGGATGGGGGTCGGTGGCAGATCGAGCTGCAGCGACTGCCAATGGGTGCCGTCATTGAACGATACGAAGACGCCGCGTTCGGTCGCTGCATAGAGCAGGCCCTGCCGGACGGTATCTTCGCGAACGGCATGGACGACTGCGCCATCCGGCAAGCCGTCGACGATTGACCGCCAATGCTGGCCGCCATCGCGAGTTGCATACGCGTACGGCGCGATGTCGTCGAGCTTGTGGCGATCGACCGCGATATAGGCGACATCGCGATCAAAGTGCGACGGCTCGATCATGTCGATCGAACTCCACTGCGGCATGCCCGCAGGTGTCACGGCCGACCATTGTTTGCCGTCATTGCGCGTCAACTGTACGAGACCATCATCGGTCCCCGCCCACAGCATTCCCTTCTGCACCGGCGACTCGGCCAGCGAAAAAATCGTGTCGTAGTATTCGACGCTGGTGATGTCCTTCGTCAACGGTCCGCCGGACGCTTGCTGCTTGCTGGCGTCGTTTCGCGTCAGGTCGGGACTGATGATGGCCCAATGGTGGCCGTGGTCCACGGTTTTCCACACGACTTCGGAACCCGCATAGAGCACATCCGGATCATGCGGGGACATCATCAGCGGCGCTGTCCAGTTGAAGCGATGCGCGAGCTCGGATGCGGGATGACCGGAGTTGTCGACCGGCCACGGACTGATGTCCTGCGATTGTTCGGCGTGTTTGTCGGCGCGCACGAACGCATTTTCCGAATCGCTGTAGATGATGCTGGCGTTGCGTGGATCGGGCACGACGAAACCGCATTCGCCACCGCCCGCCGGGAACCAGTCACGAGGTCCAATCACGCCTTCATCGTCGAAACTGGCGATCGCGAGATTGGAGTTGTCCTGCTGCGCGCCATACACCGAGTACGGGAACTGGTTGTCGACGGCCACATGATAGAACTGTGCCGTCGGCTGGTTGTTCTGCGTCGACCATGTCTTGCCGCCATCCAGCGACACGCTCGCGCCCCCGTCGTTGGCATTGATCATCCGTGACGCATCATTGGGATCGATCCACAGCCCATGATGATCGCCATGCGTTGCGGAAACGAGCGAAAACGTCTTGCCGCCATCAGTGGACTTGAGCATGCCCGTGTTCAGCGCATACACCGTGTCGACGGATTTCGGATCGGCGTACACCTTCGAGAAATACCACGCGCGCTGCCGTACACGTCCATCGGTATTGACCAGCGACCAGTGGCCACCGGCGTCGTCGGAACGATACAGGCCGCCATCTGCGGCCTCGATCATCGCGTAGATGCGCTTGGGATCCGCCGCCGAAACCGACACATCGATGCGACCCAGGATCCCCGTCGGCAACCCATTGCCCTTGAGCTGCGTCCACGTCGCTCCCTCGTCCGTTGACCGATACAACCCGCTTCCTGAGCCGCCGCTGGAAAAATTCCATGGCTGGCGACGCACCTGCCACATCGCCGCGTATACGATCCGCGGATCGTGCGGATCGAATGTCACGTCGATGGCGCCAGTCTGCTCGTCCTTGTACAGCACCTTGCTCCAGTGCCCGCCGCCATCGGTGGTACGGAACACGCCGCGCTCGCTGCTGGGCCCAAACGCGTGCCCAATCGCTGCCACGAGCACCACGTCTGGATTGTTCGGATCGACGATCAGTGCGCCGATCTGGCGGGTGTCTTTCAGGCCGATGTTGGACCACGTCTTGCCAGCATCACTCGACTTGTAGATACCGTCGCCGTAGGTGATGTTGCCGCGCAGGGCGCCCTCGCCCGAGCCGACATAGATGATGTTGTGGTTCGACTGTGCCACGGCCAGGGCGCCGATCGCGGACGTGGGCTGCCCATCGAAAATCGGCTTCCACATGGCGCCCGAGTCAATGGTCTTCCAGACGCCACCGGCGACGGCGCCGAAGTAGAACAATCCCGGTTCGCCCGATATCCCAGAGACAGCAATGGCCCGGCCGCCACGATACGGCCCGATTCCGCGCCAGTGCAGCGCCTTGAACAACGCCGGATCGACCTGCCCCACATTGCTGGCGGGCGCAGACGCGCAGGTTACTGACGGGATTGCGCCGCATACCAGCAAGAGGCAGGCAGCGACCAGTACGCTTGCAGCACGTTGCATGAGCCAATCTCCAGGAGAAGTCGACAGACAGGCGAAGCATGCTCCCGGCACAGGTCGCAGGCAATGTCGTGCTGCGACCCAGATGCACTGTGGGCCACGCCATGCAAACAAGTGCGCAAACCCCAGGTTCGCTGAATGCACAGTGCGATGGTCTTGTGGCATCGTGCAAATCACATGCTCTTGAACGCTGGAGTTGGGATGGGTTTTACGAAACCGGATGCGAGAGATCGGAATGGGATCTGGCGGCGACTGCTGCCGATCACCGCGGCCGCAATTCTGATGATGCCGGCTGCCGCTCTCGCTTCCGGCGAGGTTCCAATCCTCGACTTGTCTGTTTCGCAACCGGAACTGCTTACACCGGACTTCTGGATTGCCCGCCTGCCTCATTCACAACGCGTGACATCCACCTCGCGCGCTGTCGTGGACAGGAATGCATCGCTTCTGCGACTTGATCCGTCGATGCATGATCTACGTGCGCTGCCTGACATGCTTGATCGTCATCAGGTCGAGGCTTGGATGGCGATTTCAAAGCGCCCGGGCGGCACGCTGTTCGATGCGAATGGCCGGATCGTCGACAGCGCCACGCTCGACGGCATTGTCGACAACGCGGCGATCAACAGCAGTCCAGCACGCCAAAAGGCTCGCTTTGGTCTCGTCGTGCACCGGGCGGCGCTGCGCACCTTTCCAACCAACACACGCGTGTTCACCACGACCGGCGATACCGACCTCGACCGTTTCCAGGAAAGTGCCTTATTCCCCGGTACGCCCGTGCTGATTGCCCACCGCAGCCGGGATGGAGCATGGCTGTTCGTCGTCAGCCCCGACTACGCAGCTTGGATAGAGGCCAGCGCGATTGCTGAGGGATCCCGCGATCAGGTGATGTCCTATGTCGATCAGCGGCCGACACGCGTCATCACGGGCGCCGCGGTACGGACAACAATGACGCCGAACGCGCCGGCGTTGTCGGAACTGAAGCTCGACATGGGCGTGCGCCTGCCGATGGCGTCATTGGCTGATGGCACTGTCGTCAATGGTCAACAACCTGGTGGTTCGTGGGCCGTAGAGTTGCCGACCCGGAATGCCGACGGAGCGCTGGCACTGCAAACCGCACTGATCCCGCGCAGCGCAGACACATCGTCGATACCGCTGGCGCTGACCCGCGCCAACATGATCCGCCAAGCCTTCAAGTTCCTCGGTGAACGCTACGGCTGGGGTGATGATGGCGGAACCCGTGATTGCAGCGGCTTTGTGTCCGCCATATTTGCCAGCATGGGCGTGATGCTTCCGCGCAACACCGGCGATCAGTCACGCAGTCCGGTTTTCAATCGTCTTCATTTTTCAGGGGGCGACACCAAACAACGCCGCGCTGCCATCGCCTCCCTGCAGGCAGGCGACCTGGTGTACATGCCGGGTCACGTGATGCTGGTCATCGGCCAGATTGGCGGAGAGCCGTATGTCATCCA
>JBBQTR010000018.1:0-20576 GCA_038213095.1 Lysobacterales bacterium | reverse complement strand
CCAAGTACGTGGAATTCCGCGGGGAATTGCCCAAAACCAATGTCGGCAAGATCCTTAGGCGAGAGTTGCGGGACGCTCCCGAGGCGAAATGAGTGTGTCTTCGCGGGGTTTGATGGTCGAAGCCTCTTGACTCTTGCTGGTTGGTTTCGGGTGTAGCATCCGGCAGGTGGGCCCTGACCGGTCCGCCCGCGCCCATGTGACTCAGCGGACGGCTGCCCAACGAGGACCGCTCCAATGAGCACGATCGAAAAACTTCTGCGCGTCCATGCCTATCCGACCATGCGGGTCGAAAGCGATCCTGCCGGGCGGGAACACTGGCTGTACATGCACTCGGATCATCAGGCTGGCGTGCGCCCGTGTTTTCGCACTGCCTTGATGGACGACATGTGGAGTTACCTCACCTCGATCACCTTGCGTGAGTCGCAACGTGAGCCAGGTCGTCTTCGCCATGTCGTGCTCGCCTCGGATGCCCCGGCGTTCAATCTTGGCGGCGATCTTGAGCTGTTTTCAAAGCTTATACGCGAAAACAACCGTGAACGCCTGCTCGCATATGCACGCCGCTGCGTGGATGGCGTCCATCATTTGCACAACAGCCTTGGAGGCGATGTACGCACGATCGCATTGGTGCAGGGTGATGCGCTCGGCGGCGGCATGGAGCTCGCGCTGGCATGCCACACCATCGTCGCCGAGGAAGGCGTCGGCATGGGCCTGCCGGAAGTCCTGTTCGGATTGTTCCCCGGCATGGGCGCGTATTCCTTCCTGTGCAAGCGTGTGTCGCCGCAATTGGCGGAAAAACTCATTCTCGATGGTGAAATCCACTCCAGCGAGGAGTTGCATCGATTGGGCGTGGTCGACATCCTCGTGGGCAAGGGTGAAGGCGAACGCGCCGTGCAGGACCTGATGCGCCAGCAACAACGCGCTCCTCACGCACACCTCGCGCTCAATGCGGTAAGGGCGATTGCACAACCAGTGGGCTATGACGAACTGATGGGAATTACGGAAGTCTGGGTCGATACCGCTCTGACCTTGGGGGATCGGTCGCTGAAGACAATGGATCGTATCGTCCGTGCGCAGACGCGGCGCGCCGGAGCCCAAGCCGCCTGACACCACGCACGCGGACGTTATTGCTGCTCGCTGTCGCTATTGCGCGCGGTACGCATTTCTGCGCGAGTCTTCAGCGCGGATTGGCCTTGCGCCAGTCGCTCGCGCAGGCCAGCCAGACGTTGTCGCCACTCGCGTGAAATCTGCCAATCCGCCAGGCTCATCAGTTCTCCGCCTGATGTCGCCAACCTGACCAGACCAAGATTGCTGGCGACTCCTTTGAGCGCATGCGCATGCTCACGCACTTGTTCCCAATCTTGACGATCTCCCGCCTGCTGCAATCCAAGCACGCTTGCATTGGCGTCATGCAGGCATTGGGTGACAAATTCCCGCTCGAAGACATCACCCATTCCAAGCGAAGCCAGCTCGTCAAGGATGCCGAAATCCAGGACGCCGTCCGATGATGCCAACTCGACCCGCGCCATCCTGGTTGGTGTCGCCACGTGGCCGGCGACGGTGATTTCCGCAAGGATGTCCAGCAACCTTGAGGCAACCACCGGCTTTGCAAGAAACGCCCGCGCCCCGGCTTGCTCGCAGCGCTGGATGGATTCTGGCGTGACATCCGCGCTGAGCACCAGCACTGGAGTGCGCCGGCCACCACCGGCCTCCATCACTCGCATTTGGCGCAACAGATCCAATCCACTCACACCCGGCATGTGCAGGTCCACAATGACCGCGTCATAGTCATTGGCCTCCAATGCACTCAGAACCGCTTCACCATCTTCCACCGCCACCGCCCGGTGTCCCGCCTTTTGCAGAAGCCGCTCCAGCACCATCCGGTTGGCGGCGTGATCGTCAGCCATCAGGATGTGCATGCTGCGCACCCGCGCCCTGTGGCGCAGGAACGGATCGGTGAACGCGATGACGTTCCTGCCGGCTACGTTGGCCGCAACATCGGTGATCGGAACCGCTGCTGGAATTTCGATGGCCTGTTGAGCAGGGGCCAGGGTTTCGAATGGCAGCTCGACCCAAAAACGGCTGCCACGATTTTCGCCGCTTTCAAAGCCGATGCTGCCACCCATTGCCTCGGTCAAACCCTTGGCAATGGTGGTGCCCAGGCCGGTACCCCCATAACGCCGGGACAACGTGGCGTCGGCCTGCTCGAATGCTTCGAACAACCGTGCTCGCGAGGACGCGGAAATTCCAATCCCCGTATCAATCACCGTAAATCGCAATCGCGGCTTGACCGGGTCGGCCGAAACCCGGCTTACATCCAACGTGACAGAGCCATGATCGGTGAACTTGACCGCATTCCCCGCCAGGTTCAGCAATACCTGCTGCAGGTGTCCGGCATCGCCGCAGAGTTGCGCGGGGACATCGGCCGCGATACGTGCCTCATAAGTCAGCTGCTTGGCGCGCGCCGTGGGCTGCAGGATCAGGCCGACCCCATCAATCAGTTCGGGCAAGGAAAAAACAGCAAGGTTCAGTTTGAGCTTGCCGGCCTCGATCGCTGAGATGTCGAGGACATCCTCTACCAGAGACAACAGCGAGCGTGTCGACGCCTGAATTGTGTTGAGGCACTCACGTTGCTCGGAATCCAGCCTCGTGGTCGCAAGCAATTCGGACATTCCCGCCAGCCCATTGAGCGGCGTGCGGAACTCGTGGCTCATGTTGGCCAGGAAGCGGCTTTTGGCTTCATTGGCCTTTCTCGCCCCCTCTGTTGCACGCGTCAATGCGCGCAGCAGGCCGGAGAGGTACAAGGGCACCGCAATCAGGCCGAATAGCAGGCCAAGCCCGAGTTCGCGATTGCGCATCCAGTACTCGTTGAGCAGCAACACTGCGCCGAAACTCGCGACTGCCGCGGCCACGGCAATCTTCAGGTAACGGTTTCCATACCGCAGACCGTTGCCGATCGTCACCCACATGATGATGACGTAGACCCAAGCCAGCGGTTCGCCCAGGCGAATCATCGCCGCGGCCATCAATCCATAGTCGAACACCATTCCGATGGCCCGGCGCAGATGCGAGACGCCGGGTTGTTTCAGAAGCCAAGCGATCAGCAGCGTCCCGACGACGAAGCCGGACGCCACCATCCGCAGCACCAATACATGAGCGTCGCCGTTTTGTGCTGGTCTCAACAACAGGTAAAGCAGCACCACCGACAGCACGCCGATCCGCACTAATGCTTGACCGTGCTCACTATCGGGTCGGCTCGACAGACGGACTTGAATGCGATTGAACAACGATCGCATCGCTCACTCCAGTCCTGGTCGCTTGGAGATGGATGAAAACCTTGCGCAGATGTCTTCGAGTTTGGGACGGTTGCGCAACAACGCGTCAATGCAGCGTGGGTCGAAGAGAATGCCGCTCTGCTCCCGCAGATACGCCAGTGCAGCATCCAGCGTCCAGCTGGGTTTATACGGACGCGGTGACAGCAATGCATCGACGACATCGGCAACAGCCACGATGCGGGCTTCGATGGGAATTTCGTCTCCAACCAGTCCGTCCGGATAACCGCTTCCGTCGTAGCGTTCGTGATGGCGCAACGCAATGACCGCACCCATCTGGATGAAGCGGTTCTGGCTTCCGCTGAGCAGGTGATGCCCGATCTGCGGATGCCGGCGCATGGTCTGGATTTCGTGGTCGTCCAGCGGGCCTGGCTTCATCAGGATCGCATCGGGAATCGCGATCTTGCCCATGTCGTGCAGGGGCGCCGCCAGTTCGATCAGGCGAACCTCATCCTCGAACATGCCGAGTTCCTCGGCAATCAATCCGGCGATATGTGCCATCCGCTCGAGGTAGGCGCTGGTGCCCGCATCGCGATATTCGATGGCCCGCGCCAGTCGCGACAGGGTCTCGCGTTCACGCTCCTCGACCTCGTGCATGCTCGACAGCAGGCGCTGCTCCAGCGACATTGCCCGCTGCTTGACCGATTGGGATTGCTGGCGCAGTTGCAGCAGGTTGCGGCACCGGGCCCGCAGTTCGCGTGGACGCACCGGCTTGACAAGGAAATCAATGACGCCTGCATCAAGCGCGGCCTGGCGGACTGGCTCATCGCCGACCACGGTCACCAGCACGATGGGGACGTCGCGATGAACCAATGGACGCCGGAAACGTCGAGCGAACTCAAGTCCGTCCATGCCGGGCATGCGGTAGTCGAGCAGCAACAGATCAGGCCGATTATCTTCGCACCAATCGAGAGCGGCCTGCGGTTCGCTGAAATCAAGCACCTGCAGTTCGGCACTGATGTCTTCCAGGATGTGCCGCAGCATCGTGCGCGCGGACGTCTGGTCATCGACGATGACGATGTTCACCGAGTGGTCCCACTGCTCTGGGGCGAGGCGGGCAAGCTGGACCATGGCGAACACCTCACCGAGTCGGGGGACGTCCTATCCAGGACTGAGCAGGGAAACTTCGAGCAAGAAAAGTGCCAGGTCATGATTGCCTGCCTCGCAGGTGGATACGCGCAAAGACTCGCGTGACGGCCAGCGATTTCAATGGTGCAATGTCAGATCATGCCTGATCACGTCACTGAATGCCGCTGGACGCCTGGCATATCCAGGCTGCCGACCCCAGCCTCATGATGCTGGCAGTGGCCGCATGTAGGGAAACAACAGGACGTCCCGGATCGAGGCCGAGTCGGTCAATAGCATGACCAGCCGGTCGATGCCGACGCCCAGCCCGCCAGTCGGTGGCAACCCGACCTCCAGCGCGCGGATGTAATCCTCGTCGTAGTGCATGGCTTCCTCGTCGCCGCCCGCCTTGGCCTCGACCTGGGCGCGGAACCGCGCCGCCTGGTCCTCAGGATCGTTCAACTCCGAGAAACCGTTCGCCAGCTCCCTGCCCCCAACGAACAGTTCGAACCGATCGGTGATGCCCGGATCGCTGTCGGATTCGCGCGCCAGCGGTGAGACCTCGACCGGGTAATGGGTGATAAAGGTGGGCTGGATCAAGCCGCTTTCGACGGTCTTCTCGAAAATCTCCAGCAGCAGCTTGCCCCAGCCATGACTGGGCTTGACCGGGATGTGCAAGCGCTGGCAGTGCCGCGCCAAAGCCCCGCGATCGCGACAATCATCCGTCGTGATTTCCGGATTGAGTTCACGCACCGCGTCTTCCATTTTCCAGCGCCGGAATGGACTCCCCAATTCGATTCCATTGCCTTCGCTCGTGACGGCGGTGGTTCCCAGCGCTTGCTGTGCAACGTCACGGATCATCGTCTCGGTGAGGTCCATGACGTCGTCGTAGGTGGCGTAGGCTTCGTACAGTTCCAGCATGGTGAATTCAGGGTTGTGACGCGTGCTGACGCCCTCATTGCGGAAGTTCCGGTTGATCTCGTACACGCGTTCGAAACCGCCGACCACCAGTCGTTTCAGGTAAAGCTCCGGCGCGACGCGAAGGAATAGTTCGAGATCCAGTGCGTTGTGATGCGTGGTGAAGGGTTTTGCGACTGCGCCGCCAGCGATGTAATGCATCATGGGCGTTTCAACTTCGAGAAAGCGGCGGGCGTCCAGCCAGTTCCTCATCGCGGTGATGATGCGTGAACGCTTGACGAAGACATCGCGTACGTCAGGGGACACGATCAAGTCGACATAGCGCTGGCGATAACGCTGCTCGACATCGCTCAGGCCATGCCATTTGCCAGGCAGCGGCCGCAACGATTTGGTCAACAACCGCAACGATTCCACGCGAACCGACAACTCGCCGGTTTTGGTCCGCATCAAAGTGCCTGTCGCGCCGATGATGTCGCCGATATCCCAAGCCTTGAACGCGTCGTAACGATCGCCCAGCGTCGTCGACTGAAGAAACAGCTGGATACGGCCGGAAACATCCTGGATCTGCGCGAACGCGGCCTTGCCCATGACCCGCTTTGCGAGCAGGCGGCCAGCCAGAGCTACCTGCTTGCCCTCGCCCTCCAGTGCTTCGCCGGTCCATTGGCCGACGTCGGCGTAAGCATCCTGCAGGTCCTGTGCATGATCAGTGCGACGGAAATCGTTTGGGTATGCAATCCCCTGTTCGCGCAACGCCTTTAGCTTGGCGCGGCGTTCGGCGATGAGGTGGTTTTCGTCGATGTGTGCGTTGGACGCTTCGTCTGCCATGTTTCTTTGCTCGTTATTCCTGCGAAAAGCAGGAGTCCAGTGTCTTTCGTGAGGTCAGTGGAAACAAAGTCGCTGGGTTCCCGCTTTCACGGGAGCAACGACTATGCAGCATCGCTACGTTTGGATCCCGCTTCGAGCCCGGACTTCAAACTTGCCTCCACGAATTCATCCAGATCCCCATCGAGCACTTTTTGCGTATCGCTGCGCTCAATACCGGTGCGCAGATCCTTGATCCGTGACTGGTCGAGCACATAGTTGCGGATCTGGCTGCCCCAGCCGATGTCGGACTTGGTCGCTTCCAACGCATCCTTTTCGACGTTGCGCTTCTGCACTTCGAGTTCGTACAGTTTTGCTGCCAGCATTTTCATCGCGCGGTCGCGGTTGGCATGCTGGCTGCGTTCGGTCTGGCAGGCCGCGACGGTATTCGTTGGCACGTGGGTGATACGCACGGCCGACTCGGTCTTGTTGACGTGCTGTCCACCCGCACCGGAGGATCGGTAAACGTCGGTGCGCAGATCGGCGGGGTTGATGACGATGTCGATGTCATCGTCGACTTCCGGTGATACGAACACGGACGTGAAGCTGGTATGCCGGCGGTTGTCGGAGTCGAACGGCGATTTGCGCACCAACCGGTGTACGCCGATTTCAGTCTTGAGCCATCCGTAGGCGTAATCACCTTCGACGCGGAATGTCGCGGACTTGATGCCGGCGACATCGCCGCCGCTGACTTCCAGCAATTCGGTTTTCCAGCCACGCGATTCGGTCCAGCGCAGATACATGCGCAGCAGCATCTCCGCCCAGTCCTGAGCTTCAGTGCCACCGGCACCCGCCTGTATATCCACGAAGGCCGAATGCGAATCCATCTTGCCGGCGAACATACGCTGGAATTCCAGCTGGTCCACGCCGCGCGCATAACGCTCGACATCCTCGGTGATCGCATTGGCAGTGGCCTGGTCGTCTTCCATCTCGACCAGGTCCAGCAATTCACTCGCGCCCACCAGCCCTTCGTTCAACTCGCGGATGCCGTCGACGGTCTTCGCCAGCAACGAGCGCTCCCGACCCAGCGCCTGGGCGCGCCCGGAATCGTTCCACACGTCCGGATTCTCAAGCTCGCGGTTGACTTCTTCCAGACGCTCGACCTTGGCGTCGTAGTCAAAGAAACCCCCGGAGTGAGTGCAACCGGCCTGAGAGATCGGCGATGCGATGGCGGACGGGATTGAGTTCGATCATGGCGCGAGTATTAATTGCAAATGACCATGAATTCTAGCAGTTACCGTGGTTCATCCAAATGAGTCGGATCGAAGTCAAATGGATTCGCGGTGCACCACGATCAGTTGCACGGCATCGCCACCACGGTAACCGTCTGGCTCCAATCGATATGCCACGCGCACGCGTGGCGATGGTGGGGCGCCCTGCCATCCGCCGAACTCGATCGCATTCAACCGTCGACCCGCGTGTCCGAGTTCGAGCTTGAGGTGGCGCTCCCCCACGATGCGCCAGGAAAGCACGTCGAACTCCCCGTCGAACAAGGGCTCCGGATAGCCCTGTCCCCAAGGCCCGCCGTCGCGCAATGCCTCGGCGCTGGCGCGGGAGAATTCCTGCGCCTGTAATTCACCGTCACTGACGATCTCGGCGCGCAGCAAGGCGGGATCGATCAACTGCTGCATGACCTCATGCAGCGCTGCCTGGAACCGTGGCAACAACGGCAGCGAGAGGCTCAACCCCGCGGCCATTGCATGGCCGCCGAAGCGATCGATCAAGCCGGGGTGCGCGCTGTCGACCAAAGCAAGCGCATCGCGGATATGCAGGCCCGGGATTGATCGCGCCGACCCGCGCAGCTGCGTGCTGCCCGGCTCCGAGGGCGCAAATGCCACCGCAGGGCGATGGTGCCGTTCCTTGAGCTTGGAGGCCACCAGGCCGACGACGCCCGGGTGCCAGTTCGGGTCGAACAGGCACAGCACGTCAGGAACATCGTTGCCATCAATGGTAAGAAGTGCCAACGCAGCGTCGGCATCGTCCGTCATCTGCTGCTGCACGGCTCGTCGCTCGCCATTGATTTCGTTGAGCAATGATGCGATTTCGCGAGCCTGTACCAGGTCGTCGCTGAGCAGGCATTCGATGCCCAGCGCCATGTCCTCGAGCCGGCCAGCGGCATTGATCCTTGGCGCGATGCCGAATCCGATATCAGTTGCAGACAATGTATGCATGTCCCGCCCGGCGGCCTCCGCCAGCGCTTGCAGGCCCGTGCACCCCTGCCCTGCGCGCAACCGTCGCAATCCTGCGGCCACCAATGCGCGGTTGTTGACATCCAGCGGCACGAGATCAGCGACGGTTCCCACGGCGACAAGATCCAGGAGGGTCGACAAATCCGGTAAGCCGTCGGCAAATCCGCCGGCGTCATGCATTCTTCGGCGCAGGGCAAGCAACACGTAAAAGATCACGCCAACGCCGGCAAGCATCTTGCTCGGGAAAACGTCACCGCGTAGATTCGGGTTGACGATGGCATCTGCGGGTGGAAGTGTCGGACCTGGCAAGTGATGGTCGGTGACCAGCACCTGCCATCCGCGCGCTTTGGCTGCTGCAATGCCGGCGTGGCAGGCGATGCCATGGTCGACGGTGACCAGCAATTCGGGTTGCAATGCGGCCAGGTCATCGACCAGCCCCGGTGATAATCCGTACCCGTGCACCATGCGATTGGGCACGGCATACGACACCCGTCGCGCCCCCAGCATGCGTAATCCACGCACGCCGACCGCACAAGCAGTGGCGCCATCGCAATCGAAATCACCTACTACCAGAATGTGCCTGTCATCAGAAATGGCAGCCATCAGCAATGCCGTCGCTTCGCCGATTCCACTGAGTGAATCCGGAGGTAGCAGATGCGCAAGCCGCGGTTGGGCCTGGTCGATATTGCAAGCGCCACGCATCGCGTGGACGCGCTGCAGCAGCACTGGAACGTGTGTAGGCCACTCGCCGATGACGGGAGACTCACGGCGCCGGATGGTCTTGACGCCGTTCAATTCGGTTCCGAATTCTGCATGGAGATGGTTGGATTCCGAAATCGATCAAGCGGTTTACGCCAGAAACGCCAGTTGTACTGGTGAGCCAATCGATAGCCGCTGCCGTCTGAAAAATCGAGATGAACCTGCTGCACTACGCGGCAACGCAGTGCGACGGTCGCCGGCAGCAGCCAGTCTTGCATGAGCATTTCCAGGTCGCGCATGGCCCGCAGGTCGACCAGCATGTCGTGCTGCGGCGCAGACCATGCCGCAGGCAGCGCGGTGATGTGTGTCGAAGATGCCATCGCCAAGGCACGCAGCAGGCTGCCATCGGTTGCAACGGTGGCAACGCTGGTCGTGACCAGATCGGGCAACACGCCTCCACCCCAGAGCCACAACGAATTTACGGGTGGCTTTCCGGCGGCGATGCGACGCGCATTCCATGGGTGGTTGTGCAGGACCACCTGTGCTTCGCTGAGGAGCGTACTCCAGCACCTCGTGTCATCCTGGCGGGGCAGGTATTCGAACAGATCGGCGCCCAGCGCATTGGCAGGTTCTGCGAACTCCGGCAGCTTGGCCTCATGTGGAAGGCGCACGTACCAACGCGACGGCACCGGTGCATCGATGCTGAAACCAGCATCAGTAAACAGTGATTGCATTGCGGGCAACAATGCATCGACATCCCCATGCGTCAGCTGCAATGCGTCCCCACATGCAAAAAGACGTGCGCCATTGATATCGGGCCGAATCCATGCCGGGTCCGCGCGCAACCACGCTGATGGGGCAGCATCACCGGCATCGGACTGGCGCGTGAGCGCCGCGACTGGCCATGCATTTGGATGCAGATCGAAGTATCGAAGCAACTGCGCGCGGTCGCCGGGGCCTGTCGTCGGCATTACATCGGCCCGCCCCAACATCGCCGCCAACGGCGGTGACAACCTGCCCGCAAGCTGGGCCTGTGGTGGTAGCAGAAACGTGACTCTTGCCATCAGCCGTTGAGCTCAAGGCTCGTAGCGGACACCGATGATCTCGTACTCGCGTTGGCCTACAGGCGCATCGATCGTGATGGCGTCACCCTCATACTTGCCGATCAGGGCCCGCGCGACGGGGGATGAAATCGCGATCAATCCCTGCTTGATGTCGGCCTCCAGATCACCAACGACCTGGTAGGTGGTCTGTTCGTCTGTTTGCATGTCGACCAGGTCGACAGTGGCTCCGAACACGACTTTCGATCCCACATTCAGTGTCGCAACGTCGATCAGCTGCGCATTCGACAGCTCGGATTCCAGCTGCTTGATGCGGCCTTCGATGAAACTCTGCTGGTCACGGGCGGCATGGTATTCCGCGTTTTCCTTCAGGTCGCCATGTGCGCGCGCCTCTGCAATCGCAGCGATCACGGTCGGGCGCTTCACCGATTTCAATTCTTCGAGTTCTGCTCGCAGGCGCTGCGCGCCCTTGACCGTCAGTGGTGCTCTCATTTTTGTGCAAGCTCCTTGTGCAGTTCCTGCAGCGACCAGACCGGACCGCTGTCGCGATAGTCGAGCGAATGCAGCAGCGCTTTCGCCCCGGCAATCGTGGTCGAGTAAGTGAGGCGTTGTTGCAGCGCCTCACGACGAATCGAGAACGAATCGGCGATTGCCTGTCGGCCTTCGGTGGTATTGACGATGTAGGCAATCTCACCATTCTTGATCAGGTCGACGACATGTGGCCGGCCCTCGATCACCTTGTTGATCTGTTCGCACGCCAGCCCCTGCCCGCGCAGGAAATCAGCAGTACCACGCGTCGCCACCAGCGTATAGCCACGGCGGACAAGGTCATGCGCCACCGGAAGCACGCGCACCTTGTCCGGATCGCGGACCGAGATGAAGGCTTTGCCCATCCCCGGTGCCTTGATGCTGGCGGCTTCCTCGGCGCGCGCGAAGGCCGCGCCGAAACTGCGGCCAACGCCCATCACTTCGCCGGTGGAGCGCATCTCCGGGCCAAGGATCGGATCGACGCCCTGGAACTTAGCGAACGGGAAGATCGCTTCCTTGACCGAAAAATAATCGGGGATGATCTCCTGTGTCATTCCCTGCTCGGCCAGCGTCATGCCGGCCATGCACCGTGCGGCGATTTTCGCCAGCGGACGACCGGTGGCCTTGGAGACGAATGGCACGGTGCGCGAAGCACGCGGGTTTACTTCCAGAAGGAAGATCTTGTCATCACCATTACCGTCGGGCTGCACTGCGAATTGCGTGTTCATCAGGCCGATGACCTTCAAAGCCTTGGCCAGTGCGATCACCTGCTCACGCAGCGCGGCCTGCGTCTTTGGCGACAGCGAATATGGCGGAAGCGAGCACGACGAATCGCCCGAATGAACGCCAGCTTCCTCGATGTGTTCCATGACGCCGCCGATCAGCACGTTGCCGGCCTTGTCGGCAATGAGGTCGATATCGACTTCGACTGCATTGTCGAGGAACCGGTCGAGCAGCACCGGTGAATCATTGGATACTTTCACGGCATCGCGCATGTAACGAGACAGGTCCGCATCGGAATGCACGACTTCCATTGCACGCCCGCCAAGGACGTAACTTGGCCGCACCACCAGGGGATAGCCGATCTGACGTGCCAGTGCGACGGCTTCATCAGGATTTCGTGCAGTGCGGTTTGCCGGTTGGGCAAGGCCCAGCGTCTGCACCAGTTGTTGGAAACGTTCGCGGTCTTCGGCAAGGTCGATCGATTCGGGCGAGGTACCGATGATCGGCACGCCGTTGGCTTCCAGCGCGAGCGCAAGTTTCAGCGGCGTCTGTCCGCCGTATTGGACGATGACGCCCTTGGGCTGTTCGATCTCGACGATCTCAAGCACGTCTTCCAGCGTCAGCGGCTCGAAGTAAAGACGGTCGGAGGTGTCGTAATCGGTCGACACGGTTTCGGGGTTGCAGTTGACCATGATGGTTTCATAACCATCCTCGCGTAACGCCAGTGCCGCGTGGACGCAGCAATAGTCGAACTCGATGCCCTGCCCGATGCGATTGGGGCCGCCGCCGAGCACCATGATCTTGTCGCGGGCAGTCGGTTGGGCCTCGCATTCGTCCTCGTAGGTCGAATACAGGTACGCGGTGGTCGTTGCGAATTCCGCAGCACAGGAATCCACGCGCTTGTACACGGGTCGCACGCCAAATGCCTTGCGCAGCGCGCGTAATGCCGACTCACTGGTGCCGGTCAGTTGCGCGAGCCGTGCATCGGAGAAGCCCTTGCGCTTCAAGCGACGCAGTCGACGTGCGTCAAGCGCATCAAGGCCGGCTGCAACGACTTCGGCTTCGATCGTGATCAGTTCCTCGATCTGGTCCAGGAACCACGGGTCGACGAACGAAAGAGCGTGCACCGCCTCGACGCTCATGCCGGCGCGGAAAGCGTCACCGAGGAAAAATACGCGCTCCGGGCCGGCTTCCTTGACCTCGCGTCGCAATGTCGCGAGGTCATTTTCGTCCGCCAGGTCGAGACCGGTGGGATCCAGCCCGACCTTGCCGATTTCCAGGCTGCGCAATGCTTTCTGCAAGGACTCCTGGAAGGTGCGTCCGATCGCCATGACTTCGCCGACCGATTTCATCTGCGTGGTCAGCCGCGCATCGGCGGCTGGGAATTTCTCGAAGGCGAAGCGCGGAATCTTGGTGACGACGTAATCGATACTCGGTTCGAACGATGCCGGCGTCAGGCCACCGGTGATTTCATTCTTCAACTCATCCAGCGTGTAGCCAATAGCGAGTTTTGCGGCAACCTTTGCGATCGGAAAGCCTGTGGCCTTGGATGCCAGCGCAGATGAACGCGACACGCGCGGATTCATCTCGATCACGACGACGCGTCCAGTCTGCGCATTGATGCCGAATTGCACGTTGCTGCCGCCGGTGTCGACGCCAATCTTGCGTAATACAGCGATCGACGCGTCGCGCAGGCGCTGGTATTCCTTGTCGGTGAGCGTCTGTGCAGGGGCGACCGTGATCGAGTCGCCGGTGTGCACGCCCATCGGATCGAGGTTTTCGATCGAGCAGACGATGATGCAGTTGTCCGCGGTGTCGCGGACGACTTCCATCTCGAATTCCTTCCAGCCCAGCACGGATTCCTCGACCAGCACTTCACCGGTCGGGGACAACTCCAGTCCGCGTCCAACGATGTCGATCAGTTCCTCGCGGTTGTAGGCAATGCCGCCGCCGCTGCCGCCCAGGGTGAAGCTCGGACGGATGATGGTGGGATAGCCGACCGTGGCCTGGATATGCAACGCCTGCTCGAGTGAGCGAGCAACCGCCGCTTTGGGGCAGTCCAGTCCGATCTCGGCCATGGCCACGCGGAAGAGCTCGCGATCCTCGGCCATGCGGATTGCCTCGCGCGACGCACCAATCAACTCCACGCCGTACTGCTCAAGCACGCCGTGGTCGGCGAGCTCCAGCGCGCAGTTCAGTGCGGTTTGCCCGCCCATCGTCGGCAGCAGCGCGTCGGGTTTTTCCTTGGCGATGATCTTTTCGACCGTCTTCCAGTTGATCGGCTCGATGTAGACCGCGTCGGCCATGTCCGGATCAGTCATGATCGTCGCGGGATTGCTGTTGACCAGCACCACGCGATAGCCCTCTTCGCGCAACGCCTTGCAGGCCTGGGCGCCGGAGTAGTCGAATTCGCACGCTTGGCCGATGACAATCGGACCCGCGCCAATGATCAGGACGGTCTTGATGTCGGTGCGCTTTGGCATGTCAGCGCGCCTCCATCGCTGCAGTACCCATGCTTTCGATGAAGCGATCGAACAGGTAACTGACGTCGCGCGGACCCGGACTCGCTTCCGGATGGCCCTGGAAGGAGAACGCGGGTGCGTCGGTCAATGCGATGCCCTGGTTGCTGCCGTCGAACAGCGAGCGATGCGTGATGCGCACGTTGGCTGGCAATGTCGCTTCATCCAACGCGAAGCCATGGTTCTGCGAGGTGATCAGCACGCGTCCGCTCTCCAGATCGATCACGGGATGATTGGCGCCGTGATGACCGAACTTCATCTTCAACGTCTTCGCGCCGACCGCAAGCCCCAGCAACTGGTGGCCCAGGCAGATGCCGTAGGTCGGGATTTTCATGGCGATGAATTCGCGGATCGCGGCGATGGCGTAGTCGCAGGGTTCCGGATCGCCCGGCCCGTTGGACAGGAAGATCCCATCCGGCTTCATCGCCAGTGCATCGACTGCCGAGGTTCGTGCAGGGACGACGGTGACATCGCAACCGCGCTCGGCCAGCATGCGCAGGATGTTGATCTTGGTACCAAAGTCATACGCGACCACACGGTATTTCGACGACACTTGCGCAAAGGTGTTGCTGTCCAGGTCGAGCTGGCCTTCGCGCCACGGGTACGCTGCGCGCGTACTGACGTCTTTCGCCAGGTCCATGCCTTTGAGGCCCGGAAATTTGCGGGCAGCTTCGATGGCAACGTCGACATCGATCTCGTCGCCGGCCATCAATGCGCCACTCTGCGCGCCACGATCGCGCAACAGGCGCGTTAACTTGCGCGTGTCGATTCCGCTGATCCCCACCACGCCGCGTTGCTGCAACCATTGTGGAAGGCCGATCTGGTTGCGCCAGCTGGAAGGCCGGCGCGGCACGTCTCGCACGATCAGGCCAGCAGCCCATGCGCGGGTGGATTCGTCGTCGGCATCATTGCAGCCGGTATTGCCGATGTGCGGATAGGTGAGCGTCACGATCTGTCGCGCGTAGGAAGGATCGGTGAGGATCTCCTGGTAGCCGGTCATCGCGGTGTTGAACACCACCTCGCCGACGCTCAGTCCGGGCGCCCCGACGGAATCGCCCTCGAACACGGTGCCGTCTTCGAGTGCAAGGATTGCGGGCTGGGTCACGGTCATCGCCTTGGCTTGGGTGATCCATCCCGGCAGCACACCGCATGCGCGGGTTGCAGCGAAGCGCGGACGCGGTGGGGACCGGGTCCGTGCTGGCGGGAAGGTGCCAGATTTGGGAATCAGGGCGAGCGGGAATTCTACCGGCGCCGAGCCCCGGACGCCAGCAGGATGCTCGCCAGCGGGATGAACGGCAGCAGGCTGTCAGCCGATGAGGTCGGCCAATCGATAGGCGCCCGGCGCGCGACCCACCAGTTGCACCGCGGCGTGGAGTGCGCCGCGGGCAAAAATATCGCGGTTGCCTGCGCGATGGATCAACTCGATGCGCTCGCCAGCTGTCGTGAACTGCACCGTGTGCTCGCCGATGATGTCTCCGGCGCGCAACGAGGCATAGCGTGGCGTGGCTCCTCCGTGTTCGACGGCGAAGCCCAGCGACAGCGCGGTGCCGGACGGGGCATCCAGCTTGTTTTTGTGATGCGATTCGACGATGTCGCAATCCCAACCCGGCAGTGCGCGTGCGGCGCTTTCAGCCAGGGCGGTCAATACAGCCACGCCGAGGCTGAAATTTGACGACCATAGCGTCGCAATGCGGGTCGATGCATCAGCCAGCGCGGATTTCTGCGTGTCGTCCAGCCCAGTGGTGCCGCAGACCAGTGGCGTACCGCGCTCCACGCACACCGCCAGAATGCCGTCGAACGCCGTCGGCATGCTGAAGTCGATGGCAACATCGAACGCCGGCACGTTTGCCAGTTCGGTGGCGCTGAACTGCGGAATACCGTCGACAACGCGCTGGCCGACCGTCTGCGATGCCGCTGCCACGATGCGGATGGACGGATCATCTGCAGCCAATCGCAACAGCGCTTGACCCATGCGACCGGAGGCGCCGTGGATCAATAGCGTGATCGGCTGCCTGTCGGCAGATAAATCGCCTGTATTCATGCACGCAGGCTAACGGGTAAATGCCGCTCCCAACAAGTCAAGCAACATTGCGGCGGTGCTTGATCTGCACAAGGGGCCGCCAAATCGCTCACGACACCATGCGATCCCAGAATCCCTTGACGCCGTCGATGAAGGTGCTCGAGCGTGGCGAATGTTTGCGCGCGCTGTCGGCGCCGACGAAGGTCGCCTCGAACTGCTCCAGTAAGGTGCGTTGTTCGGCGGTGAGGTTGACCGGGGTTTCGACCACTACCTTGCAGTAGAGATCCCCCGGCTTGCGACTACGCACCGACTTTACGCCCTTGTCGCGCAGGCGGAACACCTTGCCGGTCTGGGTTTCAGCGGGAATCCGGATTTCCGTTTCGCCTGCCAGCGTAGGTACGCGAGCGGTGTCGCCGAGCGCGGCCTGCGAGATGCGGATCGGGACATCGCAGTGCAGGTCATCACCATCGCGCTCGAAGATGGCATGCGCGCGCACCCGGACTTCGACATACAGGTCGCCCGGTGGCGTTCCTGCCGGGCCTGCTTCACCCTCGCCCGCCAGCCGGATGCGGTCGCCGTTGTCGACGCCCGATGGAATCTTCACCGAGAGGATCTTTTCCTCTTCAACGCGCCCCACGCCGTGGCATACCTTGCATGGATTGGCAATCGTCTGGCCGCGGCCCCCACAATGCGGGCAGGGCTGCTGCATGGTGAAAATGCCGCGCTGCATGCGCACCTGCCCACGTCCGTGGCAAGTGGCGCACGTGTCAACCTTGCCATCCTCCGAGCCCGTCGAGGAGCATGCCGCGCATGGCGCCAGAGTCGGGATCTCGATGCGCTTTTCGACACCCGCGACGGCGTCTTCCAGGTCGAGCTCCATCACGTAACCGATATCGGCGCCACGGCGTGCGCCGCGCCCCGGAGCGCCGCTGCCGCCGCCGAAGATATTGCCGAAGATGTCTCCGAAGATGTCACCTACATCGCCGAAGCCTGCTCCCGGACCAGCATTGCCGCCCATGCCATGCTCGAACGCAGCGTGTCCGTGCTGGTCGTACATGCGGCGTTTGGTTACATCGGACAGGACTTCGTAGGCTTCCTTGCATTCCTTGAACGCCGCCAGCGCGACGGCATCGTCCGGATTGCGGTCCGGGTGATGCTTCATGGCACTACGGCGATACGCCTTCTTCAACTCGTCGTCAGACGCATTGCGGGCGACACCCAGGGTTTCGTAGTAATCCCGCTTGCTCATGCTTGGCTTCTCATTTTTCCAGCGCCTGCATCATTGTGTCGCTCCCCCTACAGCAACGGGCGCCCTTGAAGGACGCCCGTCTTGCCTCATTGTCGTAACAACGCGCTTCGACGTCAGGCTTGCTTGCCGTCGTCATTGACCTCGGTGAACTCCGCATCGACGACGTCTTCGTTGCGTGGCGCATCTTGCCCGGCTGCTGATTCCGACCCCGGCTGCTGTGCAGCAGATGCCGCTGCGAACAGCGCCTGGCTCGCCTCTTCCAGGCCCTTCGACTTGGCTTCGATCTGGCCCTTGTCGTCGCCCTTCATCGCAGTTTCGAGCTCGGCGATCGCACCCTCCGCACGGCCGATGAGTTCGCCGCCGACCTTGTCGCCACTGTCCTTGATCGCACTGCGGGTCGTATGGATCAGTGCATCTGCATGGTTGCGTGCCTGCACAAGCTCATGGAACTTCTTGTCCTCCTCGCGGTGCGATTCAGCGTCCTGCACCATGCGCTGGATCTCGTCGTCCGACAGACCCGAACCAGCCTTGATCTCGACTTTTTGTTCCTTGCCTGTCTTCTTGTCCTTGGCCGACACATGCAGGATGCCGTTGGCGTCAATGTCGAAGGCGACCTCGACCTGTGGCATGCCGCGCTGTGCGGGCTCGATCCCCGTCAGGTCGAACTTCGCCAGCGACTTGTTGTAGCGCGCCTGCTCTCGCTCGCCTTGTAGTACATGCACGGTGACCGCGCTCTGGTTGTCGTCGGCGGTGGAGAACGTCTGCGCGGCCTTGGTCGGGACGGTGGTGTTCTTCTCGATGATCTTGGTGAACACGCCACCCAGAGTCTCGATGCCGAGCGACAACGGGGTCACGTCGAGCAGCAACACGTCCTTGACGTCGCCCTGCAGCACGCCGCCCTGGATCGCAGCACCAACGGCAACGGCTTCGTCGGGATTGACGTCCTTGCGCGGCTCTTTGCCGAAGAATTCGGCGACGGCCTGCTGCACTTTCGGCATGCGCGTCTGGCCACCGACGAGGATGACTTCGCCGATGTCACCGGGACTTACGCCAGCATCCTTCATCGCGATGCGGCAGGGCTCGATCGTCTTCTTGATCAGGTCTTCGACCAGCGCCTCCAGCTTGGCGCGCGTCAACTTGATGTTGAGGTGCTTCGGGCCGGATGCATCAGCGGTGACATACGGCAGGTTGACTTCGGTCTGCTGCGCGGACGACAGCTCGATCTTGGCGCGCTCGGCGGCATCCTTCAGGCGCTGCAGCGCGAGATGATCCTTGCGCAGGTCGATGCCTGACTCCTTCTGGAATTCCTCGACCAGGAAATCGATGACGCGCTTGTCGAAGTCTTCGCCACCCAGGAACGTATCGCCATTGGTCGCTAGCACTTCGACCTGCATATCGCTGTCGACCGTTGCGATCTCGATGATCGAAACGTCGAACGTGCCGCCACCCAGGTCGTACACCGCGATCTTGCGGTCGCCGCCCTTCTTGTCCATGCCGTAGGCCAACGCCGCCGCTGTGGGTTCGTTGATGATGCGCTTGACGTCCAGGCCCGCGATCTTGCCGGCGTCCTTGGTCGCCTGGCGCTGCGAATCGTTGAAGTACGCGGGCACGGTAATCACGGCTTCCGTGACGGTTTCGCCGAGATAGGCTTCGGCGGTCTTCTTCATTTTTTCGAGGATGCGCGCGGAGACTTCCTGCGGCGACAGTTTCTTGCCGTCGCTGGTCGCCACCCACGCATCGCCATTGTCGTGATCGGTGATCGCATACGGGACCAGGTCCAGATCCTTCTTGACCTCGGCATCGCCGAACTTGCGCCCGATCAATCGCTTGACGGCGTAGAAGGTGTTCTTCGGATTGGTGACCGCCTGGCGCTTGGCCGACGCGCCGACCAGGACTTCGCCGTCCTTGGTGTAGGCCACGACTGAAGGCGTGGTGCGGTCGCCCTCGGAATTTTCGATCACGCGCGGCTTGCCGCCTTCCATGATCGCAACGCACGAATTGGTCGTGCCCAGGTCGATACCGATGATCTTGGCCATGGTGTTGTGTCCTCTGGAATGTCTGAAATTGGTGGCGATGACTCGCCGATAACCGTTATCTGGGGCTCAAGCCCGCCCCTTCAAGGGCGGACAGGCACTCAGTCGTGCCTGGCGACCACGACGAGCGCCGGGCGCAGCAGGCGTTCGTTCAGCAGATAGCCCTTCTGGAACAGCTGTACGATGGCCCCCGCCGGGACGCCTTCGGCTTCGACCATGCTCATCGCCTGGTGACGCTCGGGATCGAAGCTGTCGCCCGACGCAGGCGCGACTTCTACCAGTCCATTGTTCTCGGCAATCCGGTGCAGCTGGCGCAGGGTGAGCTCCATGCCCTCGCGCAACGGGTCGGCCTGGGGTGCGATCAGCAAACCCGCCTCCAGGCTGTCGAACAGCGGCAGCAACTCACCCAGCAGGCGCTCATTGGCGAATTTGCGCGCCATGTCGATATCACGCGCCAGTCGCTTGCGCTGGTTGTCCAGATCCGCCTGCTCACGCAGGGATTGGGCGCGCAATTGTTCCAGTTCGCCCTTGAGGGCTTCGATCTGATCGAAGGGGGAAATATCCTCGCCTTCCGGTGCCAAGCCCGCCTCGGGCATGTCGGCGTCTTGCGTGGGTTCGGTGGTCATGCGGCAAAGTCCGTTCTGCGGCGCGCGTCTTACGCACCTGAATGACTTGTTATAAGGTCGTCTGCAGGCGTTTCAAGGCAGCCATGGACGCAGGCCGTAGCACGTCACTGACAAACCCCCATCACAGCGACGTCAAGGAGCGTCGATGGCGGCGCCCAGGATATCCGCAGCGGCCTGCACGACCGGAATCACCCGCTCATAAGCCATGCGAGTTGGGCCGATCACGCCCAAAACGCCCAATACCTGGCCATCGGCCATGCCGCCCGCGCGATAGGGCGCGGTGATCAGCGACATGCCCTCAAGCGGGGCAAGCCCCGTCTCTTCACCGATGAAGATGCGCATGCCTGGGGCGCGCAGGGTGCGTTCAAGGAGTTGCAGGATCTCGCGTTTGCGTGCGAATGCCTCGAACAGCTCGCGTAGCCTGTCCAGGTCCGACAGGTCCTGCACCCCCATCAGCCGGGTCTGCCCGGCTAACAGCATGCCCTCGCTGTGTGCGCTTTCACCGACGCCCGCCATCGCCTGCTCGGCCAGTTCGACGGTATGGGCGAGCAGCGTTTCCATTTCGCTGCGCGCCGCCTTGAGTTCGCGCACCAATGCGCTGCGGATATCGCTCAGCGGACAGCCGGCGAAATTGTGGTTCAGGTAATTGGCGACGCGCTCCAGTTCGCTGGCGTCATAGGCGCGCCGGGTCTGGATAATGCGGTTCTGCACGTCATTGTCGGCAAACACCAGGATCGCCAGAACCCGCTGGGCATC
>JBBQTR010000017.1:0-21185 GCA_038213095.1 Lysobacterales bacterium | reverse complement strand
ACGATGTGCTCCGGCGCCAGCTGGCGGATGTCGTCGACCGACAACGCGTCGTTGCGCACGACTTGCACGTCAGCCCCCAGCGTCTGCAGGTACTGCACGAGATTCCAGGTAAAGGAATCGTAGTTGTCGATCATCAGGAGCATGGGTTCCGCGCCACCTTCATCCGCCCAGCCGAGACTACGGCCGTGATGAATTGTCGCCCACATCGGGCAGCCGGTTGTCATGTCTGGTTATCGCGAATAATTCTTTCCAGCTCCATCTGGTCGTCCGACAGCGGGTCCGGGACGATATTCAGCGCCAAAAATGAGACCTGCGGCTATGCGTCGGACTTTCGAGTCCTGCGTTTGGCCGCGTACATCGCGGCATCGGCGGCCTTCAGCAGCTCATCCTGTTCGATGCCATCGCGCGGGTAGACACTCAGGCCGACGCTGACGCTCACCTCGACCATTTCGCCGTCGATCTCCGCAGGCTGGTTGAGTGCGGTGCTCAATTTGGCTTCGATGATGGCGAGCGCCTCGAGCTGGATGTTGCGCAGGACGACAACGAACTCGTCGCCACCGAAGCGGGCCACCGTGTCCAGCGGACGCAGGCAGCCCTTCAGGCGCGCTGCAACCACCTCCAGCAGCTGATCGCCGGCAAGATGCCCGCGCCGATCGTTGAGCGCCTTGAAGCGATCGATATCCATGATCCCGATCGCCACCATCTCACCGGTTCGTTCGGCGTCCGCCAGCGCCGCTGAAAGTGCGGCATTGAAACCGATGCGGTTCACCGCTCCGGTGAGCGGATCGTGCAGGGACTGATGGCGGATCAGCGCGACGGCGTCGCGTGCGGTGGTGACGTCGCGCATGCCCAGGGAAACACCATCCCCGAGCTTGGTCAGCTGCACCTCGTACCAGTGCATCGCCCGTACGACGGACGCGCGTTCCAGAAGGAGAGCGCTGCCAGTGGTGACCACCACCCTGCAGGCGGCGAGCAGGCCATCGTCGCGCAGCGACGGGTAGCACTCGCACATGCCGCGGCCCATGACCTCCGCGCGTGGCCGGCCGATGATTTTTTCGGAAGCGGCATTCATCATGGCGTAGCGCATGTCGACGATTTCGCCGGCCCCATCCCGCATGGTTTCCATGATGAAGAAGCCGTCGATGTTGGATTCCATCGCCGCCTCGGCCTTGGCCATCCCGGCTATCGCGGTGCGACGCGCCCTATCCAGCGCCACCAGCACCGGAACCAGTTGCCTGTGCAGAATCCACAGGCTGGCGCCGAGCAGCACCAGCAGGAACAGCATGATGCGCTGGAACTGCTGGCGTATCGGGTTATAAATCTCGGCGACGTCGCGCTTGGTCACCAGGCCAAGGCCGGTATCCCCGACAGGACTGTAACTGGCAAGCACGCGATGCCCGAGATAATCCAGGCCGAGCATCGTGCCGATCTCACCATGAAAGGCATGGTCCATCGGCAGCCGCTGGCCATTGACCTTTTGCGGCGCGTCGAAGGGCTGTGGTCGTTGGCGCGAAGGGAAACAGCGCATGCCCTTCGCATCGGCAGCGCAGACCACCATTTCCGTCGTCTCGCCGAGTGCATTGGTTTCAGCGCTGATGGCGGTGAGTGACGGCAGTGGCTGCTCGGTGACAAAGGCCGTGTCGTCAATCCCCGAGCCATACAGACGCAGGACGCGTCGCAGGAAGAATCCCCCGTCCCAGAGGAGAGCGCCGGCATAACGCCCGGCGATTGGAACGCGAAAGCGTGCCTGCGCGACCGGCGCTCCGGCCAGGGCCTGCTCGGTGCCGCCGTGGCGCAACGCCATGTATGAAAATCCGTTTACCGCCAACTTCGTCGCGCGCACATGCAGCAGCGCGTCGCGCGAGGGCACATCCATCCGGGACGCACTCGCCGCGACGTTGCTGATGTTGTCCAGTGCAACCTGCGCCCGCACGCTGCGGTTGGCGAGGTTCAATTCGAACATCCGTACACGGTCGCGCGTCATCTGCAGCAGTCCGTCGCGTGCCTGTTTCTCGACCTGCGACTGCAGGAAGGCGAATCCGGCGATGCCGGCGCTGAGGGAAGTCACCAGCAACAGCAATGCCGCCGTCCTGAAAACGCGGCCGACCTCGGCATCCTTCTCCGCTGACAACCCTGCCTTTCGCGTCCCCGCCGCAGCAAATAATCCGGTGCCCAGCACCAACATGCCGACTCCGGTATGCATGGCCATTCGCACGACACCGGCCCAGCCGTAGAGATATTCCAGCTGCAGCGCGTACCCGATCACGCCCATGATGCCGAGCGTCAGGACGCCGATGGCGGCATAGCGGGCGAACTGCGGCACCTTCGCAAACCGGGTTGCGAGCGCGCAGATTCCAGCGCCAAACATCAAAAACGCCAGCGCCGTGTTCGGCGCCATCCGTCCGGGATGCGGGTACTCGGGTTGCAGTGGACGATGCAGCTCGGGCAGCGAGAATGCCGGGCTCAGATCCAGCAACAGCACCACCAGTTCCTCGATGGCCAGCACGATGATCAGTCCACCCAACACCGCCGATACGATGCGGCTGAAGCCCCGGTCGGTAGTCGCTGCCAGCAGCGCAAACCCCGAGAGGACGAATCCTATGCCGGTATTGACCACCATCGGCGTCCAGCCCGCATGGATCTGCACCAACACGGGGATATGCAAGACCCAACCAGCCAGTGTGGTCGCTCCAAGCGCCAGCACGAGGATGGCGGAAGTCACCACCGTCCCACGCACTGGCTGCAGGGAATTGATAGTTGCCGTCATGAACTGACTATAAGCCGCTCGGCGATATCCTCCATCAATCCGGTTGTAAAACCAGTCGGACTGGGCGTCAGCCAGCCGGTTTGAGCGTTACACGCACCCGCAGGCCGGGGGCATTGTCGAGCAGTTCGATGCGGCCTTCATGGCGCACGACAATCGCGCGCACCAGGCTCAGGCCCAGGCCGGTGCCCGGTGATGCGCGATGGGCTTCCATCCGCGCGAAGCGGTCGAAGACCCGCTCGCGTTCGGTCTCGGGAACGCCAGCACCGTGGTCGGCAACCTCCAGCTCCACTGACAGCGGCGTGCTGTGCAACCGCACCTGGACCGCGCTGTCAGCCGGGGCGAATTTGACGGCGTTGTCCAGCAGGTTCACCAGCAGCTGGAACAGCTGGTCGGCGTCGCCATGCACCTGCGCCGAGACCGTATCGGCATGCAGCGTGATGCCGCGCTCCCCCGCGATCGGGGCGTACAGATCGATCGCGTCCTCGGCCAGTTTGTCCAGCTTGACCGGCGCATCGGTTTCCGGCGGCGATTGCGCCTCGATGCGCGCCAACCGCAACAACGCGCCGAACGATTGCAGCAGCTGGTCGGTTTCCGCGATGGCCGCATCAAGCATCTGCGTTTGTGCGGGGGTTGCGTGGACGCCTTCCACGCGCATGCGGTCAAGTCGATTGCGCAAGCGGGTCAATGGCGTGCGCAGATCGTGGGCAATGTGGTCGGTGGCATGACGCACGCCATCGAGCAGTTCACCGATCCGATCGAGCATTCCGTTGAAGCGGCGCGCCAGCCGGTCGAACGCGTCATCACTGCCATCCACACGTGCACGCAAGGCCAGTTCACCGGCACCAACCTGGGCGGCGGTGTCGTCAAGGCTGCGCAGCCGCCCGGCCACCCATTTCGTGGTCAACCCGCCGACCAGCGCGCCAAGGGTGGTTGCGACCAGCAACCCAGCCAGTGCAGTGCGCAGCATCAATGCGAGGAACCCGTCCTGGCTGCGCGTACGCAATCCGGTGACCAGCACGTCGCCGCCGCCCAATGGCTGCACATTGGCGATTACGCGCGACACGCTATCGTCCAGATCGCGCTCTCGCAGTTCGATCCAGCGCGGCGCTTTGATGATCCCAGGTGGCAGTAGTGAGAAGGTGCCCGCCAGGATTTTGCCTTCGCGGCTGACCACCGCATATTCGGCATCCGGATCGTCGGCGGCATCGACGCGGTCGCGCACCTCGGCGATGAGCTCCTTGCGCCCGCCATCGTGATAGATCTGCAGGAGCCCGCCGACATCAGCGCGGACGACTTCCCGCGCATCCTTGGTCAGCAGCGTCGACACGGCGAAGTAGACACCGGCGCCCAGCAGCACGATGGCCAGCAGGAAAGAGCCTGTCACCGCTAACGCCAGCCGCGCACTGGTCGAATGCAGCGTGGCCAACGCCGGGCGTCTGGTCACATCGATTGCCCTCTCACGGCTTTCTCTTGTCCGCCTACTCACGAACCCAAACGATAGCCTGCGCCACGCACGGTATGCAGCAGCGGTGCGGAAAAGCCCTGGTCGATCTTCTGCCGCAATCGGCTGATATGCACGTCGATGACGTTGGTCTGTGGGTCGAAGTGATAATCCCACACGGCTTCCAGGAGCATGGTGCGGGTCACGACGCGGCCGGCGTGGCGCATCAGGTACTCCAGCAGCCGGAATTCGCGCGGCTGCAGTTCGATGGTCTTGCCACTGCGCACGGCCTCGCGCTTGAGCAGGTCCAGGTCAAGGTCATCCACGCGCAGCCGCACCGGTTCCCCGCTGCCACCGGTGCCCCGGCGCGCCAAGGTATCGAGGCGCGCGCTCAACTCGGCGTACGCAAACGGTTTGACCAGGTAATCATCGGCCCCCGCGCGCAGTCCTTCGACCCGATGCTCGACATCGCCCAGCGCGGTCAGCAGCAACGCCGGGGTGCGATTCTCCGCGCCGCGCAGGGTTTTCAGTACCGTCATGCCATCGAGTTGCGGCAGCATGCGATCCAGCACGATCGCGTCGTAGGTTTCGGTGGTCGCCAGGAACAGTCCATCCTTGCCGTTGTCGGCGTGGTCCACGCTATGTCCGTCCTCACGCAACCCCTTGGCGATGAAGCCGGCGGTGTGGGGATCGTCTTCGACCAGCAGAATGCGCATGCGCTCTCCAGAGCCTGATATAAGAATACCCCGCCGGCATGACTGCCGACGGGGTATTCATCAACCTCTTTACATCGGCCTGACAATGCAACGGCAGGCTCAACCTTGCGACAGATTGACCTTACGGCTTGGGCGGCGTCGCGGTGGCGTCATCGGACTTCTTCGTGTCGTCCGCGTCGGCCTTCTTCATCATGTGGTGATGATGATGATGGCGATGATGCACGTGGTGGTGCACGTGGTGGTGCATTGGCTTTGCAGGCATAGCCGGGTCGGCAGGCGTAGCCGGGGTCGCGGGCGTTGCCATTGGAGCCATCGGGGCAGCCGGAGCGGTCTGGGCGAACGCGGCAGTAGAGCCGATAGCCAGGCCCAGGGCCAGTGCGATTTGCGTGATCTTCATTTTGGATTCCTTTGTCGACGAAAGTGTCCAGCAGACCGGGATACGCCCAGCCCACGGGCAGTCTGCGCCCTGCGATCTCATGAAAGGCATGTTGGCTGAATGAAATTTTGGTAATAAATGGGCCACAGGAACGTCAGCGAATTGCCAAAGAACAGGGTTACGCGAGAGAACTCAACAGTCCTCCACGCCGCCGGATCGCATCGGCATGGAGGACTTTCATACAGACCCGGTTTTTCACCGGGCTTATTTAGCCGAGCCAATCAACGGTACCGTGCCCAGCGCATGCAATGCCCATGGCGGCTGCGGCGCACGCAGTGGTGCGCACGATAATGATTGCGGCGCCAATGGCGACGCGGATGCACCACGGCGTCCACGCCATTGCGCACGTCGTGTGCAACCTCGGATGGGACGGGCGGCGGTGGTGGTGGCGGCGGGAATGCAAACGCGGAACCGGCGGCCAAGGCAAGGCCGAGTCCCAGCAACGTGGTGCGCAAGGAGAAAGATGTGGTCATGGAAAGCTCCAATGGCGGAATGCAGGATGCGGTCGCGAGTGACGACCGCACTGCCACCGTGCGCTCAGCTTTGTATAAACCACGTGCAGGCAACGAATCGCATCAAAGGCCTCGAGCAGCCTCCTGGACCGCACGGAACAATGCCCTCCCCTTGTTCATTGTTTCCTCCCACTCTTTCGCCGGATCCGAATCATGGACAATCCCGGCTCCGGCCTGCACATGCAGCTTGCCGTCCTGGATCACGGCAGTGCGGATGGCGATCGCGGTGTCAGCGTCGCCATGCCAGCCCAGGTAGCCGATGGAGCCTGCATAGACGTTGCGCTTGATCGGTTCGAGTTCACGAATGACTTCCAGCGCGCGGATCTTGGGCGCGCCGCTGACGGTGCCCGCGGGGAACGTCGCGCGCAGCACATCGGCATAGCTCAGGCCCGCCTTCAATGTGCCGGTGACTTCGCTGACGATGTGCATGACGTGGCTGTAACGCTCGATGACGAACTGCTCGCCGACTTCCACCGTACCGGATTCGCTGACGCGGCCGACGTCGTTGCGGCCCAGGTCGATCAGCATCAGGTGCTCGGCGCGTTCCTTCGGGTCAGCCAATAGCTCGGCTTCAAGCGCGGCGTCTTCTTCCGGCGTCTTGCCGCGTGGACGGGTGCCGGCGATCGGGCGGACAGTGACGATTCCATCCTGCAGCCGCACCAGGATTTCTGGAGAGCTGCCGACGACCTGCATGTCGCCGACATCAAGGAAGTACATGTACGGAGAAGGATTCAATGCGCGTAGCGCCCGATACACATCGACCGGGCGCGCATGGAAGGGCACGCTCAGCCTTTGCGACAGCACGACCTGGAAGATGTCGCCGGCCGCAATATATTCCTTCGATTTCTCGACTGCGGCAATGAATCCTTCGCGGGTGAATCCAGAGACGAAATCGCTTTCGTTTAGCGCTGCGGGTAGCAATGTCTCGGGATAACCGGCGCCGGCATGGCGCAGGCGATGGGTGAGTTCGTCCAGCCGCCGATTGGCACGCGCCCACGCCTGGGGTTCGCGCGGATCGGCGTGCACGATCAGGTACAGGCGACCCTTGAGGTTGTCGAATACCGCGACTTCCTCGCTGAGCATCAACAGGATGTCGGGCGTACCCAACTCGTCGGGCTTGTCGCCACCAGCCAGGCGCGGCTCGATGTACTGGATGCACTCGAAGCCGAACCAGCCGACCAGACCACCGGTGAATCCCGGTAGCCCTTCGAGTTTTGGCACCGAATGTTCCGCACGCAAACGCTCGACTTCGGCAAATGGATCGGCCACTTCGCGCGCTTCGACTAGTTCGCCATGTTCGGTGACGTACAACGTGTGCCCGGCGAACGCGTACACGCGTTTGGCCGGTAAGCCAATAATCGAATAGCGGCCGAAGCGTTCGCCGCCTTCGACCGACTCGAACAGGTAGGTGTGCGGACCATCGGCCAGTTTCAGGTACACCGACAACGGCGTGTCCAGATCGGACAGCACCTCGCGCACGACCGGGATGCGGGTATGGCCGTCGGCGGCGTGTTGCTGGAAGAGTTCCTGGGAGTGTGCGGATTGGGAAGGCGTTTTCACGCGGCATTTCCTTCGATCAAGTCAGCGGAGCGTGGATAACGTGTCATGCAGCTGTCACCATCGATGCGGAGAATGAAGGTCCATAGCCAAGGATGAAACGCGGAGGCAGGATGCCTCCAATTTTCCAAAGGTCGATGCGGCTTCATCCGCATCGGCCTTTTCATTGGCATCGCTGCTTCAGCGATATGCAACGGCAACCGCGGCCTTCATCTCGCGGATGACCTGGGCGTAGTCGGCGTGGCCGAAGATCGCCGAGCCCGCGACGAAGGTGTCGGCACCCGCTGCCGCGATCGCGCCGATGTTGTCTGGCTTGACGCCGCCATCGATCTCCAGCCGGATGGTCTTGCAGCTGCGGCGGTTGCAGGCGATGTCGATCATCTCGCGCACGCGACGCAATTTGTCCAGCGTCGATGGAATGAACGACTGCCCGCCGAAGCCCGGATTGACTGACATCAGCAGCACCATGTCCAGGTCTTCCAGCACCCAGTCGAGCACGTCGACCGGCGTCGCCGGATTCAGCACCAGGCCCGCGCGGCACCCGTACGATTTGATCAGCTGGATGGTGCGATGCACGTGGCGGCTGGCTTCAGGATGGAAGCTGATGTCGGTGGCGCCGGCAGCGGCGAAATCCGGAATGATGCGGTCCACCGGCTCCACCATCAGGTGTACGTCGATCGGCGCGGTGACGCCGTGCTTGCGCAACGCTTCGCAGACCATCGGGCCGATGGTGAGGTTGGGCACGTAATGGTTGTCCATCACATCGAAATGCACCCAGTCGGCGCCGGCGGCGATGACGTTGTCGACCTCTTCGCCGAGCCGTGCGAAATCAGCGGACAGGATGGATGGGGCGATGACGGTCGGCTGCATGCTTCACTCGGGTCTGGTTGAACGATGAAGCTCAGGTTCGGGGTCTTGCGCGCAGGATCCGGATTCGATCATAGGCGGCATTGATTTCGCACAACCGGCGTTCGTGTCGATGCCTGTCGTGCTGGCCTGCACGGTCAGGATGATGTCGTGCGATCAATCGTCGGCGTGCAGAGGCGATCTCGTCATCGCTGGCGGCGTCGGTCAGGCCAAGCACCCGGTAGGGATCAGCGAAGGGATCAGCGACACGCGTGGCAAACCATCGCGCATCGAAGGCTTGCCCGATCAGCAAGCCCAGCAGTGCGCCCAGTAGCGGCTCGGCCCGTAGCAATGCCAGGCCCGCGATGACGCCGATGAGCTTGCCGTGCCAGCGCTGCGATGCGGTCTCTTCGTTCACGGGCCCAGTTTACAGGCCGCGCGACCCGCCCGCCGGTACACTATTCGGCCATCGGCACTTCTGCTGGATCGCGCGTGGCGACGACTCTCCTGCGACCTTACCTGCTCGAATCCCATTTGCCTGGCTTGCAGCTGCGCCATCGCGGCAAGGTGCGCGATGTGTTCGAGCTGCCGTCCAGCCATGAGCCGTTGCTGCTGATCGTCGCCACCGACCGGCTCAGTGCGTTCGATGTCGTGCTGCCCGATCCGATCCCCGGCAAGGGTGAGATGTTGTGCCAGATCAGCAATTTCTGGTTCGCGCAGACCGCGCACCTGGTGCCCAACCATCTCACCGAAATCGATGTCGCCAGCGTCCTGCCTGCAGGCGTCGATGCGACGCTGTATGCCAGGCGCTCGGTGGTGACGAAGAAACTCAAGCCAGTGCCGGTGGAAGCCATCGCGCGTGGCTACCTGATCGGCAGTGGCTGGAAGGATTACCAGCGTACCGGCCGTGTCAGCGGCATCACCTTGCCCGACGGCCTGCAGCAGGCCGAACAACTGCCGCAGCCCATCTTCACGCCATCGACGAAAGCCGCGGTTGGCGACCACGACGAGAACATCGACTTCGACACGATGGTGCGCACGGTCGGCGCGGAACTCGCTGAACAGGTGCGCGACGCCACGTTGCGCCTCTACACGTTCGCGCGTGACTATGCGGCGCAACGCGGCATCATCCTGGCCGATACCAAATTCGAGTTCGGCACCGACGCCGATGGCCGCCTGTACGTGATGGACGAAATGCTGACGCCAGATTCGTCGCGCTACTGGCCAATGGAAGCGTATTCGATCGGGACCAGCCCGCCGAGTTTCGACAAGCAGTTCGTGCGCGATTACCTGGAAACCCTGGGCTGGAATAAAACCGCACCCGGCCCGCATTTGCCCGCAGAAGTGATTGAGCGTACGCGCGAAAAATACGCCGAGGCCCTGCAGCGCCTGGCGGAAATTTCCGTCGACTGAGCGATAGCCAATGAACATGTCCACCGACAGCATCAGCACCGACCACGAACGGCCGATCGACCGCTGGTTCAAGCATTACTCCGACGATCATCGCAACGACACCAACCAGTGGATCCATGTGTTCGCGGTGCCAGCGATCCTGTGGAGCGCTGTGGCGATGTCGTGGTGCATTCCAGTGCCTGGAACGCTGTTCCAGCCCGGCCTGTGGGCTGCGCTGGCCATGTTCTTTGCGTGGATGTTCTACAACCGCGCATCACGCAAACTGGGCTACGGAATGCTCGCGATTTTCGTCGCGATGGCGTGGGCGATGCGCTGGTTGTACTCGTTTCTGGGCCCGCAGCCTCTGCTGTTTCTGGGCATAGGGATCTTTGTCGTGGCCTGGATCGGGCAATTCATCGGCCATCGGATCGAGGGTCGAAAGCCAAGCTTCCTCACCGACCTCACCTACCTGCTGATCGGTCCGGCATGGGTGCTGGCCAAGCTTTATCGCAAGCTTGGTTGGTCCTACTGACCAAGACGCATCAGTGTGGCGTTGGCGTCGGCGCAGTGGGTCGACCCGCGCGAATCTCATGTAACAACTGTCGCAGCCAGACCGCGCTTTCTACTTCGCGGCCATCGGCAAACCGCACGCGGTAAGCAATGCCAGTCCATGAAGATCGCGTCGCCAGGACGTCGATGAATTGTTCGGCGGTGGTGATCCGACCATGCGCGGCGGCGAGTTTGCGCTCCAGGTGCGCCGCCGCCTCGGCTGCCGTGTGGTCACTGCCATTACGGATGAAGACGACATCGCGGGCTTGTGCGACGCGTGAAATCAGCGCACCAATGTCCGGGCTTTGTGTGTTGAGCGCTGCCGATGCCAACATCGGGGCCACGAGCGAAAATACGAAAACCAGCCAGGCGCTGCGAAGTCTGTTCATGACGCCAGCATGCCCACGGCGGCTCAACGCGCGCTGAACATCTGCGCGTCAGGCTTGAAGAGTCGCGGCGCATAGCCGAAATCCCGCCGTGCAGGAGTCGCATCGAACACCAGGTCGCTGCGCATTCGCGCGATGGCAGCCTCACCAAGACTGGTGGCATAGCCACCCAACCGTGCAACTTCCAGCGCTGCCCCAAACAACCACGGCGGCACTTCGGCCAGCCGTGGACGCGGCTGCAACGTGTTGAGCGTGCGCATGATCATGTCGCGATAGGTGAGCGTTTCCCCGCCGGGCAACGCGTAGATCTGTCCGTGCGCAGCTGTTGCATCGCATGCCAGCACCGCAGCCGCTGCCAGATCATCGACATGCACTGGCTGTCGCAGCCCGCAGGCGTTTCGTGGCAGCACGAACCATCCCCAGCGAACCGCAAGTGCAGCAACCCGCGTGAGCGTGCGATCACGGCCGGCACCATAGACCAGCGTTGGCCGCAGCAACGTGGCATTGGCGTGGCGCGCAGTCGCGGCCGCGAACAGGGCACGTTCACCCTCCGCCAGCCGCGAGGCAACATCACGTTCGGCCACGTCGCTGGAGCCGGACTTGACCTCAATGCTCGTGGATCCGAATGCGATCACACGCGACGCAGTGATGGTTGATGCTGCATACCAGTCGGCGAACTGGTCGAGCGGTCCGCAGCTGAAGACCGCCTCGACCGAGCCAGGCAATCCATCGACATGTGCCAGGTCGCCGCGCAGCCAGCGCACGCCATGTGCGTCGACGTGCGCATCGCGCGACACCGCGAACACGCGCCAGCCAGCGTCCTGCAGCCGTGCAAGCAACGGCGCGCCGATCTGGCCGCTGGCGCCGAACACAAGTGCCTCGCGCATCAACGACCTGCCTGAAGCACCGTGCGCAAGTGCGCCGACAACAAACAGCTCCGCGCTTCAGTCAATCTTTGCAGCCCATTCTGGCGCCGCGGTTCACCCACAACGCTCGACATAGTCGATCTGCGGAACTTGTCCGACGCGCCACGTGGTGACCTTGCCGGTGGCATCGGTCTCGAACAGCACCACGCCACCGCCCTCATCGCTGGATTCCACGCGCAGGTACATGCCGCCTTTGATGTATTTGTGTGGCGTCTCGGTCACGTGGCCGGCATACAGCTTGCGGATCTCGGCGATGTCCATTCCAAACTTGCCACCGCCGGGTGCCGTTTCCTTGTCGGTGCCGACGTCATAGCGGACGAATTTGTCGGACTCCATCATCAAACCGAAATCGCCCGGCGTCTTCACTGAGTTGGGTGTGAGGTAGTAGCAGATAACGCCGGACGCGGGCTTGCCGTTCAATTCTCCGCCCCAGGCCTTTTTCACCTCATCAGCGTTCATCCCGAAATGCAGGTGTCCATAGCCGTTGATGTGTGCATCGCCGGTCTGCGTCAATGCCGTTGCCGGGGGGGCTCGAACCACGCTGGCCGACTGGGCTGGTGTTGCGGCCACAGGGGCTGGCGTGGTCGCTATAGGCGCAGCCGGAGGCTGGCGATTGCAGGCAACCAAGGCCACGGACAGCAGCAGGAGCGGGAGTTTGCGCAGCATGGGCAGTTTCCACTGGGATGAATGCAAGGAGTGGGGAGCCTAGCGCGACCCCGTTAATGCATTGCGAAAAGACTCAGCGCGGCGCTTGGAAATGTTTTTGCAACCCCGTCCAGCACGCCTGGTAATCACGTTGCCGGTGTGCCGCATCGATCGCCTGCAGCGTCGGCCGGATCACCGCACGCGATTCAAACATGAACGCCATGGTGTCGGTGATCACGTCGGGTTTCGACAGATCGGCATTGCTGGCCTTCTCGAACGTCGCCGCATCCGGCCCATGCCCGGTCATGCAGTTATGCAGGCTGGCGCCACCGGGCGCGAAGCCTTCGGCCTTGGCGTCATAGGTTCCGTGGATCAGTCCCATGAACTCGCTGGCGACATTTCGGTGGAACCACGGCGGCCGGAACGTGTCCTGCGCCACCAGCCAGCGTGGCGGGAAGATCGCGAAATCCAGGTTGCCGACGCCGGGCGTATCGCTCGGTGACGTCAGCACCAGGAAGATCGACGGATCGGGATGATCGAAGCTGATCGAACCGATCGTGTTGAAGCGGCGTAGATCGTATTTGTACGGCGCGTAGTTGCCGTGCCAGGCGACCACGTCCAGCGGCGAATGGCCGATGTCAGCGCGCCACAGATGACCCTGGAATTTTGCGATCAGCTCGAATGCACCCTCTCCTTCCTCGAAGGCCGCCTGTGGCGCCAGGAAGTCGCGGGGATTGGCCAGGCCGTTGCTGCCGATCGGACCCAGATCCGGCAAGCGCATCAACGCACCGAAGTTCTCGCAAACGTAGCCACGTGCGCTGCCATCGGGCAACGCCACGCGGAAACGCACGCCGCGTGGAACCACTGCGATCTCTTGCGGCTCGACCTCCAGCACCCCCAGTTCGGTCTCGATATGCAGCCGTCCCTGCTGCGGCACGATCAACAACTCGCCATCGGCATCGTAGAAGTAACGACCCAGCATGTCGCGATTGGCGGCATACAAATGGATGCCGATGCCATGCAGTGCCGCCGGCGAGCCATTGCCCGCCATGGTCAGCAGGCCGTCGACGAAATCGGTTGGCGCATCGGGAAACGGCAGTGGATTCCAGCGAAGCTGGTCGGGTGTTATCGGGCCGGTGCCGAAATCGTTGTGGAACCGCACCTGATCGAGCAGCGCGAACGTTCCGTGCATCGCCGCAGGGCGAATGCGGTAGAGCCAGCTGCGACGGTTCTCGCTGCGTGGCGCGGTGAACGCCGTCCCCGACAGTTGCTCGGCATACAAGCCGTGCGCGACGCGCTGAGGCGAGTTGCGGCCGACCGGCAACGTGTCCGCAACCGCTTCGGTCGCAAAGCTGTTGCCGAAGCCCGATTGGTACCCGTTCGATTTCATTGCGCGTCCGCGATCACAGAAAGCCGCGTTTCATCTGGTCGCGTTCGATGCTTTCGAACAATGCCTGGAAGTTGCCTTCGCCGAAGCCTTCGTTGCCCTTGCGCTGGATGATCTCGAAGAAGATCGGCCCGATCGCATTCGTGGTGAATATCTGCAACAGCTTTCGCTGCTTGGTTTCCAGGTCCGCGTCGATGAGGATCCTGTTCTTTGCCAGTCGCGGAACGTCTTCCCCGTGATTTGGCACGCGCTCGTCGATCACCTCGAAATAGGCCTCGGGCGTGTCCAGGAATTCGATGCCCGCTTCACGCATCCGCTCTACTGTCGAATAGATGTCATCGGTGAAGCAGGCGATGTGCTGGATACCCTCACCCTGGTAGGCGTCGAGATATTCGTTGATCTGCGACTTGGGATCGCTGCTTTCATTGAGCGGAATTCGCACGACGCCGTCGGGCGCGGTCATTGCCTTCGATACAAGCCCCGTCTTGGCGCCCTTGATGTCGAAATAGCGGATTTCGCGGAAATTGAACAGGCGCTCGTAATAGTCCGACCACTTCTGCATGTTGCCGAAATACAGGTTGTGGGTGAGGTGGTCGATGAAAGTCAGCCCGAATCCCCGGGGATTCTGGTCGGCGCCCTGCACCGGAAGGAAGTCTTCATACATGTGCCCGTTATCGCCATAGCGATCAACCAGGTACAGCATGCAATCGCCAATGCCCTTGACCACGGGCGCATCGACCGCCTTGCTTTCGGGTTTATGGTCGATTGGCTCACCGCCGTTGGCGATCACCATTGAACAGACCTCATCGGCCGGCTTGTTGAAACGGATCGCGAAACCACAGGCGCTGGGTCCGTGCGACCGGGCGAAGTCGGCGGCGAACGAATCGGGATCTTCGTTGACGAGGAAATTGACGCCGTTCTGCCGATACACGGTGATCGCGCGCGTCTTGTGTTGCAGCACGGCGGTGAATCCCATGCGCGTGAAATAGTCGCGCAACAGGTCGCCCTGCCCGTGCGGCGCGGCGAATTCGACGAATTCGAAGCCGTCGATCCCCATCGGGTTCTCGAACGTGGTCACCTGCATGCCCAGATTGGGCGGTCGGGGCTGGGTCTGGGCGCTCATGGAGGCTGCCTGCTGCGGTTGCGAGGGGGTTGCCGTGTCAAGACAGGCCGATTATAGCGTCGGCGCGGTGATGATCTTCGCCATCCGGGATCCACGCCTGAGCGAGGGCAAACGCGAAACCGTATCAGCCATGATCGTCGCGATTAGCCGTGAGTACTGCGATGAGGACACGCCGCAGGAAGCCCACAGACGCCCAGCATCCAGCAGGACCATTCAATCAACTGGGATTGCGAATGCGAATGCGAAGCCAGCTTTTGTTCGCAACTACCCCGGCAAATCAAACAACAACACATCGGCAAGATCGTCGCCATTGCCAGTCACATGATGCGCTCCTGCCTCATCGACAAAGCCAACGGCATCTCCGGCGGCCAAATGTCGCCCATCCAGTTGCACTTCCCCGGATGCAACATGCAGCCAGTAACGACGCGATGCCTCGAGCGTGAACTGCACGGCGTCGTCGCGACCCAGCAACGTTCCGCGCAACCACGCCTGCTGGCGGATCGCCAAGCTTCCTTCGGCGCCGTCCGGCGAAGCAAGTGTCGCCCAAAGCGCACGCCGGGCTGCGGGATCAAATGCCCGCTGTAAATGCGCGGGCGGGGCGTTCACGCGATCGGGCTGGATCCAGACCTGCAGGAAATGCACCGGCTCGCTGTCCGACGCATTGAACTCGCTGTGCTCGATCCCGTGCCCGGCACTCATCCATTGCAGCTCACCTGACCGAAGCGTTTTCGTCGCGTCATCCTGCGGCTGTCCAACGACGCGCGATGCACTATCTCGATGGGACAGTGCGCCGGACAGAACATAGCTGAGAATTTCCATGTTGGCGTGACCATGCGCGGCGAAACCGCGACCGGGAGCCACGCGATCCTCATTGATCACGCGCAGCGCACCAAACCCCATCCACTGCGGATCGTGATAGTGCCCGAAAGAAAACGTGTGCTTGCTGTCGAGCCAGTCAGTCTGCACCGCGCCGCGCGCCGCGGAAGGACGTTCAAGGATCATGGGTCTACTTCATCCCCGCTGCCGCGATCTTTGGGCCCAATGTCTCGGACGAAATCGTGATCATAATTTCATCGCTGACATTGGGTACGTACTTGGCGATGCCGAAATTGCTGCGTTTGAGCATGGCCGTCGCATCGAACCCCGCGGCAGCGCGACCCGCCATCGGATGCATGCCGATCTTGTTGATGGTGACGTCGAGCACCACAGGCCTGGATATTCCGTGCAGTGTCAAGATTCCACTGACCTTGAGGCCGTGCGCGCCGGCGCGTTGCACCTTCGTGCTCTTGAATGTCGCGGTCGGGAATTTCGCGGCATCGAAAAAGCCCGGTCCACGCAGATCCTCATCGAGCTTGGCGACGCCCGTATCGATGCTGTCGATGGGAATGGTGACCGTGATCGACGACCGGGTCGGGTCGGCGGCGTCGAACTGGAAATCGCCTTCGATCTTGTCGAAGCGGCCCGCCGGGTGACTGAAGCCGAAATGGGTCCAGCTGAAGAACACATGCGTATGGCCGGGATCCAACTCGTAGTTGACCGGCGCGGCAATGGCGGCACCCGCCACCGCCGACAGTGAAGCGGCAGCAAGCAGGCGGATCATCGTGTTGGTCATGTCGCGTCCTTCGGAAGTGGTGATGGAAATTGCAGGAGGGCTACTCGATGCGACAGGCTTCGTCGAACCCCAATCGCGGGGACCGCGCGAATATGCTGGCGCGATCACCGTGACCAAGGTTGACGAGGAAGTTGGAACGGAGGCGGGTGCCGGCGAAAAATGCGGCGTCGACCTTGGCATTGTCGAACCCTGACATCGGTCCACAGTCCAGGCCCAGTGCACGCGCGGCGAGCAGCAGGTAAGCGCCCTGCAGGCTGCTGTTTCGCAACGCTATCGTGGTCAGGTCGGCATCGGATTTGCCGTCGAACCATGACCTGGATTCGGTATGTGGAAACAACACAGGTGATTTCTCGTAAAACGCCAGGTCGTGCGCCACGATGACGGTCACCGGCGCGGCCATGGTCTTGTCATGATTGCCGGCGTCCAGCGTCGGGCCGAGTTTCGCCTTGCCCTGCGCCGAGCGGACGAAGACAAAACGCGCTGGAGAGGTGTTGGCCGTGGTCGGACCGCATTTCAGCAAGTCGTACACCTCATGCAGTAGCGCATCGCTGACCTCACCGGAAAACGCGTTGTAAGTGCGGGCTTGCCGGAACAACCGGTCAAGCGCAGGCGCATCGAGCGGAGGGGGTAACGAATCGGTCATCGTCTGTCCTGTGGGGTGCGCCGCCGGCCCGGATTTGAGCACGAGCAGTCGCGGTAGCGGGCGGAGGCGCAGTGTAGAGTGTGGTGCGTCAGGCAACCGTCAGGGCAACAGAACGAAGTGGTCGCACGCATGGAACGACCGGGGATTCCCGCGGCTGCGTCGTCCGCCTTCGCGGCACGAGCCGTCGCTACATGGACCCTCAGCGACGGAACGGCGGGCAACATGCGCCAGGCCGATGCGCTGGCACAGGCGCTGGGAATCAATCCGCAGACGCACCATGTTCTCGCCCCGCGACTGCCATGGCGCGCATGGGCCCCGCTGCGTTCGCCCGGAAGCGAACACGCGTTCGGCCCCGCATTTGCCAACGCATTGACGGATTCACCGCTGCTGGCGGTTGGGTGTGGTCGGCAGGCCGCACTGGCAACGCGATTGTTGCGCAACCATGGCGCGAAGGCCGTGCAGATTCTCGATCCGCGCATCGATCCGTCGCATTGGGACCTGGTGATCGCCCCTCAGCATGACCGCCTGCGCGGGTCCAACGTGATCTGCACGCTCGGCAGCCTGCATCCAGTCGACGACCTGTGGCTGGCACAGGCTCGTGCCGACTTTGCGACGTTTGCCAACTTGCCGCGACCACGCACCGCGCTGCTGATCGGCGGCTCCAGTCGACATGTGCGGTTTGACCGGATGGCATTCGAGGTACTGGCGTCCAGGCTGGAGGCGGTGCTGGCGCGCGACGGCGGCAGCTTGCTGCTGAGCGCATCGCGCCGCACTCCGCGTGAACTGCGGGGCGTGTTACGCCATCGCTATACGGAAACACCGGGAATGACGTGGCTGGACGCCAGCGACGGTGATAATCCCTATCCAGGCCTGCTGGCGTGGGCCGATCGCATCGTGTGTTCGCCCGACTCGGTGAACATGATTTCGGAAGCCTGCGCGACCGACGTGCCGGTGTTTGTCTTCGACCCTGGACGCGCACGCGGACGCTTGCGAATGTTCCTGGATGCCCTGCTCGCACGGGGCCGCATCCGCGCCGTGGACTCCACGCTGGCGACATTCGACGTCGAACCGTTGCGTGAAACCGCACGTGTGGCTGCCGAAGTGCGCGCCAGACTCGAGCTACCGGCGTAACCCTACTCGTCGAAAGCAATTCCACAAGCGCGTGTTGCCGTGGCAATCGCGTCGCGCGCATTGACGATCGCCTCGGTCAGCACCGTGATGCGTGGCCGCCGATCCAGCGTGCAGCGCAGTCCCGCATCCAGCAGGACGACATGTGATGCCTGCAAGGCCGTGCAGGTTTTCGCATCAAGACTCCCCGCCTCGCATAGCGCGTGCAGCAGGCTGGTGGTATCGCGCGGCACCAGTATCGCGGGGCGCTCATTCGCGTCGCGCAGCACGAGGAATTGCAACAGGAACTCCAGGTCGACCAGGCCACCCGCGCCCTGCTTGAGATCGAAGCGCGCGACCGATGCCTCCGAGCGATCCAGCTCGGCGCGCATCCTGCGGCGCATGGCGATGATGTCGTCGCGCAATCGTGTGACATCGCGCACTCGCGACAGCGTCTGGTCACGCACAAGATTGAATGACGTGCAGAGTTCCGCGTCGCCTGCCACGCAACGTGCGCGCACCAGTGCCTGATGCTCCCAGGTCCATGCCCGCTCGCGCTGGTAGTCGGCAAAGCCCTGCAGTGGCGACACCAACAGCCCTTTCGCACCATCCGGGCGCAATCGCACGTCGACGTCGTAAAGACGGCCTGCACCAGTCACTGTTCCCAGCAATGCCACGACCTTCTGCGCAAGCCGGGCAAACCAGCGCGCGGCGTCCAACGGTCGTGCGCCATCGGATTGCGCGTCCACAGCGGCGTCGTGCAGGAAGACGACATCCAGGTCCGAGCCGAATCCGAGCTCCTCCCCTCCCAAGCTGCCGTAGCCAATGACCGCAAATCGGGCTTTGACGATGTCGCCATGCGCCGCGACTATTTCACGCGTCGCCAACGGCACCACCACGGCCAATACGGCATCTGCGAGCCACGCCAGTTGCCGCGCGCTGTTGCGTGCCGGCTGGCGTGCATCCAGGGTGGCCAGCGCGATGCGGAAGCTCAGCGCCTGGCGCATCTCGCCCAGCATCTGCAAGGCGGCCTCGGTATCGTCCACCAGGATCGCCGCATGGCAGGCGGCCATCATCTCGTCACGACCGGGCAGCGGCCCCGCGACGCGCACGTCGAGCAACTCGTCGAGCAGCAACGGGTACGCGGCCAGCCGCTCGGCGAGTAACGCACTACGGGCCACCACGTCGACCAGTCGCTGCAGGGCCGCAGGTTGTTCGTCAAGCAATGCCAAATAGCTGGTGCGTCGCAGAATGTTGTGCAGCAGCGGCAGCACTCGTCGCAATGCCGCATCGGGTTGCGATGAAATCGCCGCCGCATTGAGTAGCGCCGGCATGACGCGATCCATCCGCGCGCGCGCCGCGTCGGAGAGTGCACGCAACGCGGGTGCCCGGGCAAAATCCCGCAGGCTGCTGTCGGCATTGCCAGCATCGACGAAGCCGGAGTCCGCCAAGGCATCGGCGCTGCCTGCATCGGGCAGTGCGCGCCAATAGCCGGACAATGCCGTGGGTTCGACACTGCGGCGACGCGTCGTCAGCAATGCGTCGAATTCGCCAGCCACGCGCGCCCGGTGCACATCCAGTGCCGCGCGCAACTCCAGCCAATGTGCATATCCCAGCCCATGGGCAATGCGCGCGCGGTCATCGACGCTGTCCGGCAGGGCATGCGTCTGCGCATCACGCAGCATCTGCAGTCGATTCTCCAGCGTGCGCAGGAAACGATAGGCATTACGTAGCGCATCGCCTGCGTGCGGTGCGATGTGCCCGGCATCGACCAGTGCCTGCAAGGCGGGCAACAGGCGACGTTCGCGCAGTGACTGTTCACGTCCGCCACGGATCAACTGCAGTGCCTGCACCAGGAACTCGATTTCGCGGATTCCTCCCGGGCCGCGCTTGATATCGTCGGCCAGTTCCTTGCGGGCGACTTCGGCGGCGATGGCGGTCTTCATTTCGCGCAGACCGTCGAGAGCGCCGTAATCCAGGTAACGCCGATAGACGAACGGTCGCAATGTCGACAGGAAGCGCTCGCCCGCCGCAATGTCGCCCGCCACCGGGCGCGCTTTCTGCCACGCGTAGCGTTCCCAGTCGCGGCCCTCGCGCTGGAAGTACTGCTCCATGGCCGGAAACGACAACGCCACGCGACCGGCATTGCCGAACGGACGCAAGCGCAGGTCGACGCGATGGCTGAAGCCGTCGGCCGTGACTTCGTCCAGCAGCTTCGCCAGCTGCTGGCCCAGTCGCGCAAAATAATCGTCCGCCACCAGCGGGCGCGCACCATCGGACGTGGCGCTGCCATCGCAGTCGAACGCGTAGACAAGGTCGACGTCGGATGAAAAATTCAGCTCTCCGCCACCCAGCTTGCCCAAGCCGAAGACCACCATGCGCAGTGGACTTCCATCTGGTGCACGTACCACACCAAAGCGCTGGGCAAACTCGTCCTCCAGCGCAGTCAGTGCAAGGTTGAGGCATTGCTCGGCCAACCGCGTGGTGCCGGCAAGCGTGGCGTCGACGTTGTCCAGGCCGAGCACATCGCGCCACACCAGGCGCGAGGATTGGGCCGCGCGATAACGACGCAGGAGTGCGGCCCAGTCGCTGCGGTTGTCGCGGGTCAGCCGTGGCAGGAGGTCAGGATGGTCGAGCAGCAACAGCGGCAGCAGGGCCGGCTGGCGGGCGAAGGTTGAGATGGCGAAATCGCTGACGATGGCGATGCGCTGCAGGGTCTGCGCGACGTCTGGTTCCTGCAGCAAGGACGCCAGCGTCGAGGACGACTCCGACAGGCGTACCAGCGCGCGGCTTGCGCGGCTTTGGAGGGTGTCTACAGCCTGATCGGGGGCAAGTTCCACGCGAGGATTCTGTCATGCGAGTGCATGCGGACCGGGTGCCACAAAGAAAAAGCCCGCCCCGGACGAACCGGCGCGGGCCTGCTCCCTCCCCCACGTCGGGTGCAAAGCCATCGTGAAGGAATCGTTATTCCTGATGCACGCTGCAGTGCAGCAATAGGCTGAGCGCTTCAGGATTGAACTGTAGTCGACGACAATTCCAAAGATGGCGCCTCCAGCCCAACCTATAGCCGTCGCGTTCGTCGGCACACTTTTGGTGAACGCGATCTCTTCAAGTGATTGAAGTCCCGATGTACCGCTCAA
>JBBQTR010000016.1:0-21527 GCA_038213095.1 Lysobacterales bacterium | reverse complement strand
ACAGCGAGCGCCTCTCGGCCTTGACCTCGGGCTCCGGGATCAGGTCGACATCGGGCAGGCCGTCAGGAGCGCTGTCCTGGATTTCAGGCGCGTAGAGCCCGCCCCGTGTGTAGTTGCCGCGCTTGCTGAGGTCTTCCTGCGCAGGGGCATAGGGTGATTTGCGCCTGGCGTCATTGCTTGCGTGGATTGGGGACGGCACATCGATGCGCGTGTTTGCCTGCGCCGTGGCTGGCTTCGTCGGTGCACCAGCGCAGGCCGCGAGCATCAGGCTGCTGCAGGCCAATGCAATCCCGACGAACGCCGCCCTCATGTGCCGCCGCTGCCGGCCCGGATCGCCTGCGCCAGCTGATGCACGGCCATCGCATACATGGGCGAATGGTTGTAGCGGGTAATGACATAGAAATTGCGGTACGCCAGCCAGTATTCCTTGCCCGCCTCGCCTTCAAGCGTCACCAGCGTTGCACCTGCACCGGCATTGGCCGGCGGCTCGCCGGATTGCGGGCGATAGCCGCGTTGCGCGAGCGCCGACATGGGATAGACCGGATCCATCGCGTCGGGAATGAACTCCGCCGCATTCGCATCACGCGTCGCCCGCGCGACCACCGGCCCGCCACGCTGCCAACCGTGCACGACGAAATAATTCGCGATCGAGGCGAAGACGTCGTCCTTGTCGCTGATCAGGTCACGTCGGCCATCGCCGTCGCCATCCTTGCCCCACAGTCGATAGCTCGATGGCATGAACTGTCCAAGGCCCATCGCCCCGGCGTAACTGCCCTTGAGTGTGGCGACATCGATATGTTCGTCCTTGCCGAGTGCGAACAGTTGCGCGAGTTCACCAGCAAAGAACGGCGCACGTTTTGGATAACCGAATGCGAGCGTGTACAGCGCATCCAGCACCCGGTAGTTGCCCGTGTTCTTTCCGTAATTGGTTTCGACGCCGATGATCGCGACGATGTATTCGGCCGGCACGCCACTGGAGTCGGCGATGCGGTCCAGCGCGGCGCGGTTCTGCGCATAGAACGCAACGCCGCCGGCGATGCGCGCATCATTGAGGAAGATCGGCCGGTAGTCGCGCCAGGTACGCACGGCTTCAGCCGGACGCGAAATGATGTCCACCGTGCGCTGCATGAATTGCGCCTGCGCCAGTCCATCGCGGATGGCCTGTGGCGCTACGCCATAGGTGCGCGCGGTGTAATCGACGAATGCAACGACACGCTGCGCTTGCGGAATCATTGGATCGGTCACCGATGCCGGCGCGACAGGGCGTTCCGGCGGCTGCGGCACAGGTGCCAGCAAGGCATCGGCTGGCGCCACCATTGGCGCGGGAGGCGGCGTTGCGATCGAGGGCGGCGGAGGCGGCGCCTGCGTGGCACAGCCGGCAAGCGCGAGGACAAACGAGAGGGTCAATACGCGTCGATTCATCGTCGCGAGGGTATCAGCGCCGCGGGGAGCATGCCAATCGTTGCATTCCGGCGCGCGACCGCGCGGGCATTGCCTGCGTGCGTCAATACCCATGCACCGGCTTGTGCGCCCGCACGGCCATCACCACGCCCAGCCCCGCCAGTAACGACACTGCCGATGTCCCGCCGTAACTCAACAGTGGCATCGGCACACCCACCACCGGCAAGAGCCCGGCGATCATGCCGCCGTTGACGATGACGTACACGAACAACGACAAGGCCAGGCTGCCCGCCAGCAAGCGCGAAAATCCATCGCGCGCCTGGCTCGCGATCCACAGGCACCGGCCGACCACGAACAGGTACAACGCAAGCACTGTGGCAACGCCAAGCCATCCGAATTCCTCGCTCAGCACCGCGAATACAAAATCCGTGGTGTGCTCGGGAAGGTAGTCCAGATGCGACTGCGAGCCATGGCCCCAGCCCATGCCGGTCCAGCCGCCGGAGCCAATGGCGATCTTGGACTGGATGATGTTCCAGCCGGTGCCCAGTGGATCGGATTCGGGATTGAGGAAGGTCAGGATGCGATCCTTCTGGTACGGCCGCAGCAGCCAGAACCACGCCGCCGGCGCGACCCCGGCAACGCCGGCGGCCGCCGCGATGAACCACCACCAGGACAGCCCGGCCAGGAACAGCACGAACGCGCCACTGATGCCGACGAGCATCGCGGTGCCAAAATCCGGCTGCAGCAGGATCAGGAATGTCGGCAGCGCGATGATCGCGGCGGTGACCAGCACCACGCGAAATCGCGGCGGCAGGATTTCGCGATTCAGATACCAGGCCGCCATCATCGGCAGGCTCAGCTTCAACAGTTCCGCCGGTTGGAAATAGAACACGCCGAGGTTGATCCAAAGATTGCCGTGCTTGCCGTGGCCGATCACCAGCACGGCGAGCAGAGGGATCACCGAGACGGTGTACACCAGCGGCGTCCAATGCCGTAGTTGCGTCGTCGGCAACCGCGAGAGTGCCCACATCGCAACAATGCCGACCACGAAGTGCGAGCCCTGCCCCACCACCAGCTGCAGCGATTCGTTACCCGCGCTGTAGAGCACGACGAGACCAATCCCCATCAAGGCGAAAAGCGCGAGGCACAAAGGCCAGTCGAACGTACGCAACAGCCGCGCCAGGATGTCGAGCAGCCAGCGCGCGATCGCAGTCATGGGAATGCCGGAGTCATGGTGTGGCGCGGCGCGCGGCTTTGGATTCCGCACTGAGCACTGAAACTGCAAGCGGTGCGGCGCGCTCGCCACTGGGCGCTGTTTCCGAAACAGGTGCGAGGCTTCCGGGCTGCAACTTCACTGACCCGGGACCCGAATCCCGCATGCCGACAATGACTTCCGGATTGCGTTCCGGCTCGGGCATCGTTCCCAGCAACCACGCATCCATGATCTTGCGCGCGATCGGCCCAGCGGTACTGGCACCAAAGCCGCCGTGCTCGACCATCACCGCCACCGCGATCGTCGGATGCTCGGCTGGCGCATAGGCGATGAACCATGCCTGGTGTCGCAACGAAAGCGGCAATGCGTGCGGATTGACGCTGATGTTGCCCTTGCGGCTGGTGTTTTGCGCGGTGCCGGTCTTGCCTGCGATCAGGTATTGCGCACCGCGTCCGACCGCCGCGGCGGTACCCCCGGGTTGCATCGTGCCAAGCATGCCTTCATGCACCGCGCGCAGATGGTCGGGGTTGTCGCTGATGCGCACCGGCGCCGGTTGCTGCAGTGCACGCCATGGCGTGTTGTAGCCATCGCGGCGCTGGTCCACGAGGTGCAGGCGGTGACGCATGCCGTCATCGGCCAGCGCCGCGGTCGCACGGACCAGTTGCAGCAGGGTGACTTTCCAGTAGCCCTGGCCGATGCCGGCGATGACGGTTTCCCCGACATACCACGGCTCTTTGCTGTGCTTTGCCTTCCACGCCGGCGAGGGCAGGATGCCCGCGGTTTCGCCCGGCAGGTCGATGCCGGTGGTTTCGCCGAAGCCATATTTGCGCAACCAGGTATCGAAGCGATCGATGCCCATGTCGTAGGCGAGCTTGTAATAGTAGAAGTTCACGGATTGCGAGATCGACTTGCGCAGGTCGGTCCAGCCTTCTCCTCCGTGTGCATCGCGGTAGCCGCGACGTTGTCCGGGAATATGGAATTCTCCCGTCGAGAACACTTTGTCCTGCGGACGTCGCAGACCGCTGTCCAGGCCCGCCAGTCCGAGGAATGGCTTGATCGTCGACCCCGGCGGGCCGCCGCCAAGCAGGTTGCGGTTGAACAACGGGCGCGACAGGTCGTCGGTCAATATCTTGTAGTTGGCGTGCGAAATGCCGTTGACGAACAGGTTCGGATCGAAACTCGGCAGGCTCACCATCGCCAGGATTTCGCCGGTGCGTGGATCCACCGCGACCGCCGAACCGTCGAAGTCACCGAACGCTGCCACTGCCGCGCGCTGCAGGTCCAGATCCAGCGACAGCCGCAGGTCCGCGCCCGGTACTGCCGGGATGCGGCCCACCGTGCGCAGGGCACGGCCCGAGACATTGGTTTCGACCTGTTCGTAACCGATGCGCCCGCGCAGGGCGTCTTCGTAATAGCGCTCGATGCCACTCTTGCCGGTGTGGGTGAAGGCGCTGCTGGTTTGGCCCAGCTTGGCGAGGTCGGCTTCGTCCATGCGGCCGACATACCCGATCACGTGTGCGAACAGATCGCCGTACGGGTACCGGCGGTTGAGATACGGGACCACCTCGACGCCTGGATATTGCCAGCGATCAACTGCGAAACGCGCGACTTCCTCTTCGCTGATGCGCAGCTTCAACGTGACCGGACGGAATCCGCGCGTCGCCTTGCGGTCGGCGTTGAACGCTTCGATGTCCTCGGGGCCGAGCGCGATGATGTTGGACAATCGCGCGATCAGTGGCGCGATGTCGCCGGCCTGTTCAGGCACCACGTCCAACCGGAATGCCGGGACGTTGTCGGCCAGGATGCGTCCCTTCCGATCCAGGATCAGCCCGCGCCCGGGAATGACCGGACGCGGCTTGATCCGGTTTGCCTGTGAGCGCGTGGCGTAGTCGGCATGATCAATCACCTGCAACTTGAAATACCACCCGCCCAGCCCGCCGAGCACCAGCAGCACGATCGCAAACCCGATCAGCGCGCGCACGCGGAACTGCGCCGCCTCGGCTCCGGGCTGTTTCAGTGGGCGACGTCGCAGCGCCATCGCATCAAGCCCTGCGGCCCAGGCGCACGCTATCCAGCATCAGGAATATCGGGGCCCACAGCGCCATCCCGACCAATGGCGCCCACCAGAAACTCCAGGGCAACTGCGGCTCGCCCAGCGTGACATGCACCGCGGCGCTGACGACGCGATCGTTGAGCAGCAATCCACCGATGGCCAGTGACTGTTGTGACAGCGGGAAGAACCGCAACTGCGAGCGGAAGCGTTGCAGGATGAAGGCCATCACCGTCAGCCGCAGCGCCTGCTCGCCGAGCAGCCCACCAAAGGCAAGATCGGCAAGCAGCCCCATGAGGAAAGCGAAGCCGAGGCCGGCACGGTCGGGATCCTCGATCACCCAGTACGCCACCACCAGCGCCAGCCAATACGGCCGAACCGGTTGCAACAGTGCCGGCAGGGGCAACAGACCGAGCAGCAGCGCGATGAAAACGCTGATCGGCAGGAGCCATTGGCTGCGACGGATCATGGGCGCTTCGGCTCCCTGCCATGCGAGGACGGGGGGCGGGGAAGTGCACTTGCAGGTGGTTGCCCGGCGGCTTGGGGAACACCCGAAGGCTGTGCTTGAAGACCAGGATGGTCGGGAGGGCGTTGGGTGGGTGGAGAGGAGTTGGGCGAGGCGGCGTTGATGGGGGCAGGCGCGGGCAAGAGTCCGGACTTCAGCAACAGGACATCCCGACCACGATCCAGCTGCGCTGCCGGCTTCAAGTCACCCGCCAGGAACGAGCGGCTGTCGTCTGGATGCAGGGCCATGATCGTGCCGACTGGAAATCCTGCCGGAAACCGTCCGCCCAGTCCCGAGGTCACTACGCTGTCGCCGGCCCGGATGTCGCTGGACAAGGGAATGTTCGCCAGCTCCAGTCGGTCACTATGGCCTTTGCCATACGCCACCAGGCGTACGCCGGTGCGGGCAACCACGACGGGCACGGCGTGGTCGGGATCGGTGATCAGCAACACGGTCGCAGTGTTGGCTTGAACCTGGATGATCTGTCCAAGCAGGCCGCCGGCATCGATCACGCTTTGCCCAGCCTGCACGCCGTCGCGACTGCCGGCATCCAGGATCAAGCGCTGCCGGGTGGGATCCAGGTCGATGTTGAGGATCGCTGCGAGCTGCACGTTCAAACCACCGCGCTGGGCGGCGCCGAGCAAACCCCGCAGGCGCGCGTTTTCCGCCGCCGAAGCCTGCAGCCGCGCCAAGCGTGCACCGCTGATCAGCAATGCGTTGCGCAGCACGCGGTTCTCGTCGGACAACTGCGTGCGGGACGAGGCATCGTCGCGCATGGTCTCGCTGACGCGGCCAGGCAATCCTGCCAGCCACCATAATGGCTGCACCGCGGCTTCGCTGCGCGCGCGGATCTGTGCCAGCCAACCGCCCCGGTGATCCATCACGATCATCGCGATCGCAAGCGCCAGATAGGCCAGCAATCGCAATGTTCCGGCGATGTCGCCAGGGCGTGGCGCTGGAGTGTTGTACGTGGACATCTCAGCAGATCACGGGTGTTGCAGCCGACGTGTTGATCCCCTCCCCTTCAAGGGGAAGGTAGGGATGGCGATGGGTGTATGCACGAAGCCACCAGTCAATAAAACCCATCCTCATCCCGGCCTTCCCTTGAGCGGGGAAGGAAACAATCACCGTGCGTCACTCCGGCGCGAAAAACTCGTTGCCGTGCATGTCCAGCAACTCCAGCGCACGACCGCCACCGCGCGCGACGCAGGTCAACGGGTCATCCGCGACCTGCACATGCAAGCCGGTTTGCTCGCTGATCAGCCGGTCGAGGTCGCGCAGCATGGCGCCGCCACCCGTCAGCACGATGCCGCGCTCGGCGACATCGGCGCACAGTTCCGGCGGCGTCTGCTCCAATGCCTGGCGGATTGCGCTGACGATCCCGGCCAGCGGCTCGCGTAGCGCATCCAGTACTTCGTTGGAATTGATCTTGATCATCTTTGGCACGCCTTCGGCCAGATGACGCCCGGAGACTTCGGTCTCGCGCACATGCTCCTGCGCATAGGCGCAACCGATTTCGATCTTGACCCGTTCGGCGGTGGATTCGCCGATCAGCATGCCGTGGCTGCGGCGAACGTAGGCGATGATGGCCTCGTCGAAACGATCGCCACCGATGCGCACGGACTGCGAATAGACGATGCCGTTGAGCGCGATCACCGCGACCTCGGTGGTGCCGCCGCCGATATCGACCACCATCGAGCCACGCGCCTCGGTCACCGGCATGCCGGCGCCGATCGCCGCGGCCATCGGTTCCTCGATCAGCGACACTTGGCGCGCGCCCGCCTCCAGCGCCGATTCCTTGATCGCGCGCTGCTCGACCTGGGTGGAGCCGCACGGCACGCACACGATGACGCGCGGACTGGGCCGCAAAAAACGCGACTTGTGCACCTTGCGGATGAAGTGCTTGAGCATTTCCTCGGTGTAGGTGAAGTCGGCGATAACGCCGTCCTTCATCGGCCGGATCGTGGTGATGTTGCCCGGCGTGCGGCCAAGCATCTGCTTGGCCTCGCTGCCGACCGCGGCGACCGAGCGCGGCCCGGTGCCGACGCGGTCCTGGCGTACCGCAACCACGGATGGCTCGTTCAGCACGATGCCCTGGCCGCGGACGTAGATCAGGGTGTTGGCCGTGCCCAGGTCGATGGCCAGGTCATTGGAGAACATGCCGCGGAACTTCTTGAACATCAGGGGTCCGTCAGGGGTGGGTCATTGGCCGGGGGAAGCCGGGCGCGTTTGAAAGCCGGAAGGCTCGCGCAGGGGATTGACTAGCCTAGCAACCAGCCACTGCAGCGGCAACACAAATGGGCTCCAATCCAGCGTAATCCCATCGGCGTCGCAAAACGCAGCGCTTGGACGAGGTCGACGCAGCGGCTAACCTACGCTCAGATTCCGTTGTTACGAGCACGCTTCGACGAGCACGCTTCGACCAGCGCGCCGCAAATTCGGCTTCCAACACCCTTCTTTTCTTCGCCACGCCTCCGGCGTTCGAGGTCTTGCCATGTCTGCACTGATCTGCGGTTCCCTCGCCTACGACACCATCATGGTGTTCCAGGACCAGTTCAAGAACCACATCCTTCCGGACAAGGTTCACATCCTCAACGTGTCGTTCCTGGTGCCACGGATGCGCCGTGAGTTCGGTGGCTGCGCCGGCAACATCGCCTACAACCTCAAACTGCTCGGGGACGACCCGATCCCGATGGCGACCGTCGGCCAGGACTTCGGCCCATATCGCAAGTGGTTCGAGGAGCATGGCATCCGCCAGGACCACATCAAGGAATTGCCGGAGCTGTTCACCGCGCAGGCGTTCATCACCACGGACCTGGACGACAACCAGATCACCGCGTTCCACCCCGGCGCGATGATGCGCAGCCACGAGAACCATGTGCGCGACGTCACCGAGGCCACCTTCGGGATCGTGGCACCGGACGGCCGCGACGCGATGCTGCAGCACGCACGGGAATTCGCCGAACGCGACGTGCCTTTCATTTTCGATCCGGGCCAGGCGCTGCCGCTGTTCAACGGCGACGAATTCCGGCATTTCATCGAACAGGCCGAGTACGTCGTGGTCAACGACTATGAGTCGAGCCTGCTGCAGGAGCGCACCGGCTGGGACGAAGCCACCATCGCCGGCAAGGTCGCCGCCTACATCATCACGCAAGGCCCGCAAGGTTCGCGCATCCACACCCGCGACAGCGTCCACGACATCCCGCCTGCACACGAGCGCCGCATCACCGATCCCACCGGCTGCGGCGACGCGTACCGCGCCGGCCTGATCTTCGGGTTGATGCGCAAGTACGATTTGCCGACCTGCGGGCGCATGGCGTCGCTGATGGGCGCGCTGAAAATCGAACATCCCGGCACCCAGAACCAGCGCTTCACCTATCCCGAATTTGCCGAACAGTTCCTCCAGCAGTTCGGCCATACGCTCTGAGGAAGTAACGGCTTGCCCGTCATCCAGGCGGAATCGATGGGATGACTGGCGCTATCAGTTCTTTGGAGGCACCGGAACAGCCGGTGCCGGCGCAGTCGTGACCGCTCCTCCAGCCTCGGCCTGCTTGAGCGTGCGATAGCGCGTCAGTGCATCGGCCAGCTCACTGTCCAGTGCTGCACGGTCGCGTTGCTGCTGGCCCAGGATGCGCTTCTGCTTGACCATGTCCGCATGCTGGGTTTGCAGTTTGACCACGAGAAACTGCGGGACCGGTTTGCCGGACAGCTCCAGGTCGCTAGCCTGGTTGAGCAGACTCACCATGCTCAGCCGCAGGTTCGTCTCGCCCATGCCTGAGGCTTTAATGCCGGTATCCAGCAGAGCGGTGCGTTCACCGTAGGCGCGGCGCAGGTCGGCCTCGGTGCTGTAGGACTCGACCATCGCCAGGTCACGACGTTCGGCAGCCGTTCGCGCATCCGCAACGGCCTGCGCCTGCTCGGCGGCGACGGCGGCCGCGGCACGCTCGTCGGGTGTTGGTGGACGGGCGATTTGCCCGGTAGGCATGCCATTGTTGGCATTGATGACCGTGCGCGCTTGCGCGGCGGCTTCGGGCGGCAGGGCGTCCCCGCAGACCTTGTGGCCGTTGTCGTTCCAGCAATAGAGTTTTTTGTGATCCTCGGCGGATGCGGCCGTGGCCAACGCCAGCAACGTAACGGTAATGACGAATCGATATGCGGTCATGGTTGCAGCCCCCTGCAATGTTCCAATATTTCTGCAAATGAACCTGGCGCTGGATTCCTGAGCAAACCACTGCGGATCAAATCCAGGTCGATGACGACCTCATGTCGCATTGCAACCGTAGCGGTCACGATATCCAAGCAGCCGAGCATGCTGGGCGACAAGTTCCGCGCTTTCGCCGGCAAACGCAAGCAGATCTGTCAGGGTCGCGATGGCGACCACCGGGACGCCATGTTCTGCCGCTACCTGCTGCGCGGCAGAACGGCGGACAGGTGCGTCGATATCGACGACCTCCTGCCGATCCAGTGCGATCACGATCCCCGCTGGAATGCCACCAGCGTCACGAATCAGCGCCAACGCCTCGCGGATCGCCGTTCCGGCGGTGATGACGTCATCCACGATCAATGTGCGCTGGCCGGCCAACGATGCTCCGATCAGCTGCCCGCCCTCGCCATGGGTCTTGGCTTCCTTGCGGTTGAAAGCCAGCGGCAGATCACGTCCACGGCGAGCGTAGCTGCAGCCCAGCGCCGTCGCCAGCGGAATGCCCTTGTACGCCGGTCCGAACAGCACATCGAACGACACATCCACCGCGTCGATCGCGTCGGCGTAACAGTCGCCCAGGGCGGCCAGCGACGCGCCCGAATCAAAGCATCCGGCATTGAAGAAATACGGACTGCTGCGTCCGGACTTCAGGGTGAACTCACCAAAGCGCAGCGCTTGCGCCTGCATGGCCAGATCCAGGAAACGGCGGCGGAAGGCATCCATGGCGTCATTATCCCACGCACGACTCGCGCCCCGGGATATCCGGGGTTGCTCCGTCAGTGAGCTCCAGGCTGCGCAGCATCAGATGCTGGGAACCGGCGCGCCCACCGCCAAGCAACTCGCCGGTGTCGATGAATCCCGCCTTGCGATAGGCAGCGATTCCCGCGGTATTGACGCAGTGCACCGCCAGCACCAGCAGCCGACGTTGCGGATGACGTCGGCGCACATCCGCGCACATCGTCATCGCGGCACGGCTGCCGTAACCACGGCCTTGTTCGCGGGCATCGATGAGGAAAGCCCGCACTCCGACGCTGGGCATTTCGAAGCCTCGACCGCAGATGGCGTTGGGGGCAAAGTCGAGCCGGTAAAACCCGATGACGCGATCGCCGGCCCACACCGCCATCGCTTCACTCAGAGGGTCCAGCTGTGCATTGTCCAGATTGAACGCCGGATCGCCGACGTACAGCGACTGGCCTTCAGCGAGTTGCAGCCGGCGAACCGCATCGATGCTGGAAGCATCAACGGGAGCAACATGGACGTCGTCGGAATCAGGCACGGCTAAATCATAGCCGCGTCCGAATCCGCTACCCTTGGATGACGTCCCGATCCTTCCAACGCAGCCACCATGCGCATCATCAGCTTCAACGCCAACGGCCTGCGATCGGCAGCCAGCAAGGGATTTTTCGACTGGTTCGCCGGCCAGGACGCGGACATCCTGTGCGTACAGGAAACCAAGGCGCAGGAGCACCAGCTGACGGCCGAGGCGTTCCTACCTGCCGGTTACTCGGTGTCGTTTCGTGATGCCTCGACGAAGAAGGGTTACAGCGGCGTTGCCATCTACGCACGGCGCCAACCCGATGAACTCCGCACTGTAATTGGCTGGCCCCCGTTCGATGAGGAAGGCCGCTACCTGGAAGCGCGTTTCGGCAATCTCAGCGTGGTGTCGATCTACATGCCCTCGGGGTCGTCGGGCGAATTGCGGCAGGGATTCAAGTTCGAGGTGATGGCATGGATCAAGCCGATCCTCGATGCGTGGCTGGCGAGCGGCCGCGACTACGTGTTGTGCGGCGACTGGAACATCGTGCGTAGCGCACTGGACATCCGCAACTGGAAATCCAACCAGAAAAACTCCGGCTGCCTGCCGGCCGAACGCGACTGGCTCAACGGGTTGTGCATGCAGGAGACCGGCTGGGTCGACGCGTATCGCGCGCTGCACCCCGAGGGCGATGACTACACCTGGTGGAGCAACCGTGGCGCGGCGCGCGAAAACAACGTCGGCTGGCGGATCGACTACCACCTGGTGACGCCGTCATTGCGCGATAAATTGATTGCCTGCCAGATCACACCCGCGCCAAGGTTTTCGGACCATGCGCCGTTTCTGGTCGAGTACGCGAAATGAGCGAGAACGAGGCTGCAGTCGCAGCCAAGCCCGCCAAACCCGCAGCCTGGAAGGCATTTACCCAGCCTGCGGCGTGGACGATGTTTTTCTTCGGTTTTTCCTCGGGGCTGCCGTTCCTGCTGGTCGCCGGAACACTCGCGTACTGGTTGAAAGACAACGGCATCGAGCTGAAAAACATCACCCTGATCGCCAGCGCCGGCATGACCTACGCGTTGAAATTCCTGTGGGCACCATTGCTGGATCACACTCGATTGCCAGTGCTGTCGCGATTGGGCCAGCGGCGCAGCTGGCTGCTGCTGGCCCAGGCAGGCGTCGTCATCGGCTTGCTGGCGATGGCGATGGTGACCCCGACGCAACTGGGGTTGTTTGTCGGCTGCACGCTGCTGGTCGCATTCGCGGGCGCGACCCAGGACATCGCGGTGGATGCCTATCGCATCGAGATCGCGCCGCCTACGGCGCAGGGTGCGCTGGTGGCGACGTACTCACTCGGATATCGCGTGGCACTGATCGTGACCGGCATGGCCGCGCTGATGCTGGCCGATCACCTTGCATGGCCGCAGGTGTATCAGCTGATGGCGTTGCTGATGCTGATTCCGCTGGCGACGACCTTGCTGGTACGCGAACCCGACGTGCTGCGCACCCGGCCCGCCAGCTGGACGCAGTGGATGAGCGAAAGCGTGGCCGAGCCGTTCGTGGATTTCTTCCGTCGGTTCGGCTGGCAGACGGCCGCGCTGACGTTGTTGTTCATCCTGCTGTTCAAGATCCCGGAACAGGCACTGGTCGGCGGGATCATGAGTCCGTTCTACATCGACATGGGGTACACAAAAACCATCATCGGCGCGATCACCAAAGGCTATGGCGTCGGCATGGGAATTCTTGGCGTCTTCCTTGCCGGCATTGCCATCGCGCGCTGGGGCGTGCGCAAACCGCTGCTGGCCTCGATCGTCCTATGTGCCAGCTGCAATCTCCTCTATATCTGGCTGACCAGCCATCACGGTGAGATCGGCGCGTTGACAGTGGTCATTTCCGCGGAAAACCTCAGCCTTGGATTCCTTGGCACCGCTGCCGTGGCGTTCCTGTCCTCGCTGGTCAACCGCCAGCACACCGCGACGCAATACGCGCTGCTCAGCTCGATGGTCAACCTGCCCGGCAAGGTGCTTGGCGTATTCGCGGGCGGGATCGTCGAAGCCACGGGTTACAACACGTATTTCCTGATCGCCACGGTGGCTGTGCTGCCCGCAACGGGATTGTTCATCTACCTGTGGCCGCGTTTTGCCACGGCTGATGCAGCAGCAATCCGATAGCCGGATCATTCGCTCACAATCCGGCGCGATGGATGCTAGATTCGGTCAACGTGACACCGGTAGAGGCGGCGAGATGACCGACATCGTGCTCCGCGACATCGACAGTGCCTTGGCCGACCGCATCCGCCGGCTCGCGGATGCGCAGGGATGGGAGACCGGGGAGACACTGCGGCGCGCGCTCGATCTGGGGCTGCAAGCCTGCGAAAACAGTGCCGCGATCCGTCTGGCGGAACACGAATCCGCTGTGCTGAAATCGGCGATCGCCGCACTGGAACAGGCGCCTAATGATCCCGGCTTTGCGATGATCGGCCGGGCCGAGCCAACACCACATCCGGACGCAGGACCGGATCAGTCGATCGCAGCAAGCTTCAGCCTGGAATAACGTCAGGCGTGATGGATCGCGCCGAGCACGCGTGGCCCGCGCGCTCCGGTCACCGCTGGCAGGTTGCCCGGGCGACCCGCAATCGTTTCGCGCGCCAGCCAGGCGAAACCCATTGCCTCGACAAAATCAGGATCCACCCCAAGCGCGGCGGTGGACTCGACCATCACCCCCGGCAAGCGTGCTGCGATCCGCTGCAACAACACCGGGTTGTGCACGCCACCACCACAGACCAGCAGCCGCGCGGTGTCGGCTTGGGTTGCACGCAACGCGTCGGTCACGCTGATGGCGGTCAATTCCAGCAAGGTTGCCTGAACATCTTCCGGCGCACCTTGCACGTCGCCCAATCGTGCCTGCAACCACGCCAGGTGGAACTGCTCGCGCCCCGTGCTCTTGGGCGGTGGCAATGCAAACCAGGGCTCGTGCAGGAGCGAAGCCAGCAGGCCGGTGTCCACGCGACCGCTCGCGGCCCATGCACCGCCCGCATCGAACGCCTCCCCGGTATGACGCTCGCACCACGCATCCATCAGCGCATTGGCCGGGCCGGTATCGAACCCGCGAACGACGCCCTGTGCTGGCAACAACGTCAGGTTCGCGATGCCGCCGAGGTTGAGCACCGCGCGTGACTCGTTAGGCGAATGCAACAACGCCGCATGCAACGCCGGCAGTAGCGGAGCGCCATGGCCGCCTGCGGCGACATCGCGGCGGCGGAAATCGCAGACAGTGGTGATGCCGGTGCGCTCGGCGATGACATTGCCATCCCCGAGTTGCCAGGTGAACGGCGCGCGCTGACCAAACGCCATGGCGTCCGGGCGATGGCGGATTGTCTGCCCATGCGAACCGAGCGCACGCACGGACTGCGCAGATACGCCAGCAGCATCGAGCAGCTGCAGCGCCGCATCGGCGAACGCCTGCGCGACCAGCACATCGAGACTGCCGATCTCATCCAATGACTTGCAGTCACCGCCCTGCCCGAGTTCGACAAGGCGTGCGCGGATACCCGCATCCCAACGATGCGTATCCCCGCGCAGCAGTTCACAGCGCGCATGAGGCGTGTCATCGGCAAAGCGCACCAGCGCGACGTCGATGCCGTCGGCGCTGGTGCCCGAAATCAGGCCAAGAAAGAGGGCTTCGACAGCGTCATCCATGCGCCAGTGTCGCAAACTTCGCCGGTTTATTTTCTTCGGTCGGCCGCGAGTTTGCGGGTCACGGTATTGCGGCCCAGGCCGAGCCGTGCGGCGGCGTCGCTGCGGTGCCCTTTGGTATGCGCAAGTGCGGCGTCGAGTACGACGCGGTCCAGGCGTGCGCGGGCCTGGCCATGCAGGTCGTTTTCGCCGGCGGCCAATTTGTCCTTGATCCACGCGCCCAATAGCCGCTCCCAATCGTCGGCACTCGAGCGTCCGGAAGTCGCGTCCGGTGCGGTGAGCGCGTGGTTCAGGTCGTCTCGGGTGATCGTCTCGCCGGGGGCCAGCACCGACAATCGCCAACACAGGTTTTCCAGCTCGCGAACGTTTCCGGGCCAGTCGTAGGTGCGTAGGTGCTCCAATGCGGGATTCGCGAAATGCTTCACCGGCGTGCCGAGTTTCGCCGCGGCGGATTCGAAGAAACTCGCCGCCAGTGGCGGCACGTCGTCGCGGCGCGCGCGCAACGGTGGCAACTGCAGGCGGACGACATCCAGCCGATGCAGCAGGTCGGCACGAAACCGTCCATCGGCGACGAGCGCTTCCAGTGGCTGATGCGTTGCGGCAATCACGCGCACGTCAACGCGGATCAGTTCGCGCCCGCCGACGCGGAAGAATTCTCCTTCGGCAAGCACGCGCAGCAGCCTGGTCTGCAACGATGCCGGCATGTCGCCGATTTCGTCGAGGAACAACGTTCCGCCATCGGCCTGCTCGAAGCGCCCCACATGTCGTTTGGTCGCACCGGTGAACGCACCGGCTTCGTGGCCGAACAGTTCGCTTTCCAGCAGTTCCGAAGGGATGGCCGCCGTATTCAGCGCCACGAACGGCGCGCGCGCGCGCGGGGATTCGCGATGCAGGGCACGCGCCACGAGCTCCTTGCCGGTGCCCGTCTCCCCGGTGACCAGCACTGACAGCGGCGCCTGCGCCAGCTTGCCGATCGTGCGGAACAACGCTCGCATGGCTGGAGTTGTGCCGATCAGTTGCGCGTCGAGCGATGCGCCGGAGGCAACGGGCGATTCCTCGATCTCCGGCGCCACTGCAGGCTGGACAGGCAGCGCGCGCCGGGCCAGCGCGACGGCGTCGTCGAGGTCAAACGGCTTGGACAGGAACTCATACGCGCCACCGCGAAATGCACCGGCAGTGCTGGCAATATCGGTATACGCCGACATCACGATCACCGGCAATTTGGGATGTGCGGACTTGAGCTTGTCCAGCAGCACCAGCCCGTCGTCGCCGGGCATGCGCACGTCGGTGAAGATCAGGTCGGGTGCATGCGTCTGCAACGCAGCCAGTGCAGCCTGCGCGCAGTCGAAGCCGTCGACCGCATACCCGGCTTCGCGAAGCGCCGTGGACAGCACGAATCGCACACTGCGGTCGTCGTCGACGACCCAGACATGATGGTTGCTCATGCGCATGCCCGCTCGTAAATTGCGGGATCGCGTGCCGGCACGACCAGACTCATGGGCGTTGCTCCGTCAGCGCCATCGGCAACAACAACGTAAATACCGTATGCCCCGGCCGCGAGCGGTATGCCAGCGAACCGTGATGTTCGCGCGCGACCTGTTGTGCCAATGCCAAGCCGAGCCCACTGCCTTCGGCGCGACCGCTGACTAGGGGCAGGAACACGCGCTCGCTCAAGGCCTCCGGCACCCCGCGGCCGTCGTCGGCAATCTCCAGGCGCAACACCAGCGCATGCGTCTCGTCGCCTATCCGCAAACCGAGCTCGGCGCGCGTGCGCAAGGTGATGTTGGCCGCGCCAGCCTCGATGGCATTGCGCACCAGGTTCCATAGCGCCTGTGTCAGCCGATCGGCGTCCCCGGTGATTTCCGGCAGGCTGGGATCGTAGTCGCGCACCAGGCGCACGGCCCAACCTGCGTCGCTTTCCGCCAGGCGCAGCACCCGTTCGAGCACGACATGGATATTGGCCGGCTCGAAGGGCCGCGCTGGCGTTGGCGACAACAGGCGATCGAGCAGGTTGGTCAGTCGGCCGACTTCCCCGTCAATCAGTGCCGTCAGTTCGCGGCCTTCCTCGTCATCGATCCGTCGCGCCAGCAATTGCGCCGCGCCTTTCAGGCCCGCCAGCGGATTGCGCAACTCGTGCGCCAGGCCCTTGAGCGCCGCCGACAGCGCCGACGGCAAGGCCAGCGCCGGGTCCTCGCCTGGAAATTCCTCCACCGGGTGCGCCTCCAGCAGCCAGCCGCCGTCCGCCCGTTGCGAAAGCAGGATGTCGGCAAAACGCGGCGATTCATTACCCGGGAAGGCCAATGCCAGCCTGCGCAACCGTGCCGACTCTCGTGGCGGATCGGTCGCCAGCAGTCGTGCCAGCGCGTGCCCTTCGTATTCGAGTGCTGCCAATGGCAGACCGGGCAGGCGCTTGCCGCTCACTCCCAGCCAGCGCGCGAAAGCGGCGTTACCCGCCTGAAGCTCGCCATCAGACGTCGCCCAGGCAACTGGCGTGGTCAAGGCATCCAGGGCAGGCACGGAAGTCATTGCACCATTATGGGGCAGACGGTTCCGGACGCACGAAGGACCGCGCGAGGCGGGCCTTCGTGCCAGAGCACTTGGTCGCGATCAGATCGCGTAATACATCTGGTATTCCAGCGGATGCGTGGCGCCGCGGAACGCGGTGACTTCCTTCATCTTCAAGCTGATGTACGCGTCGATGAAATCGTCGGTGAACACGCCGCCGGCCTTGAGGAAGTCGCGATCCTTGTCCAGCGACTCCAGCGCCTGGTCGAGGCTATGGCAGACGGTCGGGATGTTTTTCGCCTCTTCCGGCGGCAGGTCGTAAAGATCCTTGTCGCTGGGTTCGCCGGGATCAATCTGGTTCTTGATGCCGTCCAGGCCGGCCATCATCAACGCAGCAAAAATCAAATATCCGGAGTTCATCGGATCGGGGAAGCGAATTTCGATGCGCCGCGCTTTCGGATTGGCGACGTACGGAATCCGGCACGACGCGGAACGATTGCTCGCCGAGTACGCCAGCATCACCGGCGCCTCGAAACCCGGCACCAGCCGCTTGTACGAATTCGTCGTCGAGTTGGCGAACGCATTGATCGCGCGAGCGTGCTTGAAGATGCCGCCGATGTACCACAGCGCCATCTGCGACAGGCCGCCGTAGCCGTCGCCGGTGAATAGGTTGACGCCGCCCTTGGCCAGCGACTGGTGCACGTGCATGCCGCTGCCGTTGTCGCCGACGATGGGCTTGGGCATGAAGGTCGCGGTCTTGCCGTTGCGATGGGCGACGTTCTTGACGATGTACTTCATCGTCAGCAGGTCGTCGGCCTTCTTCACCAGGGTGCTGAATTTCGTGCCGATCTCGCACTGCCCCGCGTTGGCGACTTCGTGGTGATGCACTTCGACTTCGATGCCGACCGCTTCCAGCGTCTTGCACATTTCCGCGCGCAGGTCGTGCAACGAATCCAGCGGAGCCACCGGGAAGTAGCCGCCCTTGATGCCGGGTCGATAGCCGCTGTTGCCGCCGGCATATTCCTTCGCGGAATTCCATGCGGCTTCTTCGGAATCGATGTGGAAGAAGGTATGGCCCATCTCGTTGGCGTAGCGCACCGAATCGAAGACGAAGAATTCCGGCTCCGGTCCGAAGAACGCCTGCTCGGCGACGCCGCTGGATTTGAGATAGGCCTCGGCGCGCCGTGCGATGCCGCGCGGATCGCGCGAATACGCCTGCATCGTCGCAGGATCGAGGATGTCGCAGGTCAGCACCAGCGTCGGATCGGCGGTGAACGGATCCAGGAACGCGGTCGACGGATCGGGCAGCAGCACCATGTCGGATTGATGGATGCCCTTCCATCCGCTGATCGACGAGCCGTCGAACATCTTGCCGTCCTCGAACAGGCTGGCATCGATGATCGATTTCGGGAAGGTGACGTGATGCTGCACGCCGCGCATGTCGGTAAAACGCAGGTCGACGAATTCGACCTTGTGGTCCTTGATCATTTTTTCGACATGTTCGAGCGACATGGGCGGACTCCGGAAGAAAAGAGAGGGGAAAGGGATACTCGAAATACGCAAGAGCCGTGCCAGCTGCGAACATTGCCAAGTGCTTGATTCGACAGTCAGTTACTGGTGGCCTGGAGCAGCGAATGCACCGCTTTGGTGCTGTGCTGGAGCCATTGATCGACGTTGGTGCAATCGACGGCTCGGATATGCTTCGCCTCTCCCGTTTCACTCTTCCGGCTTCCAATGACCAATCTCCCAGCTGCCCTGCTGCTCGGCATCCTCGAGGGCATCACCGAATTCCTGCCGGTCTCCAGCACTGGCCACCTGCTGATCGCCGAGCGCTGGCTCGGACATCGCAGCGACCTGTTCAATATCGCCATCCAGGCCGGCGCGATCCTCGCGGTGGTGGTGATCTATTGGCGGCGGCTGTGGCAGCTGGCGACGGGCCTGCGCGTGCGCGAAAACCGCGATTACGTGTTGAAACTCATCGTGGCATTTGCCATCACGGCTTTGCTCGGCCTGATCGTCAAGAAACTCGGCTGGCAATTGCCGACGACAATCCGGCCGGTGGCCTGGGCGTTGGTGATCGGCGCGATCTGGATGCTGGTGGCTGAGCAACTTGCGGCCAAGCGCGCGCAGGTGCTGGGTGAACGTCGCGAGGTGTCGTGGACCACCGCCGTCCTGGTCGGCATCGCGCAGGTCGTGGCGGGCGTGTTCCCCGGCACGTCGCGTTCGGCCGCGACGATTTTCGTGGCGTTGCTGGCAGGTACCACCAGTCGCGTGGCGGCGACCGAGTTCGCATTCCTGGTCGGCATCCCGACCATGTTCGCAGCGACCGCGTATGAGTTTCTAACTGTCTACAAGAGCGGTGGGATTGCAGGCGAGGACTGGAGAGCGCTTGCACTCGCCTTCGTGGCAGCGACGATCACGGCCTTTGTCGCGGTGAAATGGCTGTTGCGTTATATCCAGACCCATCGCTTCACAGCGTTTGCGCTTTATCGCATCGCGCTGGGGGCGGCGTTGCTATTGCTTATCCCGGCCAACGACTGAAGCGTCATCCAGCCCAGTCAACCGTCGATGGGGCGGGTGGTTAATGTGCCGTAGCGCTGCCGGCATTGAGCGAGTACGTGCCCCAGACCGCGGCTTCGGCCAGCACATGGCCATGCATGGCGCGGAACACATCAGCGGCAGTGAAGCGGTCGCCTAAAGGCAGGCGATCGCAGTCCAGCGCGAACAGGCGAAAGAAATACCGGTGCACGCGCAGGTCGTTGGCCGGCGGATAGGGGCCGTCGTAACCGAGGTAGTCTCCGGCCATGTCGGCGTGGCCCGCAAACCAGCCTGTGTAGTCGTTCAAACCCTGTCGCGTGCCGCGCGGACCAAGCGGGGCGACCTTGCCATGGGCGCTGATGCCATCGCTGCAACTTCCTGCAGCAATGCTGCGCTGATCGGCGGGCAGGTCGATCATCGCCCAGTGGACGAACTCCGTTCGCGGCTGCTCGACCGGGATCTGCATGTCATCGCGACCCACTGTCGCCGGATCGGTCGGCGCATCGGTATCGATGCACAACAGCACGAACGAGCGCGTATCCCCGGGTACCTCGTCCCAATGCAACTGCGGATTGCGGTTGCCGCCGAAACCGCCGAGCGCACCCATCGCGAATTCGGCAGGAATGGGTTTGCCCGGGGCGAAACTCTCACTGCCGATGTGCATGGCGTTGCTCCATGGGATGAACTTGCGCAGGTTCGATCATTCGTAACCCAGTCGCTGTGCGACGGGCGTCAGCAACGCGAACGGCTCGGCCAGCGCCTGGGCGTAGTGGCGCCAGCGGCCGGTGGGAAAATGCGGCGTCCCGAGCCTGTTGGCGTCCGGTGCCGGCAACGGTGTCTGGATTGCGGCACTGACCGCGTCGGCAAGGGCTTGCGGCTGGTCAAGGATGGTGTCAAGTCGCAATAACTGGTGCGGGAAGAGATCCTGCTCGTGCAGCGTCGCGACCTGCTCGAGCACCTGCGCCAGCCAGCGTGCAGCGATCAGCGGCGAGACCATAGCCAGTGGCGGCAGCGTCGAGCCGAACGCCAGCCAGTTCAGCAGCATGTCGCGCGGATCGCGCAGTGCGACCAGCAACAGCGCGCCGGGTAACTGCGGGCGCAGCGCCATCAGCAACGCGTTGTCCCAGTACGGCAGCCAGTCGACGATCTGGCCGTCATCGACGCCGCGCGCCGACAGGCCGGAGCGCCACTGCGCGATCAACACATCTGACGTGAGTGCGCCGCTTCCGAGGTCGGCAATCGCACGAAATTGCTGCAGGGCATCCTTCGGCGGCGTCGGGCTGAAGCGATCGGCGCGAAAGGCCGGTAAGCCGCTTGCCAGTACCACGGCAACGCGTTCGACCGCCGACCCGGGCGCACCCCAGAGCAGTCCGACCGCAGAACTGTCGAGGGTGACGACCCCAAGTGCGGGCCATCCAACGCGGGACGTGCTGGGCTGCCAAAGCGGCAGGTGCTTGGTGACGCTTTCGCCGTGCAGCTGGCTCCATGTCGCCACCGCCGCCACCGACTGGCCGGCGCGATCCTGTGCGATCCCCAGCCAGCCGCGCAGCAGCGGCAGGTTGTCGGGTGATGGCGCGCGCGACATCAAATCGTTGACTCGCGCCACCGCCGCGCTCGGATCCGAATCCAGCAATCCCTGCAACAGGCGCATTTCGCCGCTGCTGCGACCAGTCTCCAGCGCGACGATGAACTGGGCCGAGGTCATCGCCCCGTCCGTATCGCCATCCATATCCTGCAACGCCATCTGCGCTTCCAGTGCCGCGATGGATTCAGGCGCAGCGGTCCGCCAGCGCGCGACAATGGCCCGGGCGCTGTCACCGCCGACCGGCTCGAATGCCAGTCGCGCGTGCCACAGGTCGGTGACTTCGGGCGAGGTCGCCAGCGCCGCATCCAGCGTCGCGCGGGCATCTTCGACCGTGCCGAGGCGTCGCCAGGCTTCGATCAGCGCCAGCAGCGTGCGGCGATCGTCCGGCTGTGCGCCGAGCGAATCGCGCAGCCATGGCAATGCGCGTTCGGGCTGGTCGGAGGCCAGTTCGAGTTCGCCGGCGATGCGACGCAAGCCAGGCGTAGCGTGTTGCGGGTCGGCCAACAGCGGCGCGATTTCCTGCACGGCCTCGCCCGGGCGGCCCTGCTGTCGCAACATGTCGGCGATCATCGCGTGCAGGTT
>JBBQTR010000015.1:0-22784 GCA_038213095.1 Lysobacterales bacterium | reverse complement strand
GCCGGCGCCGCCGGCGTGCATTTCGAGGACCAGCTAGCCAGCGCCAAGAAATGCGGACACATGGGCGGCAAGGTGCTGGTGCCCACGCGCGAGGCCGTCGAAAAACTGACTGCCGCACGCCTGGCCGCAGATGTAATGGGCGTGCCGACCCTAATTGTCGCCCGCACCGACGCCGAAGCGGCCGATCTGCTCACCGCCGACATTGACGTTACCGACAAACCCTTCTGCACCGGCGAGCGCACCGTGGAAGGCTTCTACAAGACACGCAAGGGTCTGGACCAGGCGGTGTCACGCGGGCTGGCGTATGCGCCCTTCGCCGATCTGGTGTGGTGCGAAACCGGCAAGCCCGATCTTGCCTTTGCGCGCAAGTTTGCCGAGGCGATCCACGCGAAGTTCCCAGGCAAGCTGCTGGCCTACAACTGCACGCCGAGCTTCAACTGGAAGCAGCACCTGGACGACCGCACCATCGCGCACTTCCAGACCGAACTGGCCGCGATGGGCTACAAGTTCCAGTTCATCACGTTGGCCGGCTTCCACGCACTCAACTACTCGATGTTCCATCTCGCCCACGGCTATGCGCGGCGGCAGATGAGCGCCTTCGTGGACCTTCAGCAAGCTGAATTCGCCGCCGCGGGCCAAGGCTTCACTGCGGTCAAGCACCAGCGTGAAGTCGGCACCGGGTACTTCGATTCCATCACCCAGGCAATCCAGGGCGCGCAATCATCCACCGTAGCGCTGAAGGGATCGACCGAGGAGGCGCAGTTCCAGACGGTGACCGCGGTTGCCGCCTGAACCGGGAGGGAAGATACGACCGTAATTCCCGGGGCTCTTGACACATCGACATTTACCAAGGTCTATGATTTGGTACCCAATTCAACTGCCTGGATCCAACCCATGAAAAAGCATTCCTTGAAACTGTTCATGTGCGGCATTGTCCTGGCTTCCGCCACTGGCGCCTGCCTGGCTGCTGCCGACACTGCCCCGGCTGCCAATGCGCCGCAAAGCGTTGCCGACATCCTGCAGTTCCAGCATGCGCTGCGCGACAAGCTGGAATCACGTAGTGGCGAATATTCCAAATTGGATGACAGCTCCGTTCATCGGATGGAAGCCTCGCAGGATCAGGTCTTCCACATGCTGACTGGCGTCAGCTCGCTGTCTCAATTGACAGATGATCAAAAAATCATCCTGTCCAATGCGTTGGACCAGATCAAGGCAACATTACTGGCCAATGATGACAATCGTCTGATCTGCCATAGCGAGCGCAAGACCGGAACCAATCTTTCCACGCGGGTATGCGAAACCGTTGCCCAGCGCAACGCTAACATAGAGGCGTCGAAAAATTTCATGACCCATGACCGGGTGATGACACCCTCCCACTCCGATGGCGGTCACTAACTCTCACAACCCCCTGCTTGCAGGGGGTTTTGTTATACGGCTTCCACTGTCAGCTTGACGGGCCGATCACCCCCCCGTCTGCGCATCAATCGCATCTTCCTGTTGCTTGGCGGCATCGAGCACCTGCGGTTCGACCGCCTTGGCCCGGTCGATCGGTGCCTGGATCGCGTCGCGCAATTCGGTGTGTTGTTCGACCGCCTGCGGCTTAGGTGGTTGTTCCTTTTTCGGCGGCTCCGGTTTGTTGCAGGCGGTACAGGCCAGCAGCAGGACGGCTGCACCGAGGCGTGGCGTGAGCGCAAAAAAACCGGGCGTGCGTGGCGTGGTCATGATGGCGGCTGGTGACATGGCGGGATTGCACGGGGCTATGCTACGCCGCAACTACACAGGCATCGCCCATGCATTCCGAACGCTGGCGTCTGGATGGACAACTGGCGCTGGTCACCGGCGGCAGCGCCGGGATCGGCCGCGCCATCGCGCGCGAGTTGCTGGACTTCGGTGCCGAAGTGCTGATCGTGGCGCGCGATGCCGCCGCGCTGGAACTGACACGCGATGAACTGGCCGACGAAGTTCCCACGGGCCTGGTGCATGCCCTGGTCGCCGATGTCGCCGATGAAGAACAACGCCGCGAAATCCTCGATTGGGTCGAGGATCGTGGCGACGGGCTCAACATCCTGGTCAACAACGCCGGTGGCAATCGCCGGCGCCCGGCGGTCGACTACACCGAAGACGAATGGCGCGAGATCTTCGAGGTCAATGTGTTTTCCGCCTTCGAGCTGTCGCGATATGCCTATCCACTGCTGACCAGACACGCGGTATCCAGCATCGTCAACGTCGGCAGCGTGTCCGGACTCACTCACGTGCGCACTGGTGCCGCCTACGGCATGGCCAAGGCGGCACTGCATCAGCTGACGAAAAACCTCGCTGTCGAATGGGCCGAGGACGGCGTGCGCGTCAATTCGGTTGCGCCGTGGTACATCCGCACGCGGCGTACGTCCGATTCGCTGGCCGATCCGGATTACCTGGACGAAGTCCTGCTGCGCACCCCCATGGGCCGCATCGGCGAACCCGAGGAAGTTGCGGCTGCAGTCGCCTTCCTGTGCCTGCCTGCGTCAGGCTATGTTACGGGTGAATGCATCGCCGTCGACGGGGGTTTCCTGCGTTACGGATTTTGAGCAGGCGCTCGGGTTATTTGCCGCAGGTACTGTCGCGCACGATGCGCTCCACGCGGTCGTAGTCGGTCTTGTTGGCAGCCGCGTCATCGGCGGCGCCGAACTTCCACTTCGCTTCGGTCTCCCGCAGGCGTTTCTTCCAGGCATCGCACGCCGCGGCATCTCCCACGCGCTGGCACTGATCGGTGACCATCTGGCAGGCGACACCACCACTGCTGTCGTCGCTGCCCTGCAGGTCGGTGGTCTGCAAGCGCACGCAGCGCGGCTCGGGCGTGGCGTTTTCGCTGAAGTAGCTGTCGTTGTCGTAGGTATTGCATTGAAACAACGCCGGCGGTGGCAGGCGATCCTTGTCGGCAATCACTGGTTCAGACGCCACCGCGGTGGTTGGCGGCACCGCCACGATCGCGGCAGGCACGACCACTTTCGGTGTCGGCAGCGGTCGGTACGCCTGCATCGGCGTCGGTGGCTCGATCACCTGCTTCTGCTGTCGCGAACCCTTGGGACATGGCGTGTCGTTCTGCACCGTCAGGGCCCCGAACGCATTGGTGCATCGATAAATGACGACGCTCGTTTTCCCGGTATGCGCGGATGCCGCCAGCACGCCGCCGGACAGCAGGAGGATCAGGATGGTCGTTGTAAGCATCATTTTTTTCGGAGGCATCATCGGGTTCCGCAATCATTGTCCAGGCGTGCGTTGATGCCGCGCTCTTCCACGTTCAGCGTGTCCCGCTCGCTGGGCATGGCGTTGAAGAAGCGGCGGCGTATTGCGTCGCGGCGATCCACCAACCGCGAGCAGACTTCTTCCTGCGGCAGGACGTAACACGCATCACGAATCCACGTACCCGCGCCATACGCGGCAGGGCCGTAGCCGAGCGGTGGCGTCAGCGTGGTACGGCCGCCCTCGATATGCACACCACCATGGGTGATGGCCAATTGCGTGCCAGAGACGCCGGAATACAGGTCGGTGCCGGGATAGCCAAGTGTCCACAACGGGACCCAGCGCGGGCGACCTTCGCCACTATCGCTGGTGTAGGGCTCACCGTCTTCTGGGATGCACTCGTACAACGGCCGCGGTGCATGCACGACCACGATCCGCGGAGCCTGCATCCCATCGCGCGGCGTTGGCGCAATCGACAAATTCGTCTTGGCCCGGGGTGCGTCCTTGGGACGCAGCATCGTGCGCGTCTGTTGCTTCTCATCCTTGCGGCAAGGTGTGTCTCCCAGCGTGAGATGTCCGGAGGCATCGGTGCAACGATAGATGGTGACCTCGTCTGCTGCGATTGCACAGGGCGATGCGGCGATCAACACCAGCGGTAGAAGGATGTGCGCGCGCATGCGGCCATCTTGCGCGTGTCGCATGGCTGCGCCAAGTCGTGGCGCGTATGAGGTTCTCGCCGGTTCAGTTGCGCAACACCACGCCGGTGCGCGCATCGCGGATCGGCGTGGGTTGCGCCAGGCCTCCGGTGTTTCCGTCCATCACCCCATCAAGCTGTGCAATCAGCTGCGGGTCCAGATCGGCGAGCGTGCTCGGCGGCTGCTTGCCGGCACCATTGGCGCTGGTCGACACCAGCGGCCCGCCGAATGCCGTGCACAATGCAATCACTACCGGATGTGCGCTGACTCGCACGGCCACGCCCACATGCGCACCCTTGATCCAGCGCGGCACGCGAGTCGTTGCCGGCACGATCCACGTATGTGGCCCGGGCCAACTGCCCATCACGGGCTGGGCACGGTCGTGCGGTAATGCCTGCCAATCCAGCAGGCTGTCGAATTGCCGGACATCGCCCGCAATCAGGATCAGGCCCTTGTCGACCGCGCGCTGCTTGAGCGCAAGCAGGCGCAGCACGGCGGCTTCATTGAATGGATTGCAGCCCAGGCCCCAGACGGCTTCGGTCGGATAAGCAAGAAGACCGCCGTGATGCAACAGCACTACTGCGTCCTGAACCGAGAGGGGATTCATTCGCCAAGGCTCACTGAACGTCGATCCAAAAGCTGCCGCCCGCATATGCTTGCCCTGAAAGCGACCCGAATGCGGCATGTGCAACGTCGGTCAAACGGGTTAGCGCGTACTGGGTTCCGTACAACACGCGATAACGCGGGTTGCTGGCTAGTATCGCCTGCACCACGTATTGCTCGTTCCAGCTGCGGTTTTCGTCGATTACCCACTGCGGTGGATATTCGTCAGGAAGAAACAGATCATGGAAATGCAAATGCACGCCGCTCGCCAGACGGGGCAGTACCTGTGTCAGCAGATGGACCAGATCGCTGCCGGTCTTGAGCACGTGCGAGGAGTCAATGAAGAGTACGTCGCCTGCTTCGAGGGCATCAAAAACATGCGCAGGCGTGTCCTGCACGCGTTCGATGCGCAGACTCTGCAATCCGGGCAGGTCTTGCAGAAAACCGCGCGGGAATGGTTCGATCGCCGTCAAGTGTAATGCGTTGTCGAGAAACCGGCGATTGATGTCGGCGGCAAGCAGGGTTGAGTAACCGCTGCCTACCTCGATCATGCGCCGTGGCTGCCAGAGCCGCAGCAAGGCAAACAACGCGCGCGCATCGGCGTGTCCGAACTGCGAGTTGTGCAGGTGGTAGGAGACACCATCAGTTGTGTACTCGGGGTAGTCGAACGCCTCCAGCAGCGGCGGAAATATGTCGCGCAACAAACGCGTTTGTGCCCCAGCTTGAAAATCGATTCCAGTGCAGCATTCGTCATATGGCCATAGCCGCAAGCGCTCGGCGGCGAGCGCATCGATATCGCCGATCGGTGAGTAGAAATGTCCCAATGGCTGCGATAGCCACGGCCGCAACAGCCGATGCGCCTGAAAATAGCGAAACCTGCGCCAGTACCGCTGCAACGACACCTCCATCTTTACCACCGTGCAATGCGCAAGCTTCTGGCACGCATTGCGATCAGAACGGCGCGTCGTCGACAGTCGTACTGGCGCGCTTGGCCGCCGACTTAGCGGGCGTCTTTTTTGCGACAACTTTTTTCGCGGTTTTGGAAGCGCTCTTTTTCGTGGCCTTCTTCGCCGGTTTCGTGGTTTTCTTCGCTGGCATCTTCGCGGTCGCGGTTTTCCTCGCCACCCTCTTCGCCGGTGCTTTCTTCGCCACGGTTTTCTTGCCGAAACCCTTTCGCATCGGCTTGCCGGTGTCCGCCATGAATTGCGTGACTTCGACAAGCGTCAGCGAGGACGGTTCGCGGTCCTTGGGGATGCGGCCATTGAGTTTGCCGTCGCTGATATACGGTCCGTAGCGGCCGTTGAGTACCTGGATGTCGCTGCCGTCGAATGCCTTGATGATCCGGTTGCGAGCGATCTCTTCCTTTTCGTCAAGCAGGAAGACCGCGCGTGTCAAATCGATCGTGTACGGATCGTCCTCCTTCTTCAACGAGGCGTAGAGGCTGCCCCGCTTGGCGAACGCCCCGAAGCGGCCGACGCCGACGCTGACCTCTTCGTCATTGCTCTGCCCCAGCTTGCGCGGCAGCTTGAACAGCTCCAGCGCATCGGCCAGCGAAATCGTGTGCATGCTCTGGCCCGGGCGCAAGGATGCGAACGTCGGCTTCTCTGCTTCGGTTTCGGCAGTGCTGCCGATGGCGGCGTACGGCCCGTAACGCCCGAGGCGCACGCTGACGGGCTTGCCGGATTTGGGATCAGTGCCGAGCTCGCGCGCACCAGAGGCTTCGCTGCGGTCGACCGATTCTGTTTTTTCGTCCACCAGTTGCTTGAACGGCCCCCAGAAGCGTTCCATCAGCGGCACCCACTCCTCCTCGCCACGGCTGACCGCGTCGAGTTCGTCCTCGAGCTTGGCGGTGAAGTCGTAATCGACGTACTGGGTGAAATGACCCGACAGGAATTTAGACACCGCGCGGCCCACGTCGCTGGGACGGAAACTGCGGCTCTCCATCTCGACATATTTGCGGAACAGCAGCGTCTGGATGATCGAGGCATACGTCGAGGGCCGGCCGATGCCGTATTCCTCCAGCGCCTTGACCAGTGCGGCTTCGGTAAAGCGCGGGGGTGGCTGCGTGAAGTGCTGGTCGGCATGGATGCGTTCCAGCGGAATGCGGTCGCCGATCTTCATCGCCGGCAACTTGCGGCCTTCGTCCTCATCGTCCTTGGCGCGCGTGTCCTTGCCTTCCTCGTACACGGCAAGGAAGCCCGGATCGACCACGGTGGTACCCGAGGCGCGGAAACTATGGTCGCTGCCGGCGGCCAGGTCGACCGACACGGTGTTGAGTGTCGCCGGCACCATCTGGGACGCAACTGCGCGCTTCCAGATCAGTTCGTATAGACGGCGCTCGTCATCGCCGAGGAATCGCGCGACCTGCGTGGGCGTGCGCAGCGCTGAACTTGGACGGACGGCTTCGTGGGCTTCCTGCGCGTTCTTGGATTTGGTGACGTAGACATTCGGTTTGTCCGGCAGCGCGCGGGTGCCGAAATCCCGCGCGATCACATCGCGGATTTCGCCCAGCGCTTCGGCCGAGACATTGACCGAGTCGGTACGCATGTAACTGATCAGGCCGACTGCGCCCTCATCCCCGATGACCACGCCTTCGTAGAGTTTCTGCGCGACCTGCATGGTGCGCCGGGTGGTGAAGCCGAGCTTGCGCGACGCTTCCTGTTGCAGCGTCGAGGTAGTGAAGGGCGGCGCCGGCCGGCGCTTGCGCTCCTTGCTGACGACATCGGTGACATGCAATGCGCCCGCGGCGGCGCGGACGATGCGTTCGCGCGCGGATTCGGCGCTGTCGCCGTCGGTGACGGTGAATTGTTCGAATTTCTTTCCGTCGAGCTTGTTGAGCTTCGCCGTGAACGATTGTGCCGGATGCGTGCACTCGGCTTCGATCGACCAGTATTCACGCGCGATGAATGCTTCGATCTCTTGCTCGCGCTCCACGATCATGCGCAGCGCCGGCGACTGCACGCGGCCCGCGGACAGCCCCCGTTGCACCTTCCGCCACAACACCGGCGACAGGTTGAACCCGACCAGGTAGTCCAGCGCACGCCGCGCCTGCTGCGCGTCGACGAGGTTGACGGCGATCGCGCGTGGTTGGGCCATCGCTTCCTTGATCGCCCGCGGCGTGATTTCAGTGAACACCACCCTCTGCAGGGTCTTGTCCTTCAGCAGGCCGCGTTCCTTCAGGATCTCGGCGATGTGCCAGCTGATCGCCTCGCCTTCGCGATCCGGGTCGGTCGCCAGGAAAAGATGGTCGGCGCCCTTGGCGGCCTTCGCGATCGCATCGACGTGGCGCTCGTTTTTTTCGATGAGGTCGTACCGCATGGCAAACCCGTTAGCCGGGTCGACCGCGCCTTCCTTCGGCACCAGGTCACGGACGTGGCCATAGGAGGCCAGGACGGTGAAGTCCTTGCCGAGGTATTTGTTGATCGTCTTGGCCTTGGCGGGCGACTCGACGATCAGGAGGTTCTTGGCCATGGCGGCGGTGGGTCTCGTTTACAGCGGGTGCCTGTGGAAGGCTCAAAAATAAAGCGTCATCGAAGACAACGCCCGGAACAGGCCGGGCGTTTCCTATTACAGTGGAATCACGGCAGGGCGGTTGCTGTCAAGTTTTACGCTTGCCCAGCCATGCAAGGGGGCGGGGCTGGACCGGGTAAGTCCTTGGGCCTGCGTGCTTGGATCAGTGCACCGGTTCCGGCTCGTCCAGGAACATCTGGGTCTCCATCCACGCATACGCGGCCTCGGAGCCCGGCTGGTTGAACAACACCATCAGCACGACCCATTTCAGGTCATCCAGGTCAAGCTCGTCCTGATCCAGTGCCATGGCACGATCCAGCACCAGTTCGCGCTGGCCGGCGTCGAGGATGCCCTGTTGTTCCAGGAAGAGCAGGAAGCCGCGGCACTCGACGTCAAGCTTGTCCAGCTCGGCGCCAAAATACACCCGGATCGGGCCGTCCGCACGCGCCGCGCCCGCGCTGGGTCGCTGCTCGGCGAGTGCGTCGAGCCAGTCGAAGGCCTTGTGTATCTCTGCCCCACTGAAGCCGGCCTGGGTCAATTCGGTAAACAGCGGACCGTTGCTGATGGCCTCGCGATCGCCCAACGGCGGCGGGGCGTCTTCGGTGAAATAGTGTTCGAACAGGTACAGCAGGACGTCAAGGATGCTTTCTTTCATTTCCCTCGACCTGCGCCGCCAAGGCGGCTGTGAAAGAGCCAGCTTGCGCTGGTTGTCATCGTCAGGCTTCGTGCCCGCCGACGCTATGATGCAGCTTGCGCTGCACCCCCGGCATCCAGATCTCCTGCGGAAAAGATCCCCCCGCGATGACGGTAACGACACTCCTGCGTCGCGGCGCCAAGGTCCGGATGGCGACCTCAGCGTTTGCGGGAATAGCGGCCGTGTTCGACGGCAACACGGCCCTCCAGCTCCATGACCAGCAGCATGGAGGACAGTTCCGCCACCGTCAATCCACTGCGCGCAACCAGTCGATCCATACCCGTAGGGTCATGTCCCAGTGCGCACCACAACCGCTGGTAGTCCGGATCCGGCGGCTCCCAACCGTTGGCTGAAGCGCCGATGGTCGCGGGCAAGGGAATGGGGTTGGCCAGCCGGCCACGCAAGGCCTCTGCCAGTTCGGCGGCCAGCGGCCCGATCGCGGCGATGACTTCGTGCGCGCTCTCGACCAACCCCGCGCCATCACGGATCAGGCGATGGCATCCGCGCGCCAGCGGGTTGTGGATCGAGCCCGGAACCGCAAAGACGTCGCGCCCGGATTCCGTCGCCATGCGTGCGGTGATCAGCGCTCCCGAGCGCTCGGCTGCCTCGATCACCAGCGTGCCCAACGCGAGCCCGGCGATGATCCGGTTGCGGCTGGGGAAATGCTCGCGCAGCGCCCGCGTCCCGGGCAGGTGCTCGCTGACCACCGCGCCGGTGGCGACAATCCGTCCGTGCAGCACGGCATTGGCCCGTGGATACGGCACGTCAGGTCCGGTACCGAGCACGGCGATGGTCTGGCCACCTGCCGCCAGTGCGCCCTCGTGGGCGGCGGTATCGATGCCGGCCGCCAAACCGCTGGTGATCGCCAAGCCGGACACCGCCAGCGCCTGCGCGAAGTCGTGCGCGTTGTCTCGGCCACCCGCCGTGGGCGAGCGGCTACCGACGACCGCGACCGACGGATGCCACAGGCAGGCAGGATCGCCAGCAACGAACAGCGCCAGCGGAGGACTTGGGATCCGCCGCAGCAGCGCCGGATAGTCGGGGTCGTGCCACCCCAGCAGGTGATGGCCCGGTTCGGCCAGCCACGCACGGCTGTGCGCCAGCAAAGCATCATCGGGTTGCTGCAGCGCCTGGATCTGCCGCTCGTCCAGCGCATGGCTGCGCCAGTTGCGGGCGCCGGCGGCTAGCACCTTGGCCGGGTTCCCATGGGTTTCCAGCAAGCGCCGTCGTGCGGCACCACTACCGCCTGCTGCCACCAGCACCAGCAGCGCATCAGCAGATTCAGTGTCCCAACGGCTGGAGTCGTGCAAGTCGTTCGCCGGCATCTCAGGCGTGGAATGGTCGAACTCGATCATCGCGCCAGCGTAATGCCCACATGCGAACGGCGCCCTCGGGCGCCGTCGCGGATCACTGTCGGAAAACCCGCTGGGTTGTCGCGGAGGGGACTCCGGCTTGTCAGTACGGCGCATCCGGGTGCTTGAGCTCGTAGCCCACCCGGCTGGGCTTGATGCCATCCATCACCAGGCCATAGCTGACCTTGTCGAAGGTGCGGAAGACCATCACGTGGCCAGAGAACTCATCCGGCAACCGCACCTTGTCCTTGTATGAAATGGAATCCTCGGTGCGTTCAGGACCGTACTCGACCTTGTCGGTGACACTGCTGCCGACGCGCCAGATCGAGAACACAGTGCCATTGTCGACGCCTTCACGCGCGCCCACCGACAACGCAACCACGTCATGCGGGCCCCCAGTGGTGAGCTCGTCGGCGACCGCGATTACGCGGGCGCGGCCGTATTCCAATTGCCGTTTGGGAGCGTGCGGGAAGAACTGCAGGTCGTACGGCTGCACATCCACCGGAATCAGTCGATCACCGACGCGCACTTCCTTGTCGCTGGTATCCAGCAGCAGCGTGCTGGCCTGGATGCCGCCGACTTCGCCGCGGGTCACGATACCTACGTTGACCTGCATCAACTCGAAGCCCAGCAGTTCGCTGCCGTCATGCGGCGTGGTGACGTCAGTCCAGTAGTTTTCGAAGTCGATCAGGCGACGGCCGCGGAAGTCGAGGTCATCCTTGTGGAAGAGGTCGCAGCAGCGGTTGCGGTCCAGGCGCGTGTAGCGCTGGGTGGGGCGAACCACCGCAAAGCGTTGCCCCGGCTGTGCTCCGGCGAGCCCCTTGATGTAGGCGACTTGTCCCTGCGTACTCCGCAGGCGGTCACCTTCCAGCCCGACCACATACGGCAACTGGTCGAATTGATTGACCACGCGCAGGTTCTTGAGGAACGGCTCGACATCGGCCAGCGCGATCGCGTTGATCGGCGCGCCCATACGCGGCCCGGGCTGCAGCGACATGCGGTCCAGGTAGGCCAGGCTGAGCACGTCGCCCGGGTAGATCAGGTGCGGATTGCGGATCTGCGGGTTGGCCTGCCAGATTTCCGGCCAGAGCCATGGCCGCTTCAGGAAGCGCCCGGCGATGTCCCACAAGGTGTCGCCACGCCGCACCACGTAGGTGTCGGGATGATCGCCCCGCATTTCGACTGCGGCGGCATAGGTGGCGACCGTCAACAACGCGACGACAGCGATCTTGAAAAAGATCCTGGTCGGGCGAATTGCCTTCGACGCGCGCTCAAGCATTGCGTCCATCTACCTGCTCCCCATGGAGATTTCCCCATATTGCCGGGGCAATATAGCCCACAAGCGATGCGTCTTGGCAAGCCGGCGGCGTTACAATCGTCCGACCGCATGTCGCGTCGCTAGCGGATGTGACCGCGGCCCCTGTTTTTACCTGCAATTTCCGCCATGGCCCAGCTCCCGATCCTAGAATTTCCCGATCCCCGACTGCGCACCCGCGCCGCGACGGTCGATCCAGGGTGGCTGGCCGAGCCGTCCACCCAACAGCTGCTGGACGACATGTTCCAGACCATGTACGAAGCCCCCGGGATTGGCCTGGCCGCCAGCCAGGTCGATGTGCACCGGCGATTCATGGTGATCGATGTGTCGGAGGAGAAAGACCAGCCCCTGGTCTTCGTCAACCCGCAGATCCTGTCCAGCAGCGGCGAGCAGGTTTACCAGGAAGGCTGCCTGTCGGTGCCCGGTATTTTTGCCGATGTCACCCGCAGCAACGCGATCACGGTGACCGCGCTGGATCGCCACTGCACGCCTTTTGAACTGCAGGCCGAAGGCCTGCTTGCGGTGTGCGTGCAGCATGAGATGGATCATCTTGAAGGCAAGCTGTTCGTCGATTACCTGTCGCCGCTCAAGCGCGAAATGGTGCGCAAGAAGCTGGTCAAGCAGCGCAAACAGGATGCGGCGTAGCGGATGTCGTTGCGAATGGTCTTTGCCGGTACGCCGGCATTCGCGGTGCCGTCGTTGCGCGCGGCGGCGCAACAGCACGAAGTGGTTGCGGTCTATACCCAGCCCGATCGTCCGGCAGGGCGCGGCCGTGGAATGCAGCCCTCTCCAGTCAAGCTGGAAGCCACGCTGCGCGGCATCCCGGTCCTGCAGCCAGAGTCATTGAAGTCGGCGTTGTCGCGCGACGCCCTGCGCGCGCTCAAGCCCGACCTGCTGGTCGTGGTTGCCTACGGACTGATCCTGCCGCAATCGATCCTGGATATCCCTGCGTACGGCGGCTGGAACGTGCACGCCTCGTTGCTGCCGCGCTGGCGTGGCGCCGCGCCGATCCAGCGCGCGATCGAAGCCGGCGACAGTGAAACCGGCGTATGCCTGATGCAGATGGAGCGCGGCCTCGACACGGGGCCGGTGTTGCTGTCGCAGCGCCTGTCGATCGGCGAACACGACACCGGCGGTCAATTGCACGATCGCCTGGCTGAACTCGGCGCGCAGACGCTGGCCGATGGATTGGGCCTGCTGCGTGCGGGACTGCGGCCGGCGGCGAAACCGCAATCCACCGTTGGCGTCAGCTACGCGCACAAGCTCGACAAGCGCGAAGCGAAACTGGACTGGTCGCAACCTGCCGACTTGCTGGCGCGCAAGGTGCGTGCATTCAATCCGTGGCCAATGGCCGAAGCCGACATCGGCGGCGAACGCGTGCGCATCCATGGCGCAATTTCAGTTCCGAACGCTGCGCACGCCACACCAGGCAGCATGCTGGCTGCTGGCCGCGATGGCATCGACATCATGTGCGGCGAAGGCGCGCTGCGCATCCGCGTGTTGCAGCGCGAGGGCGGCAAAGCCATCACGGCAGCGGACTTCCTCAATGCACGACCGCAATTGCGGATGTCATGACGTTTTATTGCATCAAGTCCGACCGCATGCTGCTGGCAGCATGAGCATCGTTGCCGGTGTTGCGTCGCGCGTCGTCGCGGTGCGCGTGCTCGATGCCGTGCTGCATCGCGGACGCTCGCTCAAGACCGAACTGGCGACGGTCTTGCCGACGTTGCCCGATCCGCGCGACCGCGCCCTGGTCGAGGCGATCGTGTTCGCGGCCCTGCGCCAGCGCACGCGCTATGACACGGCGTTGACCGCGTGGATGCCCAAACCACTGGGCAAACGCGAGGCCTCGCTGCGTGCGTTGCTGCACGCCGGCTTCGCGCAACTCGATGAACTGGGCTTGCCCGCGCATGCGGCGGTGGCCTCGACGGTGGACGCGGCACGCGCGATTGGTCGCACACACCAGGCCGGACTGGTCAATGCACTGTTGCGCCGCGCACAACGCGATGGTCTGCCAAAGGCCGATGCATCGGCAGGGTGGCCGGCGTGGTTGCTGCAGCAGTTACGTCGCGACTGGCCGGAAGCCGCCGATGCCATCCTCCGGGCCAGCATGCAACCCGGTCCTTTGTGGCTGCGCATCAACGCACTGCGCAGCAGCGTCGATGCCTTCCGCATGCGCCTGCTGGACAGCCGGATCGAAGCCATTGCCAATCCGTTGTGCCGCGATGGCCTGCGCATCGACGCCCCGGTGCCGGTCTCGGCGCTGCCGGGATTCGCCGATGGCGAGCTCTCGGTGCAGGACGGCAGCGCGCAACTGGTGGCCGATGCACTGTCGCCTGCAATCGGCGCGCGGGTACTCGATGCCTGCGCCGCGCCGGGCGGCAAGGCTGCACACCTGCTCGAACGCGATCCAACGTTGCGCATGGTGGCGCTGGATGTCGACCCCGAACGCCTGCGCCGGATTCGCGCGACCTTCGTGCGGCTGGCCATCGGCGAACATGCGCAACTGCTCGCCGCCGATGCGGCCGACACCGGTGCCTGGTGGGACGGGCGACCGTTCGACGCGATCCTGCTCGACGCACCATGCAGCGCCACCGGCGTCATCCGCCGCCAGCCTGACATCCTGTTGCACCGGCGCGAATCCGACATCGCCGCATTGACGCAGACGCAGTCGCGGCTGCTGGATGCGCTATGGCCGACGCTCGCACCCGGTGGCGTGCTGCTGTACGCCACCTGCTCGATCCTGCGTGATGAAAACGATGCGCAGATCGCATTGTTTCTCGCACGCACGACGGACGCGGAGTTGGACGCGCTGGATTCGCGCTTCGGGCGTGACACCGGCCACGGCCATCAACGCCTGCCGGGCGAAGATGGCATGGATGGATTCTTCTACGCGCGCTTGCGCAAGCAGTAGTCCGTTGCGAAACGTTTCATCGGTGGCGTCCTCTATCATCGGCACATGCAGATAACACTAGCCTCCCGCGCCTCCCGCGACACTTGGCTGTTCTGGATCCTCGCGCTGCTCGTCCTGGGCGCGGGCCTGGGTCTTCGTGATCCGTGGCCCGCCGACGAGCCGCGCTTCGCACTCGCCGCCCGGCAGATGATCGAAAGCGGGCAATGGTTGTTCCCGCATCGCGGTACCGAGTTGTATTCCGACAAGCCGCCGATGCTGATGTGGCTGCAGGCGGCGACCTACACGCTGATCGGACACTGGCGAGTCGCGTTCCTGTTGCCATCGTTGCTGGCGGCGCTGGGTACGCTGTGGTGCGTGGTCGACCTCGGCACGCGGATGTGGACGCGCAAGGTCGGGTTGTACGCGGGTTGGGCGCTGCTGTTCACCCTGCAATTCGTCTACCAGGCCAAGAAGGCGCAGATCGATCCGCTGGTGACGTTCTGGATCACGCTGGCCAATTACGGGTTGTTGCGACATTTCCTGTGCTCGCGCGACGACCGCGACGGCGACTGGCGCATGTGGATGCTCGGCTGGTTTGCTGCCGGGCTTGGCACGATCACCAAAGGCGTTGGCGTGCTCGCGCTGCTGATGCTGGTGCCGGCGCTGTTCGCGGCCATGCGCGGCTGGCGCGGCGTCCATATGCCGGTGCGAGACATGCGTGTCCTGCTCGGCCCGTTCGCCTTTCTTGTCGCGGTGTCGTTGTGGCTGGCGCCGATGTTGCTGGCGGCGTTGTCGAGTCACGATCCTGCGTATCACGCCTATCTGGACGACATCCTCTTCCACCAGACCGCTGGTCGTTATTCGCATTCGTGGGACCACCCGCAACCTCCGTGGTATTTCCTCGGGATGATGTTGACGATCTGGCTGCCGCCGCTGCTGGCGCTGCCGTGGGCGCTACCGGCGTGGACACGTCGATTGCGACGTCGCGATGCGCGCTATCTGTTTCCGTTGGCGTGGTGGGCGTTGATCGTGCTGTTCTTCTCCATCCCCGGCGGCAAGCGCGACGTCTACATCATGCCGGCGCTGCCGATGATGTGCCTGGCGCTGGCGCCACTGTTGCCCGGCATTGTGCGCAAGCTTTGGGCGCAGCGATTGGCGTTTGGATTTGCCGCCGGACTAACGTTGGCGATGCTGGGCGTTGGCATCGCGATGCTGTCGAGCTCGCCCAAGTTCGAACAGACACTCGTTGTCGAGCGCGGCCTGAGCGTTGCGCAGGCGCATGCCGGCGCGTGGCTGCTGATCGCGATTGCGACGTGGGGCGCAGGTAGCCTGCTCTGGTTTGGCCGTCGTCGTGCGCCGATCGGCCTGGTATCGCTGCTGACCGGGCTGTGGGTGTTGTACGGGTTGGTGGCGTATCCCCTGCTCAACGATTCCAGTTCCGCGCGCGGGCTGATGCTGCAGGCCGGCCACGCCATCGGGCCCAACGCGGAATTAGGTTTGGTTGCCTGGAAGGAACAGAACCTGCTGATGGCCGATCGCCCGGCGATCACGTTCGGATTCGTGACGCCGTGGCCGCAGCAATTCCAGCGCGCCATCGCCTGGCAGGCGCAAGCCCCAGCGCGTCGCTGGTTGATGGTGCAGGGCGTGGCATTGCCGCCATGCGTTGATCGCACGCGCAGCCAGTCGATCGGCCTGGCCAACAGGCGCGAATGGTGGCTGCTGCAGGCCGATGCGGTGCTTAACTGCGTGCATTGACGATGACAGTGCGCATCATCAGCCGCGACAACGGCGTCGGACTCGGTCGCGACCTGCAACTGGTGGCAGGTGTCCTGCGCAATGCGGGCGTCGATGTGGAGACGCTGGGTTTCGGCAGCGATAAATGGCTCATCGCGTTGCGACAGATGGCATTGCGTCTTGCGAGACGTCGCGTCGACACACAGGTGTTCATGGAGCGGGTGTATCCGCGCTGCCTGCCGCTGGCGCGTCGCAACCTGCTGATCCCGAATCCGGAATGGACTACCCCGGCATTCCAGTCACTGCTGGGGCGCTTCGACCGGATCCTGTGCAAGACCCGTCACGCAGTGGACATCTTCGATGCACTGGGCTGTGCGACGTCCTATCTCGGCTTCACTAGTGAGGATCGTTTTGATGCTGCCATCGCACGGGAGCGCAGTTTTTTTCACCTCGCCGGTCGCAGCGAGGCCAAGGGCACGCAGACGTTGCTGCAGGCATGGATGCAGCATCCCGAATGGCCGCGATTGACGGTGGTGCAGGGCGTCAAGACCGCAACGGCGACGACCCGCGTTTCCAATATCGACCACGTCGTCGGCCATCTTGATGACGCGCAATTGCGGATGATGCAGAACGAGCATCTATTCCATCTGTGTCCATCTGAAGCCGAAGGCTTTGGTCACTACCTGATGGAAGGCTTGAGCGTCGGCGCCATCGTGCTCGCCACCGATGGCGCGCCGATGAATGAGCTGGTTACGGCCGAGCGTGGTGTGCTGATCCGTCCTGCACGGACGGGCATGCTCAACCTGGCTCCGCGTTACTTCGTGGATATTGCGGGGATCGAGGCGGCAGTGGAGACCGCATTGCAGTTGGATTCGGCACAACTGGCCTACATGGCAAGTGCCGCGCGCGAGTTCTTCCTCGACAACGATCGTGCGTTTCGCAGTCGCCTGCTGCAGGTCATGGAGGGCTGAGCTGCTCCACGCTGGATCGCAGGTGGAACAGTCGCCTGCATCGTGCGAAGAGTTTCAGTTTGATCACATCCAGTTTCATCTTCCACGGCCCGCGCATCCGGCGTCGCGAAATCTCGCGCGCGGCATCGCGCATGCCTGATCGATAACACCCTTTGAGCAGGCGCCGGGCAGGCACGGAAAACAGAATCCCGTCGTCGCACATCCGCAGGTAGTCGATCAATGCCGGCTCCGGCATGACACGGTGGAAGTTGAAGAAGCCGTGGAAACCAAATGTCGGCTGCGCGGGTTCGGGCGCCTCCCATGCGAAGCTTCCTGCAAGCTCGCTTGGGGCAAACCGGATTCCACGCGCTTCCAGTGGCTGTCGTTGCTCAATGCAGATGCAGGCGTCTTCCGGGTGGGTGGTCACCGGGTCGATATCGCGCAACGCATCCCACAAGCGCCGCGAGCGCAGGGAGAATCCACCATTGCCAACCGTGCGCGCGGCATCCGGCCAAGGCGCGCCGATGTAGTCATTGTCGAGAAAGCGAGGATCCCAGCAATCCGCATCCAGGATGAAACCGTCCCACTGGGCGATCAGCACATGCCTGCCGGTGAAATAGCGTGCCAGGTCGCGGATGATGAAGTCGGAATACGCCGCGACACTGTTGATGTCCGCGATCGGCACGTGGCGGATGCCTTGCGGCATTGCCGGTGCGTGCGGACTGAGCAGCAGGCATTCCTTGAACTGGGCCTTGCGCAAACACTGCTGCAAGGCAAAAACCGCCAGTCCGATCCGGCGTGTCTCCACGCAGACCAGGCTGACATCGCCCAGCTCGATGAGCTTATCGGTCATGCGCGCTCCAGGAGTTGTTTGCACGCATAGAATGCCGGACCTGTGCCGGAGTGCCTACTGATGGCGGGAACCTTCGACGGTCATCGCGCACCGCTGGTCTCGGTCGCACTTTGTACCTTCAATGGCGCGCTGTACCTGCGCGAGCAACTTCAGTCCCTGATCGCCCAGCAGGATGTGTCCCTGGAAATCGTCATCGTCGACGACGCATCCCGGGATGGTACCGCTGCAATTGCGCGGGAATACGTCGCTGCGGATGGGCGCATCCGTTTCGTTGTGAATGAAAGCAACCTTGGTCCCACCGCGAGTTTCGAGCGTGCGATGTCGCTGTGCAACGGACGCTTCATCGCCCCCTGCGACCAGGACGACATCTGGACCTCTGACAAGCTGTCGCGCCTGCTGGCGGTGATCGGCACGTGCGATGCGGCGTACTGCGACTCGGACTACGTCGATGCCGCTGGCCATGCGACAGGGCAGCGCATCTCGGATGCCACGTCGATGCTGTCGGGATGTAATTCCATCGCGTTTTTGTTCGCCAATTCGGTGTCCGGCCATGCGCTGTTGCTGCGACGGGAATTGTTCGAGCGGGCACGACCATTCCCCGCCGATTGCTATCACGATTGGTGGCTCGCGCTCTGTGCAGCAGGACGCAATGGCATCCATTACCTTGACGCGCCGCTGGTACGGTTTCGTCGTCATGACGATGCACATTCACCCATGGGCCGCAACGACGATGCCGCCTCGCGCGAAAGCTCTGCCAGCAGGCGCTGGATCGAGCAACGGCATGACCTGATGCGGGCCTATGCGAAGACCAGCCTGCGCGACAATGAAATCGCGGGCTCGCTCGCCGATGCTTTGCAGGAAGCACTTGTCTGTGGGCGCAACGCACGCCTGATGTGGCTGGTATGGCGGTTGCGAGACATGCTGCCGCGCTGGAAAGGGCTTGCGTGGATCGATGCGGTGAAGATGCAGGTTCGCCTGGCAAAAAAATTACGGCGGGCACGCCGCACGCCTTAGCGGATCATCAAGGCAGCTGCGACACCCGCTTGACTGCCCGAAGCTCCCAAAGCAGGTAGCTCCTTCGGTCTCCCGGATCATCCACGCCGCGCAAGCGTCGCGACAGCCCGCGCATGTTGCGCGCAAATCGTTTGATGCCGGTGTGCAACCTGCGATTTTCCGATGAGCCGCGGATCGCGCTGTAGGCATCGCCGATCCGCACCCATTCCACGCGCACCACTTCGAATGCGCCATCAAATCCGTACATCCGTCCCAGCGGTGACGGACCGCAGAAATAGTCGTGCGTGTGCTCGGTGATAATGTTGACGTGGGTCGGATCGGCAAATGCTTCGGGATGCGGATAGGCAGGCGTCAACGCATAGAACAGGCCGCCGGGCGCGAGCACCCGCCAGGCTTCCTGCATCAATTCGACGAAGGGGAATCGCGTCCGGGCTCCATCGGCCGTGGCAAGAATTCGAGGCACATGCTCGAGGAAGTCATAAGCCGACACCGACCCGAACATGTTGTCGGCGAAGGGAATCCGATGCAGGGTGAGATTGGCGACCCGATAGTCAAAGTCCGATGCATCCGTCGCCGGGCGGATGTCGATGCCCGACAACTGTGTGCGCTGATAGGGATTGCGCGGAAACCGGCCGCAGCCCAGGTCGAGATGGCGATCCGGCAGTATCATGAGGTGCCCAGAGTTGAATTCGCAGGCATGGTACTGAAACGGACGGATGCAAGCTGCATTACTGCATGGCCCGCAACGTGCGATATTTTTCCAGCACATAACGCGCGTGGCTGGCGTGGTAGCTGCGGGCCACAGGGCCATCCAGGAAGCCGCCACGCAACACGTAGTTCTTCAGCCAGTACCCCGCGGCGTGCAACGGCGCGGACAATGCGCCTGCACGCCGGCCCTGCGCATGTTGCTGCTGCGCCCATAGCGCGGCATAGCGCGCAAGCTTGTTGGTGTATTCGATCAACGATCGCGCGGTGTCGTGTTCGATGCGCGCATTGATGGTGGCGATACGGCGAAGACCCAGATCGAGTCGCTCGTGCACCTGCGCCGGCAGGTAACGCAGGTCGGCGCGAAACAGCCGCGCGACCTTTTCCCTGCCCCAGCCGCCATGATTCAACTGTGCGCCGAGAAAGTGCGTGCGGCGCAATAGTCGCCAGACATCGGCGCGCTCGACCTGGTCACTGGCGAACACCGCGCGCAGCGTGGGCAGCGCGTCGGCATCGAGCCATTCGTCGGCATCCAATAGCAAGACCCACGGCTGCGTTGCGCGCGCGATCGCGGCGTTCTTCTGCGCGGCGAACCCCAGCCAGGGTTGTTGCTCGACGCGCGCGCCGGCCGCCATGGCCATGGCCTCGGTGTCGTCGTCGGAGCCCGAATCAAGCACGATCACCTCGGCGCAGATCGCCGCAAGGCTGGAGACGCACCGACCGATGCGATCCCCCTCGTTCTTGGCGATCACCACGCCACTTAGCGGCAGGCGCGATGACACGAGGGCAGGCATCAGTGCCGCTCCAGGTCGCGGTAGGGATTGTCGCGCGCGCTGCCTGGCGGCTGCAGCGTGTAGCGCTTGTATGTCCACTGGTATTGCGCAAGGTCACGACGTGCGATGCGCTCGATGGTGCTGTCGAGCGCCTGCACGCCACGTGTGGGTTCCGGTGCAGAAATGTCAGCCGGTGCGGTTTCGATTCGAAGCCGGAATACTGGCGCGCGACGCGCGTCGTGCAGGCTGTCCATGCGCTCGCAATAGGCGAACAGCACGGCCGCACCACTGCGCGCCGCCAGCCGAGGCAGCAAGGTCATCGTCAGCGCCTGCACGCCGAAGAAGGCGGCAAATTCGCCATCCCCGGCCTTGGGTTGCTGGTCAGGCAGGATGCCGACCACGCCGCCGTCGCGTAGTCGCTTGAACAACTGGCGCACGGCCGGGCCTTCAGCGCGCACCTGCGTGACGCGATGGGCGGGATCCTTGCGCACGCGCTGAAGAAAGGCTTCACCGATTTTCGATTCGGGTGCGCGATACAGGATCGCCAACGGCGTGCGTGACGCCAGCCATTGGTTCAACAATTCCCAGTTGCCGTAATGCGGAGCGGCGATGATCACGCCGCGCCCGCTGGCGATGGCTTCGTCGAACAACTCCACGCCTTCGACTTCGCGGATCAATTGCAGGTTTTCCACATGCGGTCGCGTCCACAGGCGCACGGTTTCCAGTGCCTGGCGCGCCGTGGTGCGCAGGACGTCGCGATGCAACGCGATCCGCTGCGCCTGCGTCAATGCCGGCAAGGCCAGCTCGAGATTGCGACGCGCCACCCGGCTTTCGCGCATGTCCAGTTGGCGCCACAACATCGCGATGCCGTCGCCGACGCGATGCAGGCACACCCACGGCAAACGGCCGAGCCCGTCAGCGATTGCATACAAGGACGTGGCAATGAACTTGGCGACCATTGCGGAAGTCTAGACGAGGCCGTGTCGTGAGCTTTCGTCGGAACGACGATGCTGGGATGCTGTCGGCATGCTCGCCCTCATCCAACGTGTCACCCGGGCCCGTGTCGACGTTGATGGCACGATCGTCGGCGAGATCGGCCCAGGCTTGCTGGCGCTGGTCGGTATCGAACCCGACGATGGCGATGTGCAGATCGCCCGCATGGCCCGGCGCCTGCTGGGCTATCGGGTCTTCGCCGACGACGCAGGACGGATGAATCGCTCGCTGGCCGATGGCGGTGGACAGCTGCTGCTGGTGAGCCAATTCTCGCTGGCGGCCGATACGTCGTCGGGCATGCGACCGGGTTTCAGTACGGCGGCGACGCCCGATCAAGCTGAACCGCTCTTCGTCAAACTGGTGGAAACCTGCCGGCAATTGCACGCGGGTGTGGAAACCGGGCGGTTCGGCGCCCATATGCTTGTGAGCCTGGTCAATGACGGCCCGGTCACGTTCCTGCTCAAAGCGTAGGACGGGCTTGGGCCCGCCTTTCGCCAGTCCAACTCTCTTAAGTCCCTGATTGAATTGCCGAAAAGGTCGGTTTCAGACCGTCTACGGTATAATGCACGGTTCTTTCACCCCTTCTGGTAACGCGTTCCATGGCCAACGAAAAGCGGCAGGCGCCTCAATCCGACATCAAGATCCTGATCAGCAAGGGTCTGGAACAGGGCTACCTGACCTACGCCGAAGTCAACGACCACCTGCCCGACGACATGGTCGATCCGGAGCAGATCGAAGACATCATCGGCATGATCAACGGCATGGGCATCGAGGTGCACGAAGTTGCGCCCGACGCCGAGACGCTGTTGCTTGCGGGTACCTCCGGCAGCAGCCGCGAAGTCGACGACACCGCGGCTGAAGAAGCGGCCGCCACGCTGTCCTCGCTTGACGCCGAGGGTGGGCGCACCACCGATCCGGTGCGCATGTACATGCGCGAGATGGGCACGGTCGAGCTGCTGACGCGCGAAGGCGAAATCGCCATCGCCAAGCGCATCGAGGAAGGCCTGAACCAGATGCGCGCCGCATTGGCGAGCTTCCCCTGGTCGATCAACCTGCTGCTGGAAGATTACGAACTGCACAAGGCCGGCAAGAAACGCCTTGCCGAGATCGTGGTCGGTTTCGTCGACACCGAAGAGGAAATGGCCGCGGCCGAAGCGCTCAAGCTCGAAGCAGCGGCCGCCGCTGCTGCTGCTGCCGAAGCGGCAGAAGCCAGCGACGAGGAGGATGAAGAGGCCGACGACACCGAGGAAGAGGAAGCCGGCCCGACCGGCCCGGATCCGATCGAAGTCGCGCGTCGCATGGATGAGCTGGCCGCCAGCTATGTGAAGTTCCAGAAATCCTTCGCCAAGAACGGCCCCAGCGCCAAGCCGGTGCTGAAGCTGCGCGAAGAGATGGCCGAGCAATTCATGACGCTGAAGCTGCCACTGCCGCTGACCGATACGCTGGTGCGAAAGCTGCGCGAGGTGCTGCAGCAGATC
>JBBQTR010000014.1:0-22980 GCA_038213095.1 Lysobacterales bacterium | reverse complement strand
GCAGTTTCCAGGGGCGCGGCGACGCGTTGGATGCAGCGGCGCGCGGGTTTGATCGCGGCGCGGCATAATCCCTGTCCGATGCCTGCATCGGATTCCTTCGCAACGAGGCACATCCAGCCCCATGGCCCGGATCATCGCGGTCGCCAACCAGAAAGGCGGCGTCGGCAAGACCACCACTGCCGTCAACCTGGCCGCGGCATTGGCGCGCACCCCAAAGCGCGTGCTGCTGGTGGATCTGGACGCGCAGGGCAACGCCACGATGGGCAGCGGCGTCGACAAGCGCGAGCTGGCCGCGTCCAGCTGTGACGTGCTGATGGAAGAAACCTCCGCCGTCGATGCCATCGTCACCACTTTGGAAGGATTCGACCTGCTGCCTGGCAACCCCGACCTGACCGCGGCCGAGTTCGAACTGATGGACGCCGAAGGCCGCGAGCAACGCCTGAAGCGCGCGCTGGATCCGTTGCGCGAAACATACGACTTCATTCTGATCGACTGCCCGCCGGCGCTGTCGCTGCTCACGCTCAATGCACTGACGGCCGCCGACAGCGTGCTTGTGCCGATGCAGTGCGAGTACTTCGCACTCGAAGGCCTGACCTCGCTGCTGCAGACGATCGACGCGCTGAAACGCAAGCTCAATCCGGGACTTGAGGTCGAAGGCGTGCTGCGCACCATGTTCGACGTGCGCAACAACCTCGCCAATGCGGTGTCGGCTGAACTCATCACCCATTTCGGCGACAAGGTGTTCCGCACGATCGTACCGCGAAACGTGCGCCTGGCCGAAGCACCGAGCCACGGGCAAAGCATCGTCGGTTACGACCGCAGCTCGCGTGGCGGCGTCGCGTATCTAGGGCTTGCCGGTGAAGTCCTGCGGCGTCAACGCGAACGCGATCAAGCTCCTGCCAAACCACACATCCCGACGGAGACCACGGCATGACCGCCGCTAAAACTGCACCGGCCAGGAAGCGCGGCCTGGGTCGCGGCCTGGAAGCGCTGCTCGGCCCGAAAGGCGCCGCAGCGGCGCCGGCGCTGGAGGCCACGGCAGGCGATACGTTGCGTCACCTGCCCGTCGATGGGTTGTCGCCGGGCAAATACCAGCCGCGCAAGACCATGGACCAGAGCAAGCTCGCGGAGCTTGCGGAATCGATCAAGGCACAGGGTGTGATACAGCCGATCGTGGTCCGCGACCTTGGCGGTCGCCGCTTCGAGATCATCGCCGGCGAGCGCCGCTGGCGCGCGTCGCAACTGGCGGGCCTGAGTGAGATTCCGGCGGTGGTGCGCGAAGTCGACGACCGCACAGTGGTCGCCATGGCGCTGATCGAGAACATCCAGCGCGAAGACCTCAATCCGCTGGAGGAAGCGGCCGCGTTGCAACGCCTGATCAGCGAATTTGACCTGACCCATGCACAGGCGGCCGATACGGTCGGCCGCTCGCGCGCCGCGGTGTCCAATCTGTTGCGGCTGCTGGAATTGCCGAACGAGATCCGCGTGCTGGTGGAAACCGGCGCACTGGAAATGGGCAGCGCGCGTGCGTTGCTGACTCTGGCGCCGCAAGCCGCGATCGCGCTGGCACGACAAGCGGTCGATGGTGGCTGGTCGGTGCGCGACGTCGAGCATCGTGTGCAGCAGCTGTCGACCGGCAAGCTGCCAGTCAAAACCAAAACGCCGAAACCCAAACCGCAGGCCGACATCGTCGCCTTGGAGCGTGAGCTGTCCGAGTCCCTCGGCGCCACCGTCAATGTGCTGCACGGCCGCGGCGGGCGCGGACGCCTGGTGATCCACTACAGCGACCTTGACTCGCTGGATGGCGTGCTCGAACGATTGCGCGGCAAGGCCTAGGCGCAACCGGCCGACGGCGCTTTCAATCCTTGCAATCTAGACTTGCCCCATGACCATTCTCGTCACCGGCGCAGCCGGCTTCATCGGTGCTTACGTCTGTCGCGCACTACAGGAGCGCGGCGACAGCGTCGTGGGTCTGGACAACTACAACGCTTATTACGATCCGCAGCTCAAGCGCGATCGCGTCGCGGCGCTGTGTCCGGGCGTTGACATCCGTGCGCTTGACCTCACTGATCGGGACGGGCTGGATGCGTTGTTCGAGCAGGCCGCGCCAACGCGCGTGATCCATCTTGCCGCGCAGGCCGGCGTGCGCTATTCGATCACCAATCCACACGCCTACGTCCAGAGCAACCTGGTCGGCTTCGTCAACCTGTTGGAGCAATGCCGGCATCGCAACGTGGAGCACCTGGTGTACGCAAGTTCGTCGTCGGTGTATGGCGATTCTGCGACACCACCGTTCTCCGAAGACCAGCGTATCGACCAGCCGCGCTCGCTGTACGCGGCAACCAAAGCCGCGAACGAACTGATGGCGCACACCTATGCGCACCTGTACGCACTGCGCGCCACAGGCCTGCGCTTTTTCACCGTGTACGGCGCATGGGGCCGCCCCGACATGGCGCCACTGCTGTTCTCGCGGGCGGTATTGGCGGGCCGTCCGATCGAGGTGTTCAACTTCGGCAGGATGCGGCGCGATTTCACCTATATCGACGACATCGTTGCCGGCGTGCTCGGCGCACTGGATCATCCGCCGAACGAAATAAAGCTTGATCAGGTATTCAACCTCGGCAATCACACGCCGGTCGAACTGGAGCACTTCATCGACGTCATCGCGAACGCTGCGGCCAGGCCAGTGGAGAAGATCTACAAGCCGATGCAGCCGGGCGACATGGTTGAAACCATGGCCGACACGTCGCGCGCGCAGGCTGCGTTCGGCTTCGATCCGGTAACATCGATTGAAGTCGGCTTGCCGGTGGTGGTCGACTGGTGTCGCGATTATTTTGGAGACGACGCATGAGTGCGCCGCAACTGTCGGTCGTCGTACCGGTATTCAACGAACAGGACAACGTCGAACCACTGGTCTACGAGATCGTGGCCGCGTTGCGCACCGTGATCCCGTTCGAAATCGTCTATGTCGACGACAACTCTCGCGACGGTACTCTGGAAAAATTGCAGCAACTCAAGTCGCATGTGGCCGAATTGCGAGTGATCCGCCATGTCACCCAGAGCGGGCAGAGCACAGCCGTCCGCAACGGCGTCAAGGCCGCGCGTGGCGAATGGATCGCGACGCTGGATGGCGACGGCCAGAATGATCCGGCCGACATTCCCAAGCTGCTGGCCGAGCGTGCGCGCGCCGCCGACAACGTCAAGTTGTTCGCCGGCTGGCGTGTCCAGCGACAGGATTCGGGCAGCAAGCGCTGGGCGTCGACAGTCGCCAATGCCATCAGGTCGCGCATGCTGCACGACGCCACCCCCGACACCGGTTGCGGCATCAAGCTGTTCGAGCGCGCGGCCTTCCTGGACCTGCCGCACTTCAACCACATGCACCGCTACCTGCCGGCACTGATGCAGCGCTCTGGCTGGGAAACGCTGAGTGTGCCGGTCAACCACCGCGCACGCTCCACCGGCGTGTCGAAGTACAACAACTTCAACCGTGCCCTCGTCGGCATCGCCGATCTGCGGGGCGTCGCTTGGCTGATCCGGCGCGGCAAGGTCACGGCCGTGGAGGAGCTCGCATGAGCCCGGCGATCCACAACACCGCCGCTGATTTCATGAACAGCCCGATCCCCTGGCTGGTCTGGACCGGCCTGCATGCCAGTCCGTGGAAGGCCATCGGCTGGACAGGCGCGCTCATGTTCAGCGGACGCTGGTTCGTACAGATCATCGCCTCGCGCCGCCATGGCAAGCCAGTGGTGCCGCGGGTGTTCTGGTACATGAGCATCATCGGCAGCCTGATGACGCTGTCGTACTTCGTGTTCGGCAAGAACGACTCGGTCGGCATCCTGCAGAACCTGTTCCCGGCCTTCACTGCCGGCTACAGCCTGTACCTGGACATCAGGCACCGCGGTTGGAATCGAGATCGGGCGACGCATTGAAATTAAGGGCGGACCCGGGCCCCCTTTTGGCGCCGAGAACTCCAAAGCCCGAGTGTTGAGTCTCAAGCGCGCGCCGGCGCGGCAGACGACAAGGTTGGCGTAGTGAGCCGAGGCGGGGCATAATGCCCGGCTCGCTGCATCCGGCTTTTGGCCCGGTTCGGCCTGGAAGCGCGATTCCGGCCGGTTCCGAGCAGCGAATCCTGACACCCACATCGCGTGCCGGTTGACCGGCGGGGCCGCCATCTCCCTGGCCAAGGGCGACAAAAAATCCTATCGAGGTGCGTAATGTCCCGCGTATGCCAAGTTTCAGGCAAGCGCGTGCAGACCGGCAACAACGTCTCGCACGCCAACAACAAGACCCGCCGCCGCTTCCTGCCCAACCTCCATGAGCGTCGCTTCTGGGTTGCCAGCGAGAACCGCTGGATCAAGCTGAGGGTTTCCGCGCACGCGTTGCGCACCATCGACAAGAACGGCATCGACGTCGTTCTGGCTGAACTCCGCGCCCGCGGCGAAAAGGTCTGAGGAGGACGACATGGCAACCAAGCGCGACAAGATCCGCCTGATCTCCTCGGCCGGCACCGGTCATTTCTACACCACCGACAAGAACAAGAAGAACACCCCCAACAAGATGGAGGTCAGCAAGTACGACCCCGTCGTGCGCAAGCATGTGCTCTACAAGGAAGGCAAGATCAAGTGACGTCGTGACCTCTTCGCGCTTTGCGCGAAGGCCTTGTCACTGCGTCATCCCCGCGACAGCTGGGGACCAACGCCTTTGTTCCAGAAGCCCGCCGCAAGGCGGGCTTCTGCGTTAAGCGAGAGGCGAATGTGCGCCCGCCGGCAGGATGATGCAACGCCAAGGCTCACGGGATCCTGCGCTCCCGCACCAGCGCTTCAACGACCGACGGATCGGCCAGCGTCGATGTGTCGCCCAGTTGTTCGGGTCCAAGCTCCGACCCACCTGCCTCCGCGATCTTTCGCAGGATCCTGCGCATGATCTTGCCGCTGCGTGTCTTGGGCAACACGGGAGCCCACTGCAGGTGGTCGGGCGTGGCGATCGGCCCGATTTCATTGCGCACGTGCGCAATGAGTTGCTGGTGCAACGCATCACTGGGCGTCACTCCGGCGACGAGCGTCACGTAGGCATAAATGCCCTGGCCCTTGATGTCATGGGGAAAGCCGACGACAGCGGCTTCGGCAACATGCAGATGCAGGACCAGCGCACTTTCGATTTCCGCCGTACCCAGGCGATGGCCGCTGACATTGATGACGTCGTCCACGCGCCCGGTGATCCAGTAATCGCCATCGGCATCGCGGCGGCAACCGTCGCCGGTGAAGTACATGCCAGGATAGGTCTTGAAATACGTGTCGATAAAACGCTGCTGGTCGCCATACACGGTGCGCATCTGCCCCGGCCATGAGTCGAGCAGCACGAGATTGCCCTGCGCCTGCCCGTCGAGCAGCGCACCGCCGGCATCGACCAGCGCGGGGCGGATGCCGAAGAACGGTTGCATTGCCGACCCCGGCTTGACGCCGATCGTCCCCGGCAACGGCGTGATCGCAATGCCGCCCGTTTCCGTCTGCCACCAGGTGTCGACAACAGGACAACGCTTATCGCCGACGACCTCGTGATACCAGCGCCACGCTTCCGGATTGATCGGTTCCCCCACGGTGCCAAGCACTCGCAGCGACGCGCGTGAGGTCGCCTGCACCGGCGCATCGCCTTCGCGCATCAACGCACGGATCGCGGTGGGTGCGGTGTAAAAAATCGATACACCATGCTTGTCGACCACCTGCCAGAAACGCGACGCGTCCGGAAAATTCGGCACGCCTTCAAACAACACCTGCGTGGCGCCATTCGCCAGCGGACCGTACACGATGTAGCTGTGCCCGGTGATCCAGCCGACATCGGCGGTGCACCAGTAGACGTCATCCGCGCGCAGGTCGAACACGGCTTCGTGCGTGTAGCTGGCATACACCAGATAGCCGCCGGTGGTATGCAGCACGCCTTTCGGTTTTCCGGTCGACCCGGAGGTGTAGAGGATGAACAATGGATCCTCGGCCTTCATGCGCTCGGGTTCGCATTGCGCGCACTGCGTGTCGACGACAGCATCGAACCAGCGGTCGCGTGGCATCTGCATGTCGACCGCAGCGTGCGTATGGCGCACCACCAGCACGGTTTCCACGGTATGCGTGCCGGGCAACTGCAGCGCCGCATCGACGTTGGCCTTGAGCGGGATTGTCCTGCCGCCGCGCAGGCCTTTGTCGGCGGTGATGATCAGCTTGCTGGCGCAATCGGCGATGCGATCGGCGATCGATTGCGGCGCGAATCCGCCGAACACCACCATGTGGATTGCACCAATGCGCGCACAGGCGAGCATCGCGACGACGGCGTCGGGAATCATCGGCAGGTAGATCGTCACCCGGTCGCCCTTGCGCACGCCAAGGTTGCGCAGTGCATTCCCAAGCCGGCACACACGTTCGTGCAATTGGCGATACGAGATGTGTTCGGCCGCCAGCGCCGGATCGTCATGCTCGAAGATGAGTGCGATCTTGTCGCCATGCGCATCCAGGTGCCGGTCCAGGCAATTCACGCTGGCATTGAGCACGCCATCGGCGTACCAGCGGATATGGAAATCCTCCTGCGCGAAACTCGTTTCCTTGATCTGGGTCGGCGTCTGCATCCAGTCCAGGCGCTCGGCGATCCGCGCCCAGAACGTGTCCGGCTGCGCGACGGATTCGGCATACAGACGCGCGTAGTCGGCGGGCGTGATCAGCATGCCGTCCTCAGCAGCAGGGCCGCAGTGATTAAGCCGCATTGCGTTGGCAGATACATGGCAACCCTCCGGAGAGATCGTTCACGATAACAAGCTACACATGCGACAGATGTGCGATGGCGGCGGTTGAGGCGGCGCGGTCGTTGTCATCAAACGGAAGCACCGTCAACGCCGTGATCGTGGCCGGCTCAATGCAGCGCACGTTGACGTCGATCCCGTCAGGATGGCTGCGCGGAATGTAGAAGCTCTTGATGCCGCAATGCCTACAAAAACGATGTTTTGCCATCCCGGTATTGAACGTGTATTCAACGATGTCCTCTGCGCCGGACAGCAGGCGGAACCGTTCTGCGGGCACGATCAGGTGCAGGAAACCGCTCATCCGACAGATCGAGCAGTTGCATTCCAGCACCTGCAGGGTGGCCGGTGCCTGCACGTCGAAGCACACGCAACCGCAATGGCAACCACCGCGATGCGTGACGTGCGCGGGTGTCATCGCAGTATTCAGTGCTTGCCGGCATCGTGGTGATCGCCACGTATTGCCGGCTCGGCCGGCATCGGACGTCCCCAGTGAGCGTAGCTGGAGATGAAGCCCTGCTTGAGGCGCTCGAATTTCGTTGATCCCGGCTGTACGCTCACGCCGCGCGCGATTGCGCCCCAGCCTTGGCCATGATCATGTTGCCATTGCTCGGCCACCGCGCGGCACGGCTGTCCGGCCGTCTGCGCCAGCGCACAGGCGTAGTAGATGTCGCCGGGTGTCCACTGCGGGTTGTGCATCAAGGCGTCCACCAGTGCGCGTGGCGCGGCGTGATAGCGCACGATCTCGTCGACGAACGCATCCGGATAGCGCACGGCGTACCGGTTGATGTCGCCCAGGGTGGCGTCGACGGTGGCATCACCAGTCTGCGGGTTCCAGCTCGATGCATCGGTGGCCATTGCACTCGCCGTCAGCACCAGCGCCACGAGAAGCGCGGGCATACGGAAAGCATAGCGCTGGCGGGAGCCTGTCGGCATGTCAACGCCCACACCGCCAGGCGGCGAAACGCTGCGCGCCGTCGGCAGGTTCGCCAACCGCCTGCACGGTGTCGGCGTTGAGCCCCGGCGCTTCGTTGCGTGCGAGTGTTTCCAGTTCCTCGCGTACACGCAGCGGATTGCGCTCATAGGGACCCAGTCGATCCTTGACCGACACCTCGACCACGCCGCGCTGTTCGCAACCGGCTGGCGGCCCGGTGACGACCTTGACCTCGCTGGCGCCGGGCGCCATGTGCACGAAGGTGCAACCGGGCAACAGCACCGCAAAGGCGGATAAAAAGATCAGGCGCATGGCAATTCTCCGCAACGTCAGATGAGTATGGCCCACGACTCCGCCCCTCTTTCGTGCATCGACGCGGACCATTACTTCGTCTTTTTTGTCCGAACCGAGGCAGGCACCTGCTTGCCATCGGCATCGACCACGCTCACGGCCCCAAGTTTCAATGCGCGCACCGGCCGCTCGATCTTTGACAGGTCACCGACGATGACCCAAGTCAGTTCGCCGGGCTTGATGATTTCGTTTGCGGCGGCGCGCACGCTGGCGTCGGTCTGGGCGAGCGTTCTCTGCTTGAGCGTTGAGACATAGTCGTCGGGCCGGTGATACAGCGCGTTTGCACTCAGCGCACCCAGCACGGCGCCGGCGGTTTCATAACTGCCCGGCAGGCTGCGCACGTCATTGAGCTTGATCTTCTCGATCTCCGCGGTGGTCAGCGGTTGTGCGCCGACAACGCCCTTGACCTCGCGCAGTATCTCGGCGGCAGACTCGGCGGTCTTGTCCGTCTGCACCGGCGCGTATAGGAGGTACGGGCGCTGGCCGAGCGCTTCCTGCGTGAAGCTATACGCGCCGTACGCCCAGTGTTTGTCCTCGCGCAGGTTCATGTTCAGGCGCGAGCTGAAGGTGCCGCCGAAGGCACCGTTCATAGTCTGGATCTCCAGGTTGTTCGGGGCCGTGGTCGGCGGGGCAAGCAGGCCGGCCAGGATCAATGATTGCTGCGCACCGGGTTTGTCGATCAGGAACACTCGCGGCGCTGTTTGCGCGGCGACCTGCGGGATCGACTTGCTGCCCTTGGCCGTGGCCGGTGGAATCCAGTCGCCAAACGCCGCATCCAGCTGCCTGATGATGTCCGGCAACGTGGTGTCGCCCGCCACCAGGATGCGGACATTGTCCGGGCGCAGCCATGCTGCGTCCCAAGTCTGCAGGTCAGCCGCCGTCAGCGACTGGATCGCCGCCTCGGTGCCGGTGCCGGTGAAGGGAATCGCATACGGATGACCGGCCCCGTAGAGCAGTGGCGGCAGCGTGCGCAGCGCCAAACCGGTCGGCTGGGTTTTCTCCTGCGCGATGCCAGCCAGCCATTGGGCGCGGATGCGTTCGATATCGGCGACGTTGAACGCAGGATGACGGATGATGTCAGCCAGCAACGCCAGCGACGGTGCCGCCTGCGATTTCAGGATGCTGGCGCCGGCGCTGCAGGAGTCCAAGCCGCAGCCGTTTGAGAGATTCATGCCCAGGCGATCCCGACGACGGGCGATCTCGACCGAATCAAGCGAGGCGGTGCCTTCGTCCAGCATTGCCGTCGTGAAGCTGGCGGTGCCCGGCTTGATGCCAGCATCGCTGGCGTAGCCGGCATCGAACTGCAGGCTGAGGTTGACCACCGGGATGGTATGGCGCTCGGCCAACACGACCTCGATGCCATTTTTGAGCTTGCCGCGCAGGACCTGCGGGAAGCTCAGGTCCGGGAAGCTGGTCACCTGCGGCACGCCCTTGCTGCGATCGACATCCGAGGTCACGGTCGTGAACTGGCTGGTCGACTTGGCCTGCAGTAATGGTGGCGGATTGGCGGCGGGCAGCAATCCGGCGGCGACATCTTCCTTGGGCGCGGTCGTGGTCGGCACCACCGTCAGCGTGTAGTCGCCGTGGCCCAGCCATTTTTTGGCAGCACCCAGGACGTCGGCGGGCTTGGCCTGCTGGTTCCACGCGAGCTCCTGCTTCCACGCATCAGGATTGCCCAGGTACACCTGGCCTTCGGCCAACCGCACGCCTTTGCCGGCGGCGCGCTCCAGCCCGCGAACGGTCTGGGCACGGTCGATCGCCTGCACCTGCGACAACTCAGCTGGGGTCGGGCCGCTGGCCAGGAACTTCGCCCATTCCTGCGCGATGACGGTTTCGACCCGTGCCGAATCCACGCCTTTCTTGACGTCGGCCTGCAGGGTGAATTGGCTGGCCAGCTCGAACGGACTGATGCCGACGGAGACGTCGTCGACCAACTTGTCCTGGTACACCAGCCGCTGGTACAGGCGCGAGGTCTTGCCGCCACCGAGTACGTCCGCGGCAAGGTCGAGGAGCGTGAGGTCACGCTGGCCACGGACGGGGACGTTCCACTCGCGGTAGATGCGGGTCTGGGCGACGCGATCGTCCATCTGGTCGAGGGTCGAGCTTGCGCGCGGCGCCACCCATGCCTGTTGCCGCGCTACCGGCGGCCCGGCCGGGATGTCGCCGAAATACTTCAGCATCTTTGTCTTCGCGGTCGCAGCGGTGATGTCACCGGCCAGCACCACGGTGGTATTGGCGGCGCCGTAATAGGTGCGGAACCAGTTCTTGACGTCGTCCAGCGATGCCGCATTGAGATCGGCCATCGAGCCGATGGTGTCGTGGTGATAGGGGTGATTGGCGGGGAACGTCTGCCGCAGCATGTGCTCGTCGACGCGTCCGTAGGGCTGGTTTTCATCCTGGCGTTTTTCGTTCTGGACGACGCCGCGCTGCTCGTCGAGGGTTTTCTGGTCGATCGCGCCGAGCAGGTGGCCCATACGGTCGGATTCCATCCACAACGCCATGTCCAGGGCGGTGGTCGGCACGGTCTCGTAATAGTTGGTGCGATCGAACCAGGTGGTGCCGTTCTGGTTGGTCGCCCCGGCCTGCTCGAACGGCGCAAAGAACTCGCCCTTGTGGTGCTCGGACCCATTGAACATCAGGTGCTCGAACAAATGCGCGAAGCCGGTCTTGCTGGCCGGCTCGTCCTTGGAGCCCACGTGGTACCAGACCGCGACCGACACGATCGGCGCCTTATGGTCTTCATGCACCAGCACAATCAGGCCGTTGGGCAAGGTGAAGCGGGTGTAGGGAATGGTCAGCGTTGGCTGTTGCGACTGCGTCGCCCTTCCGAATGCCATTGCCGGCGCCATGGCCAGATCCAGGCCGGCGATGCCAAACCCCATCAACAGCGCCAGCGCCAGCGTCCGATGACGCCATCGCGTACCGACGGCGGGCGTCGGGACATCAGACTGGGAGGATCGAAAGGCAGGGGCGACAACAGGCATGCGGAACTCCATCAGGCATCAGGACGCGACCTCCCATCCTAGCCGCCGTGATCGCTCCCGGCATCCCCGGCAGTCGCCGAACCCTGACGACGCCTGAACATCCCGACGCGCACGCTGTCGGCATGACCACCGCCCATCACACAATCCGCCACTGCCTTGTCACGGGCGCCAACCGGGGACTCGGGTTGGAATTCGTCCGGCAACTGCTGCTGCAGGACGACGTGCATGTCATCGCCACCTGCCGCCACCCCGGCAAGGCCAACGCGTTGAACACCCTGGCGGGCCAGCATCCCGGCCACTTGCAGGTATTGCCACTGGATGTCGCCGATCCACGCTCGATCGCCGAACTGTTGCGCGAGGTGATCCTGCTCGGCGACGACAGCGAGCGGCTGGACGTGCTGATCAACTGCGCGGGGGTGCTGCACTCCGGCGAGCGCTTCGGCAGCGTGGGCGCGGCCAACCTGGATGACAGTTTCCGCACCAATGCGATGGGGCCCTTCCTGCTGACGCAGGCGTTGGCACCACGCCTGTCAGACGGCGCCCGCGTGGTGAACATCAGCTCGCAACTGGGCTCGATCGCGGGACTGAAAAGCTTCGGCACACCCAGCTACAACATCAGCAAGGCCGCGCAGAACATGGCGACGGCGTTATTGGCAACCGCACTGCGTCCACGCGACATCGTCGTGGTGGCCCTGCATCCGGGTTGGGTGCAGACCGATATGGGAGGCACCGGCGCGGCGATCACGCCCGCCGAATCGATCACGGGATTGTTGAAAGTGATCGACGGCTTGGCGATGGCCGACAGCGGGCACTTCCTGGATTGGCGCGGCAAGGCCTTGGCTTGGTAGCTGGATCGCAACAAGGGTCACGTCGCGAAGTGCGCAAGCGAATGCAGCCTCAGATGCGCGTCGGCGCGCCCACGCTAATGTGTAGCGTTTCTTCGCGCCGGATCAGAACGGCAATTCAAGATCCGGCTTGATCGCCAGCAACTGTTCGCGGAATGCCGCCTGGATGCGTTGCAGGGCTTCCTTGGTATCGGCATCAAAGCGCATCACCAGCACCGGCGTGGTGTTCGACGCACGCACCAACCCCCAGCCGTCCGGCCAGTCGACGCGCAAGCCGTCGATGGTCGAGCTTCGGCCACCTTCGAATTTCGCCGCCGCGCGGAAGCGTTCGACGAACGCATGCGGGTCGCCATCTGGCGCATCAACCTTGATTTCAGGGGTTGAGACTCCATTGGGCAGCGCGTTGAGCTGCTCGCTCGGTGATTCCGGACGGGCGGCCAGGATCTCCAGCAGGCGCGCGGCCGCGTAGATGCCGTCGTCGAATCCATACCAGCGCTCGGCGAAGAAGAAATGGCCGCTCATCTCGCCAGCAAGCTCCGCTTCGGTTTCGCGCATCTTGGCCTTGATCAGCGAATGGCCGGTTTTCCACATCAGCGGACTACCGCCATTGCGCAGGATGTGCCCGGGCAGGCGGCCGGTGCATTTGACGTCGTACACGATCACCGCGCCGGGATTGCGCTCCAGCACATCGCTGGCGAACATCATCAAAAGGCGATCGGCGTAGATGTTTTCACCATCGCGCGTGACCACGCCCAGGCGATCGCCGTCGCCATCGAACGCGATGCCCAGGTCCGCATCCAGCCGCTGCACCATCTGGATCAGGTCCTCAAGGTTTTTCGCCTCGCTCGGATCGGGATGATGGTTGGGGAAAGTGCCGTCGATCTCGCAGTACAGCGGCGTGACTTCAGCGCCGATCGCCTCCAGCACGCGCGGGCCGAGGATGCCAGCGACACCGTTGCCGGCGTCCACCACGATTTTAAGACGGCGATCGATCTGCACGTCGCCGGCGATCCGCTCGACGTAATCGTCGCTGATGTCGCGAGTGGTCACCACGCCGGGATTACCGGCCGTATGCAGGCGGTCTTCCGCGATGCGCGCATACAGATCAAGGATGGCGTCGCCTGACAGCGTCTCACCGCCGATGACGATCTTGAATCCGTTGTAGTCCGGCGGATTGTGACTGCCAGTGACCGAAACAGCGCAACCGGTGTGCAGCTGGAAGCTGCCGAAGTAGACGACCGGTGTCGGCACCATGCCGATATCAATCACGTTGCGACCGGCGCGACGCAGGCCCGCGGTGAGTCCGGCCACAAGGTCAGGCCCGGACAGCCGGCCATCGCGGCCCACCACGATGTCGTTGAGGTTCTGCTCGAACATCAGCGTGCCCACGGCATGGCCAATCAGCTCGGCCACGCCCGTGTCGAGTGTCTGCCCAACGATGCCGCGGATGTCGTAAGCGCGGAAAATGCCGCGATCGATGCCAACAGGGCCGGCCTTGGGCGTGTCCTTGATTTCGACCACGGATGCAGCAGCGACAGGCGGAGGCGTCTGCTCGATGGCCTGTGCCAGCGTCGGCGCCACTTGTTCCGCCTGCTGGATCGCGCCGCCGAACGACGTTCCGCGTCGCCACGCCAGCCCTGCGAAAAGGCCCAGTACAAGCAGGACAACTGCAGCAATGGCCGAGCCCATGGCCTCCATGCCGAACCAGCCCTGCGCCACTTCCGGCAAACCGGCTACGATGCGCAAGTCGGTGTTCGGGATCTTCTTCGACAATTCTTCGGCGAAATCGGACAAGTGCGTGTCGCCGAGCGCGACGACCGTGTAATTGCCTTCACGCAAGCCCAGATAGCTGGTGTCATCGACAGTGACCGACTGCAAGGCGTTGAGTGCCACGCCCAACGGCAGACGCACATAAGCCACGCCCGCCAGTTGTCCGCCTGCCTGCGCTGGCGCGGCAAGTACCAGCTTGGGGCCCCCGGCGTCCCGCGCGATGCGCGCGACCGGGGCATTGGCGATCAAAGCCGCCTCAATCGCCGCCAACTTGCCGAAACCAGTTTTAGGCAGGCTGGCAAAAGGAGCGTCCAGATCTGGCGGTAGCACCTCGGCGTGTTCGATGTTTGGCCAACCGGCTTGGATCCGCGCCCCCGCCCCTGCAAGATCGCCTTGAGCCAAAGCGGCCACGATTGCAGGCGCGGCCAAGGTGTCATGCATCCGGTCAATCTCATCCTGCAATGCGCGCTGGGTGCCGGTAACAGCGAGATCGCGCGAAATCTGCAGTGCCTGGCTGCGGTTGGCATCCTGCAATTGCTGCCAGGCCGTCCAGCCCAGCCAGCACGCGAGCAGCACGCATAATCCGGCGATCAGCAGCAGCGCCTGTCGCAGTTGCACATGCGGCAGGCGCGATTTGATGTCAACCATTGCGATGTCCCCTTAGCTCACGCCGGTATGGCCGAAACCGCCACTGCCGCGCACGCTGTGTTCGAAAGTATCCACCACTTGCAGGGCTGCGCGCACGATCGGCACCAGCAATAACTGCGCAATGCGATCACCCGGTTGGATCGTGAAGCCAGCAGCGCCGCGATTCCAGACACTGATCAGCAGCGGTCCTTGATAATCGGCGTCGATCAGTCCCGTGCCGTTGCCCAGCACGATGCCCGATTTGTGACCCAGTCCCGATCTTGGCAACACCAGTGCGCACAAACCAGGATCCCGGATGTGGATTGCCAATCCCGAGGGCACCAAAGCGGCGTCGCCGGATGCGAGCGTCAGCGGTGCCTCAAGCGCGGCGCGCAGATCGAGCGCGGCGCTCGACGGGGTCGCATATGCAGGCAACGGCCATTCGCAGCCGAAACGCACGTCCAGCAGCTTGACCTCGAGCGCGTGCATGCCAGCCGATGCGGTCATTGCGGCACCTGCAGGCGTGCGGCGATCAGGTCGAGCAGTGCATCGGCCAGTTGCGCCTTCGGCGCAGGGCCGAGCGCGCATTCGCAATCGGCGCCATAGACCACCAGTGCATTGTCTTCGCTTTCGAATCCGCTGCCCTCGACTCCGACGCGGTTGGCCGCGATCAGGTCGAGTTGTTTGCGTTTCAGTTTGTCGCGTGCATATCGCTCGACGTCGTGCGTTTCCGCGGCGAATCCGACCACCAATCGCGGGCGCAGGGCATGCGAGGCGACTTCGACCAGGATGTCGGGCGTGCGCACCAGTTCCAGCACGAGCGTCTCGCAGCCGGCGGTTTTTTTCAGCTTGCATGGGGCGATGCTGCGCGGCGCAAAATCCGCCACCGCCGCCGCGCCGATGTAGACGTCGGCCGGCAGGTTCGCCAGCACCTCGGCGCGCATCTGCACCGCCGAGCGCACATCGCGTCGTTGCACACCGTCCGGGGTGGACATGTGCACCGGGCCTGCAACCAACATGACATCCGCGCCACGTCTTGCAGCGGCGGCGGCGATCGCGAACCCCATCTTGCCGCTGCTCCTGTTGCCGATGAAACGCACCGGGTCGATGTCCTCGAACGTCGGCCCGGCGCTGACAAGGATGCGCAGGTCATGCAGCGGCACGCGCCCCGGAGTCATGCCTTCCTGGGGCAGGCTTTCCAAAAACATGGTCAACGTGCGGTCTCCGCCAGCATGGCGACCAGCTCCGCGACAATCGTCTCGGGCTCGCTAAGGCGTCCCGGACCGAATTCGCCGCACGCCTGCGCACCATCATCAGGACCTATCACTTCTACGCCACGTTCGCGCAACCTCGCCACATTTGCCTGTGTGGCCGGATGCATCCACATCCGATGGTTCATCGCCGGGGCGATCGCGATGGGTGCGATCGTGGCCAGGCATAGGGTGCTGACCAGGTCATCGGCCATGCCGTGGGCGAGTTTGGCGATGGTGTTGGCGGTGGCCGGCGCGACGATCACCAGCTCGGCCCATCGCGCCAGTTCGATGTGTCCCATCGCGGCTTCGGCGCTGGCATCCCACAGGGCGCTGCGCACGGCGCGTCCGGACACCGCCTGGAAACTTGCCTCGCCGACGAAGCGCAGCGCATTGGGCGTCATCACCACCTGCACATCGGTGCCGGCATCGCGCAGGCGGCGCACGACTTCTACGGCCTTGTAGGCCGCGATGCCACCGCACACGCACAACACGATGCGGCGATCGATCAAGCCCATGGTGGGCGGGTGGGCGGCGGTGGACATCATCGCGGGTGGGACTTTTCCTACACTTCGAATGACGATTAGCTTACCCGAAGCGCCATCGCTGCCCGACACCCGCAGCACGGTGCGCGGCGCACGCTGCAGCCATGCATATCCGCGACTGGCCCGCACTCGAACGCCCCCGTGAAAAACTGCTCGCCCGTGGCGCGGCGGTGCTGTCGGACGCGGAATTGCTGGCGCTGTTCCTCGGTTCGGGTTTGCGCGGACAGGACGCCGTCACCACCGCGCGCGGCCTGCTCAGCGAACACGGGCCGCTACGTGCGCTGCTCGAACGCAGCGCCAGCGACCTGGCGACATTGCCCGGCCTGGGCCCGGCACGTGCCTGCCAGTTGTCGGCGGCGCTGGAATTGTGCAACCGCTATCTGGCAGCCGGGCTGGAACGCGGAGAGGCGCTGACGGATCCGGGCGCGGCAGGTCGCTATTTCGCCCAGCGGCTGCGTGGCCATCCGCAGGAAATCTTCGCGGCGTTGTTCATGGATACGCGCCATCGCGCGCTGGCGTTCGAGGAACTCTTTCGCGGCACCGTCGATGGCGCTGAAGTGCATCCGCGCGAAGTCGTTCGCCGTGCGCTGGCGCACAACGCCGCGGCGGTGATCGTCGGCCACAACCATCCCAGCGGCAGCGCGGAACCAAGCGCCGCCGATCGCGCTGTCACCGCACGCCTGAAACAGTCGCTGGCACTGGTCGATGTCCGCCTGCTTGATCACTTCGTCATCGGCGACGGCGCTCCGGTGTCGTTGGCAGCGCGGGGTTGGGTCTAGCAAAGTCATCTGGTTCGAAGTTGTTCCCCTTGGCGGAGCTCCGGCTCCGCCTTTTTTTGCTCATCTTCCGCATGGAAAGCCAGCATCCGGCTTCCACCGACCGCGGTTAGACTGCCCAGCCCATCCTGCGATGGTTTCCGTGGCCGATTCCCTTCCGCGCGCATCGACAACTCCCACGCAAAGCAAGCGCACTGCCGCACTCGCATTCATTTTCGTCACCGTCCTGATCGACGTGTTGGCGTTCGGCTTGATCATTCCAGTGCTGCCGCACCTGATCCAGGATTTCGTCGGCGGCGACACCACGCACGCGGCCTATTGGGTGGGGATCTTCGGTACGGTGTTCGCGGCGATCCAGTTCTTCTCCTCGCCGATCCAGGGCGCATTGTCAGATCGCTACGGACGCCGGCCGGTGATCCTGCTGTCATGCCTCGGGCTTGGACTTGATTTCTGCTTCATGGCGTTGGCGCCGGCACTGCTGTGGTTACTGGTGGGTCGGATCATTTCCGGCATCACCTCGGCCAGCTTTACCACCGCCAATGCCTATGTCGCCGACGTCACCCCGGCCGACAAGCGCGCGAAAAGTTATGGATTTCTGGGCGCGGCGTTCGGACTGGGCTTCATCGTCGGTCCGCTGATCGGCGGCTGGCTGGGCGCGATCAGCCTGCGGCTGCCGTTCTGGTTCGCGGCGGGCCTGGCGCTGGTGAACTTCTGCTACGGATTGTTCGTATTGCCTGAATCTCTGCCACCGGACAAACGCGCATCGGTGTTCGACTGGTCGCACGCCAATCCGCTGGGGTCGTTCGTGCTGCTCAAACGCTATCCGCAGGTGTTCGGGCTGGCGGCGGTGGTGTTTTTGGCCAACCTGGCGCACTACGTGTACCCGAGCATCTTCGTGCTGTTCGCCGACTATCAGTACGGCTGGGGCCCGCGCGAAGTCGGCTGGGTGCTTGCAGCCGTCGGGGTCTTCAGCGTCATCGTGCAGGCAGGCCTGGTCGGCAAGATCGTGAACGCACTAGGCGAACGACGCGCGCTGCTATTCGGGCTGGCATGTGGGGTGATCGGATTCGCAATCTATGGCGTCGCCAATGTTGGCTGGATCTTCCTGATTGGCATCCCGGTGTCAGCACTGTGGGGAGTTGCCGGGCCGTCGACGCAGGCGCTGATCACCCGGCAGGTCGGCAGCGACGTGCAGGGTCGCATCCAGGGCGCACTGATGAGCCTGGTGAGCCTGGCGGGCATCATCGGCCCGGCTATTTTTGCCGGTTCATTCGGGCTGTTCATCAGCGGTCACGCCCCGCTCCACCTGCCGGGTGCGCCGTTTTTGATCGCGGCATTCCTGCTGGCATTCGGGCTATTGATTGCGTGGCGGTATGCGCGCGTGGCACCCGCTCATGCTGACGCATTCGATGCGCCACCCTGAACCTTTCGAAGGATTCAGCACGGGTATCGGGTCCACGAGATTACAACCAGCGTCGCCAGCGTGCGATTCCGATGGCGAGCACGATGATCCCAACCATGGTGGCGATCGTCGTCCAGAAGCCCACTTCACCCAGATCAAAAACATGGGCCTTGAAATTCATCCCGAGCACGCCGGCAATCACCGCGAGCGAACCCAACAGCACCGTCACGAACGTCAGCACCCGCATGGTCTCGTTGGTGCGTTGCGCCGTGCGAGTAGTGAACAGTTCGAAACTGCCCACGACCAGTTCGCGGGTATTGTCGACGGCATCCATCGCCCGTTGGTATCGCTGTTCCAGCGAACGGAAATGCTTGTCGGCAACGCCATCTTCGTCCGGACGGAAATCAGGACGCGCCAAGGCGCCGAACACACTGCGCTGCGCGGATAGCATGCGCCGCAAGCGCGAAGCACTGCGCCGCAACACCGCAAGTTCAGGCAATACATTGCGTTGCTTGTGGTGGCCGAGCAATGTCACCTCAAGCCGGTCAACTGCTACTTCGAAATCCGATACGGCATGCAGGTAACTTTCCACGACCCAGTCCAACAGTGAGGCAGTGAAGCTTTCCGCACTGAGTGATCCCAAGGCAGTGTCGGCACGCTCCCGATCGCGCAGTTGTTCGATGAATTCGATCGGCCCACGGTGCACGCTGATAACGAAATTGCCCCCGCACACGATCGCCAGTGGCCTTGGCTTGAATCGCAACTGTCCCGAATGCTCGACGGCGATCACCTGCGCGAGGAACCAGTCCCCGAAATTCTGCAGGCGGGCGGCCCCGGATGCATCCTGCAACAGCTGCAAGACGTCCTCGTCCAGTTCGAATCGCTGCACCAGTTGGCGCAGCGCGGGATCGGCCTCGTCGTTGTCGTCGTCCTCGACATCCACCCACAGCAATTGCCGCTCGGTCAACGTCGACGGATCGATCGCATCCAACTCGAGGTCGTGGTCATCGCCATCGGCATCGAACAACGTCGCCCGCAACCGCGCCTCGCGGCCGGTCGTGGCGACATCGCCCTTCAATACCTGCTGATCGGCTTCCACTTTGTTTCCTATGGCCATCAAACGATCGCCGTGAGGCGAGTTGCAAGACGCATCATCCCCGGCGGCAATGAGAAGGGCGGGTGAACCTTTGCGCCGTGTTGACACGCACATGTCACTGTTCTTGCATGTCCAGCTCCGCCCCCAAGCCATCGTCCATCCGCGCATTGTCGGATCTTGAAGCGGCCGCGCAGGACGCTCGCGCGGCAGGATTGCGTCATGTCAACGACACGGCCGCAGGCCTTCGGCGCAAACGCCAGGGTGAGGGTTTTGCCTATTCCACTGCGGACGGCATGCGCGTGCATGAAGCAGCGACGTTGCAACGCATCCGTGCATTGGCGATTCCACCGGCCTGGACTGATGTCTGGATTTGCCCATACCCCAGCGGTCATTTGCAGGCCAGCGGTCGCGATGCCCGCGGGCGCAAGCAATACCGCTACCACGCGCAATGGAACGCACTGCGCGGCGATGGCAAATTCGATCACGTAATCGACTTCGGCCAATCCCTGCCTCGCTTGCGGCGGCGGCAACAACGCGACCTGAAGTTGAGCGGATTTCCACGCGACAAGGTGCTGGCGATCGTCACGATGGTCATGGCCGAAACGCTGATCCGCGTCGGCAACCCCGAGTACGCGCGCAGCAACAAATCCTTTGGCCTGACCACGCTACGCAATCGTCATGTCGCGTTCGTGAGTGGCGGCCGTGCACGGTTCCGATTCCGCGGCAAGGGCGGGCAGGATCACGACATCGTGCTTGACGACGCACGACTGGTACGGCTGCTGCGGCGTTGCCAGCAATTGCCGGGGCAGGCACTGTTTCAATACAAGGACGACGACGGCAATGTCGTCCCGGTCGACTCCGGCGAGGTCAACGACTACCTGCGCCGGGCGACTGGTGCGGATTTCACCGCCAAGGACTTCCGCACCTGGGGCGGCACGCTGGCCGCGTTCCAGCGTTTTGCGCGCACCACCCTGCCCTACAAGACCGACGGCCAACTGGCCAGCGAACGCGCTCTGGCCGGGTTGCAGAACGCCGTCATCAAGGAAGTCGCCCACGCACTCGGCAATACCCCGGCCGTGTGCCGCAAGTCGTACATCGATCCGTCGGTGTTCGCCGGTTGGCGCGACGGGAGCGTGCATCATGCCGGCGAAACCGCGCGTGGCGAGCGGCAATGGGAGGCGGCTGCGTTGCGCTTCCTGAAACGTGCGCGCCGCGACACCGGCGGCCGCCGGCGGTGACCGGCTACGTTACTGTCCACAATCCTTCGCCAAGTACGGGATGAAGCGTCTGCATGAACGACCTGCGCAACCTGTTGCTGGACTGTCGCTCCGCGCTTCGTCGCGCCGATCGCGCATTCGAGGACGGACCGCTGCGGCCGCGACTGGACAGCACCATCATCGCGATGAGCACGGCCAAGGCCGAACCCGAGGATGATGCCGCCGAACCGCAGACCTTCAGCGCCCAGCAGGTCGCCTATGCCTGGCAACAGGCGGCGCGCGAGCTCCACTTTACCCATCCCGCGCTATATGCCGAACTGGGCGATTGGGTGCGCGAACGGCTGCAGTCGGACACCCTGGTTGATCCCGGCACCGAAGTCATCCAGGCGCAGGGCCGGTTGCAGCGTGCGCACTCCGACAACGACGCACTGCGCACCGACCTGACCGCGCTGCGCGCCACGCTCGCCGGTGCCGTCGCCCTCGAAGGCGCCGATGCGATCGGAAGTGAATCCCAATGCGCGCAGCGACGCCTGCGGGTCCTGCTCGATGCCGCCCAACGGGGCGGTGGGCTGCCGAAACCGCGTCCCGAGGATCCCGACGCAATCGCACCCACGGCCGATGAACTGCAGCAGGTCAGCCGAGGGCTGCGCGAGTTCAGCAGCGCGGAACGTGAATGGTGCGTTGGCGAGGTGATGGTGCGCAGCCACTTTGAACGTGATCCGTTGCAGCTGCTGGCCGGAGGCGACCGGGCGCTGGCCGCACTATTGCTCGAAGGCCAGCGCACCTAGCGCGGGACCAAGACGCGCGTGACGTCTGTTTCAATCAACCACAGCTAACGGCGAGGATTACATTGGCGCCGTCGACGCGGATGTCCACGCGCTCGGCGCTGAATTCCATCGTGATCATCTGGCCCGGCCGCAGCATGCGCACGGTGCGACTGTGGCTGTCGATCCGCACGCGTTCGACGATGTCTGCGGACGCCGGCTTGCCTACTGCCCAGGCGACCGGGCCGGCATCGCAAGTGGCCGCAGAAGACGGTAGCCGGCCACCGGTGGCCGGCACCGGCGCGGTCATGCAGGCTGATAGCGAGAGTGCCAGCGCGGTAGTCAGGGTGATGCGAGTCATCGGTGGTTCCTGTCGGTTCAGGGCAGCATGCCGCGAGTGTCGTGTGTGAGTTGTCAACACGAAGCCGCTCCGGACCCGGTGCGCCAAACACTGCGGCATCCAGGGTCAAAGCTAGAATGGTCGGCCATCCGGACGCGCCAGATGCTTCGACTCACCAACATCAAACTTCCGCTGGATCATGAAGAGGCCGCACTCGCGGCGGCGATCATCGTTCGATTGGGGATCGCTGAGGAAGAACTGACCAGCTTCACCATCGCCAAGCGCAGCTACGATGCGCGTAAACGCGGTGCGATCGCGCTGATCTATTCGGTGGATGTGCAAACGCCGCGTGAAGCGGAGATCCTGCGACGCTTGCAGGCACCTGACGATGCCGCTGCGGACGCGCCGACGAACGTAATCTCGACCCCGGACACCACGTACAAATTCGTTGCGCGCGCACCCGGCAACATGGCATTGCGGCCAGTGGTCATCGGCACCGGCCCGTGCGGATTGTTCGCGGGACTGGTGCTGGCGCAGATGGGCTTTCGTCCGATCATCCTGGAACGCGGCAAGGCGGTGCGCGAGCGGACAGTGGATACGTTCGGGTTGTGGCGCAAGAAAATCCTGAATCCCGAATCCAACGTGCAATTCGGCGAAGGCGGCGCGGGCACGTTTTCCGATGGCAAGCTCTACAGCCAGATTTCCGACAAGCGCCATCACGCCCGCAAGGTACTCACCGAGTTTGTCGCAGCCGGCGCACCCGAGGAAATCCTCTATGTCAGCAAGCCGCATATCGGCACCTACCGCCTGGTGTCGATGGTCGAGCATATGCGCGCCACCATCGAATCGCTTGGCGGTGAGATCCATTTCAACAGCCGCGTCGACGATCTTCTGGTCGAAACCGATCCCATCGGAACTCGCCAGGTGCGTGGCGTCACGCTCGCCAGCGGCGAACAGCTGCGTGCCGATCACGTTGTCATGGCGTTGGGCCATAGCGCGCGCGATACCTTTGCGATGCTGCATGCCCGCGGCGTGTACCTCGAAGCCAAGCCATTTTCAGTCGGCTTCCGGATCGAGCATCCACAATCGCTGATCGACCAGGCACGCTTCGGACCACACGCCGGGCACCCGTTACTCGGTGCAGCCGATTACAAGCTGGTGCATCACTGTCGCAACGGACGCAGCGTCTACAGCTTCTGCATGTGTCCGGGGGGCACCGTGGTCGCGGCAGCGAGCGAACCGGGACGCGTGGTCACCAACGGCATGAGTCAATACTCGCGCAACGAGCGCAATGCGAATGC
>JBBQTR010000013.1:0-23936 GCA_038213095.1 Lysobacterales bacterium | reverse complement strand
GTTCAACGCTTCGGTTTCAACATCGTCCCGCTGCACGTTTTCGCCCCGCACCGGCAGGCCCATATCTTCTTCAAACGGGCCGTATGCGGCTCGTCGAGTGTGATCCCATAGTCGTACGTCAGTTCCTCGCCCGTCTTGATTGCACGCGTCGCTTCGATGAACACCCGCGACTTGCGCGCATCGGTCTCGTTCTCGTCCAGCACCGCTTCGCAATTGGGCTTGCAGCCGTGATTGATCCAACGGGCCGAGTTGCCACCGAAATTAGCGTCGATCACGTATTCGTCGTTGAGCGTGAACAAAAACGTATGGCCGCTGTCGACATCGCCGCTTGCATCGGCATCGACATCCGCGTGGGTGCGACGTTGCCCTTTGTACTCGATCACGCGCTCGCCCTTGGCGATCGGCATGGCGGCGAACACGCCGTTGCCGTGGATGGCGGATTTGCGGGCGACGATCTTGCGTGGCATGCGGATTCCTCGGAGTTGAAACCGGATTGTCGCCCGGATGAGCATGTGGCCGCCATTGCTCACGCCACCCCCGCCCGCGAACGCGGATCAATTTCGGGCACTAGGCGCTCGCAGCCGGAAATAGTACAATTTCGGTACTCTTTCATCTATCTGCACAGGCTCTTCCATGTTGCGCGTCACCAAACTCACCGATTACGCCACGGTCGTGCTGACTGCACTGGCTGCGCGGCCGGAAGAAGTGCTCAGTGCAGCTGAGCTCGCGGAACAGGCCGGACTGGAAATTACAACGGTCTCCAAGCTGCTGAAACCGCTGGCCCAAGCGGGCCTGGTGGCCGGCTTCCGCGGAACCCATGGCGGCTACCGACTGGCTCGGGAAGCCGGAGCAATTTCGCTGATCGATATCGTGGAAGCGATGGAAGGCCCGCTGGGCATGACCGAATGCAGCCTGCATGGCGGCGCCTGCGGCATCGAGCACTCCTGCGGTGTGCGCGCCAACTGGCGCCAGATCAACGACGTCGTCGCCGATGCGTTGCGTGCCGTCACCCTTGCGCAAATGCTGGCGCCACCGACCGCGCGTCGCAGGACAGGCTTGGGAAAGACGATCGCCGCCACGTTGGCGACGGCTTGAGAACGCGACCATGAGCATCGAAACATCTCTAATGGACAAGGCCCCGCTGGAAAACGCCGACATCATCGAGCAACTTGGCCGTCGCTACGACGCCGGTTTCGTGACCGATATCGAGTCCGATTCCCTCCCGCCTGGCTTAAACGAAGACATCATCCGTGCCTTGTCGGCAATCAAGGAGGAGCCGCAGTGGATGTTGGATTGGCGCCTGACCGCGTACCGGCACTGGTTGACGATGCCGATGCCGCACTGGGCCAAGCTCAACATCGCACCGATTGATTTCCAATCCTTGAGTTATTACAGCGCGCCGAAAGCCAAGTATGCGTCGCTCGATGACGTGCCGCAGGAGCTGCTCGACACCTACGAAAAACTCGGCGTGCCACTGCATGAGCGTGCCAAGCTCGCGGGCGTCGCGGTCGATGCCGTGTTCGATTCGGTATCCGTCGGCACGACATTCCGCAAGGACCTGGCCGAGAAAGGCGTGATCTTCTGCTCCATGTCGGAGGCGATCCGCGAGCAACCGCACCTGGTACAGAAATACCTCGGCAGTGTCGTGCCCACTGGGGACAATTACTTCGCAGCGCTCAATTCGGCGGTGTTCTCCGACGGCAGCTTCGTATTCATTCCAAAGGGCGTTCGCTGCCCGATGGAGTTGAGCACGTATTTCCGCATCAACGCGATCAATACAGGCCAGTTCGAACGCACCCTGATCATTGCCGAAGAAAGCAGTTACGTTTCGTACCTGGAAGGCTGCACGGCGCCGATGCGCGACGAGAACCAGTTGCACGCGGCAGTCGTCGAACTGGTCGCGCTGGATGACGCACAGATCAAGTATTCCACCGTGCAGAACTGGTATCCCGGCGACGAGGAAGGCCGTGGCGGAATCTACAACTTCGTCACCAAGCGCGGCGAATGTCGTGGTGCACGCAGCAAGATCAGCTGGACGCAGGTCGAAACCGGCTCGGCGATCACCTGGAAATACCCCAGCTGCATATTGCTTGGCGACGACTCCGTCGGCGAATTCCACTCGGTCGCACTGACCCACCACCGCCAGCAGGCCGACACCGGCACCAAGATGATCCACATCGGAAAGCGCACCAAATCGAAGATCGTCAGCAAGGGCATCAGCGCCGGGCGCGGGCAGAATTCCTATCGAGGCCTGGTCAAGGTAGAGCGCTCGGCATCCGGCGCGCGCAACCACACCCAGTGCGATTCACTGCTGATCGGCAAACGCTGCGGCGCACATACGTTTCCTTATATCGAAGTCAAGAATCCGTCGGCGACAGTGGAGCATGAAGCGACGACCTCGAAAATTTCCGACGACCAGATGTTTTATTGCCGTTCCCGCGGGATCAGCGAAGAAGATGCGGTGTCGCTGATCGTCGATGGCTTCTGCAAGCAGGTGTTCCGGGAATTGCCAATGGAATTCGCGGTGGAAGCGAAGAAGCTGCTTGAAGTCTCGTTGGAAGGCGCCGTCGGCTGACCCTGTAAAAGGTGGGCGCCAACCAGCCTTGCGAAAACACATGACAGAGCGGTGGGCTTGAACCCACCTACGGAACAAATAAAAAATGCTGAAGATCGATAACCTTCACGTCCGCGTCGCGGAGCGTGAAATCCTCAAGGGCCTCTCGCTGGAGGTGAATCCTGGTGAAGTGCACGCGATCATGGGGCCGAACGGCGCCGGTAAATCCACACTGGGCAACGTACTTGCCGGTCGTGATGGCTACGAAATCACGGCAGGTTCCGTGATGTTCGAAGGCGTCGACTTGCTGGACTTGGCACCCGAAAAACGCGCGGCGGCTGGCGTTTTCCTGGCATTCCAGTACCCGGTCGAAATCCCGGGGGTCAACAACACTTACTTCCTGCGTTCGGCACTGAACGCGCAACGCAAGGCCCGCGGAGAGCCGGAACTTGATTCGATGCAGTTCCTCAAGCGCGTGCGCGAAAAGCTCGCCGTGTTGCACCTTGACGACCGCCTGTTGCAGCGCGGCGTCAACGAAGGCTTCAGCGGCGGCGAGAAGAAACGCAACGAGATTTTCCAGCTCGCCGTTCTGGAACCGAAACTTGCCATCCTCGACGAAACCGATTCCGGCTTGGACATCGATGCGTTGAAAAACGTGGCGGAAGGCGTCAATGCGCTGCGATCGCCTGATCGCGCCTTCCTGCTGATCACCCACTACCAGCGTCTGTTGGACTACATCCGCCCGGATGTCGTGCATGTGCTGGCGGACGGCCGCATTGTCGAGAGTGGTGGCCCGGAGCTTGCCTTGCAGCTGGAAGAACACGGCTATGCATGGATCAAGGATCGGATCGCCCCGGGAGCGGCTGCCTGATGAGTGCGCTACTCGACTCGCTTGCGACAGGGTTTGAAGGCAATGCCGAACAGCGCGGCGCGCTGGACGCCGCACTTCGCGATGGGTTGCCCGCAGCGCGCAGTGAAGCATGGAAGTACACATCACTGCGTGCCTTGGAACGACGCAGTTTCATGCCGGCCGTGCCTGCACTTGCCGCGATTGATCCCGCATTGCTGGCCGGGATTCCAGCGCCACGGCTGGTCTTCGTCAATGGGCGGTTTGACATAAGTCATTCCGATACCAGTGGCGTTCCCAATGGCGTTGAACTTCATGCTTCGAGCCCGGGCAAGGGCGTAGTCGGCACGATTGCGCCAGACAAGCCGAGTCAACTGGATCGAAATGAGGCAGTCTTTGCTCGGCTCAATGCCATCCTCGCCAATGATGGCGTGGTGCTGCGCGCCGGTGAATCCGTCCACGTCGACGCCCCAATCCATCTGGTCTTCGTCGGCGTACCGACCGGGCAGGATGTTGCCTGGCATTCCCGTCATCTGATCGAGCTTGGTGCCGGCGCACATCTTTGCGTGATCGAGCATCACATCAACGCTGGCGAGCATGCGCATCTTGGGAACGTGGTGACCCGCGTGATGCTGGCCGACAAGGCGCACCTGCTGCATGCCCGTATCCAGTGCGAAGCAGCAGGAGCCACGATGATGGCGCTCACCAATGCCGTCCTCGCGACTGATGCGCATTATCAGCGCGTGGATCTGGAGCTTGGCGGCGGGCTGTCGCGACACGAACTCAACGTGAGCCTGGAGGGCATCGGCGCGTGTTTGTCGGCCGACGGCGTGCTGCTGGCGACAGGACGACGGCATCTCGACACGCGTCTTGCCATCGAACATGTCGCGCGCGATTCGAAGTGCGACCTGTTCTGGCGCGGTCTTGCGACAGACCGTGGTCGCGCCGTGTTCCACGGTGGCATCGTGATCCATCCGGGCGCGGATGGCAGCGATGCCCGTCTGTCGAACAAGAACCTGCTGCTGAGCGATGCGGCCGAAATCGACACCCAGCCCGTGCTGGAAATCCATGCCGACGAAGTCAAGGCCGCGCACGGCGCGACGGTCGGCCAGCTTGATCCCACCGCAATGTTCTACCTGCGTTCGCGTGGACTGCCTGAAGATGCTGCACGCCGACTACTAACGACAGCATTCTGCCGCGAGGTGCTTGCGAGAATCGAAACCGATCAGCTGCGCCAGACCTTGACCGCGGTATTGGACGCCGCGCTGGCCAGAATCGACGCCGGATGAATGCCGCCATGCACGCAGAGAACATCAACTGGCAGCATGTCCGCGACGATTTCCCACTGCTCACGCGGCAGGTGAATGGCAAGCCGCTTGTGTATTTCGATTCGGCCAACACCGGGCAAAAACCCGCGGCCGTGATCCAATGCGTTGACGATTTTTATCGTCATCACAACGCCAACGTGAGCCGCGCGGTACACACGCTCGGCAGCGAAGCGACCGAAGCGTATGAAGCTGCGCGCACCAAACTCGCGCGTCACCTGAACGTCCGCAGCGATGAACTTGTATTGACCAGCGGGACGACATTCGCGATCAACCTGGTCGCCTATTCCTGGGCGTTGCCGCGGCTGCAGCCTGGCGATGCGATTCTGCTGACGCGGATGGAGCATCACGCCAACATCGTGCCGTGGCAACTGATCGCGCAACGCACTGGCGCGATCATCAAGGTCGCTGACATCACACCCGACGGCGCTCTTGACCTGGACGCGCTGTACGCGTTGATGACGCCGGAGGTGAAGCTGATCGGTGTGGCACACGTCTCCAATGTCCTGGGGACGATCAATCCTGTGCGTGACATCTGCCGCGAAGCGCGACGTCGCGGCATCGTCACTGTCGTCGATGGTTCGCAGGCGCTGCCGCACATGGCCGTCGATATCCCGGCCATCGGCTGCGACTTCTATGCCTTCACGGGCCACAAGATGTGCGGGCCGACAGGCACCGGCGCCCTTTGGGCGCGGCGAGAACACCTTGCTGCGATGCCGCCGTTCCTGGGTGGTGGGGAAATGATCAAGCAGGTGGACTTCGATGGCACCGTGTTCAATGACCCACCGCATCGCTTCGAGGCAGGCACACCCAACATCGCTGGGCACATTGGCCTGGGCGCCGCGGTCGACTACCTCGATGCCCTCGGCATGGATCACATTGCCGCGCGCGAATCCGAATTGCTGGCGCACCTGACCCTGGAAATGCACAAGGTGGACGGGCTGCGGATCATTGGCAACGCACCGGAGAAAGCAGCAGTGGTCAGCTTTCTCCTCGAAGGCGCGCACGCGCATGACCTGGCGACGCTGCTCGACCTGGAAGGCGTCGCGGTTCGTTCTGGCCACCATTGCGCGCACCCCCTGATGCAGTTCTTCGGCGTGGCGGCCACGTGTCGTGCATCGTTGGCGTTCTACAACACCCATGCCGAGATCGAAATGTTCATTGCGGCATTGCTGAAAGTGCGCAAGTTGCTTGGTTGAACCACGGCCTGAGTTTTTTATTTTTTGCATATTTCGGATCACGCCCCGATGCCTGACGAGACGATGACAGCATCAAGCGCGGGATTGGAATTCCGCGATGCGACGCCAGTGGATGTCGAGGCCATCGTCGCGCTGGTCGAATCGGCCTATCGCGGCGAGACCAGCCGGGAAGGCTGGACCACCGAAGCCGATCTGCTGGACGGAAGACGCACTGGCGCCGATGAGATATCGGACAGCATCGCGCGGCCGCGCAGCGTTATCCTGTTGGCAGAACAGGGCCGTGCATTGCTGGCCTGCGCGCATGTCGCCGAAGAGAATGGGGCTGGTTACTTCGGCATGTTTTCCGTGCAACCACACCTGCAGGACGAGGGCATCGGCAAACGCGTGCTGCTTGAAGCCGAGCGCATGGTTCGAGACGACTGGGGGCTACCTGCGATGCGTATGACCGTCATCGATATACGCGACGAGTTGATCGCCTTCTACCAGCGTCGCGGTTATCGACGCACCGGCATCATCAAGCCATTTCCGTATGGCGATCCGCGTTTTGGACTACCCAAGCGCGACGACCTGCGTTTCGAGGTGCTTGAAAAAGTCCTGTCGGGATCATCGTCATGACCGACTGGGTACGCGTCTGCGCAACACTGGAAATGCTACCGGGCGAATTCAAGGTCGCCTGGGACGGTGATACGCCGATCGTCGTCTTCAACTATGACGGCGATTTTTACGCGCTGGAAGACCGCTGCAGCCATGAGGACTTCGAGTTGTCGTCCGGCCCATTCAATACGGAGGATGCGACGATCGAGTGTGTCCTGCATGGGTCGAAATTCGACGTGCGCAATGGCCGCGCACTCGGACCGCCCGCCTATGCGCCGGTGGCGAAGTTTCCGACCAAGGTTGAAGATGGCGCGGTATGGACACGGGACGACCGCTAGACCGATTGGGTGTCACTGGCCTGATGCTGCTGCAATCGCATCACCAGCACTTCGCCACCTCCGTCAATCACGTAACGTTGCCGGGTGTCCTGTCCGATGAGTAATGCTGTATCCGCCGCAGCCAGGCCGGGCAATCCAGAGTGATCGGCAAAGCGTGCTTGCCCGGCGATCAGATGGATCGCCCAGGTGCTGCATGGCTCAACGAACACCACCATCGGCCCGACCAGCGGTCGATGCCAGAGTTGCGCGTCGATCGCGTCGCGTCGCCACATCAGGTTGAAGTCCTGCGTGGGGCCATCGACCAATGTACCCAAGGCAACACGCTCACCTGCAAAACGCAGCCGGTCGTGCGGTGGCAGCAACGTGTGTTGCGCACCATCGGCAAATGACAACTGCAACCCATTCCCCGCAAGGAGCACGAGTTCCCGGTCAACCCCCTCGAATGTCGAGAATGGCGCATCGTCCTCGATCTCTGCGATCGACAATCGCCATGACCATTCCCCTGAACCTGCCGAACGCGCGATTTCCCGTGTCCAGCCCGACCCGTTTTTCCAGCGTTCGCGCCGGTAGGTATTGGCAGGGATGACCCGCGTGCGCTGCTGTGCGTCCATGCGCGAAGTGTAGAGCGCTGCGCAGCGCGTACAACAGAAGTCGCCCGCCGCATGCATCCTGCATCTGGCGGACGACATTACATCCTTGTACTGGCCTCCGTGCCAGATCCAGTGAGGCATCCTGCCTCATGCTGCGGAGCGCCCGTCTGTCGGCGCTGCGCAGCAGTGATGACTGATTGGCGCAACGCTTATCGAATTGACGTCATCGACGCGTCGTCGGGGCGACTGTCGGCCGGGACGGGCCAGCACTAACGCCGACGACAATCCGATCGCGATTCTTTTCGACTGTCTTCAGGCCGATGCCCTTGACCAGCGCCAGCTGCTCAGGGCTCTTGAACGCGCCATGCTCCTTGCGATAGTCAACAATCGCCTGGGCCTTGGACGGGCCGACATTGAGCAGCACGCGATCGATGGTGGCGGCGTCGGCCGTGTTCAGGTTGACCTTGTCGGCGCCCTGCATCCCTGCGCCATGCATGGCGGGTTTGTCAGCGGCAAATGCGCTGGCGGACAACACGCTGCTGGCCAGCATGAGGGTTAGGGAGAACGTCCTGGCGATGCTGGATGTGCGAGCGATGAATGTAGATGTCATGGCGTTGATTCCTGGTTGGTTGGATGCTGCCGGCCAGTCCCTCTGCCGGTGGACATAGTCTGCGGAGTACCAGGTACCCACCCTATCGCCGCACCGGCTACCTGGACGCCAGCCGACGCCTCTTGGGGCCGTCGGAAAAGTCCTACATAAGCGCGCGCGGTAGAATGGCCAACTCCACGTTGAAGTTGAAATCACGCCATGGATGCCAGCAGAAGCCAGCCCGCCGTCGAGCCCCGCACCGCCGTCCTTGATTCCAAGGCGATCAAGCGCTTCGTCTCGCAGAAGTGGGACGACGAGATCATCCCGCAGCTGGTCGAATACATCCGCATTCCCAACAAATCCCCGATGTTCGACGCCGACTGGGCGCAGCACGGGTACATGGATGCCGCGGTTGCATTGATGGAGGACTGGGCGAAATCCCAAACGCTACCCGGGATGACCCTTGAGGTGGTGCGGCTGGAAGGACGCACTCCGCTGATTTTCATTGAAATCCCGGCAAGTAGCGCCTCGACCGATGGCCTGGTATCCGGCAACACCACGCGGGGCGAGGACTGCGTGCTGCTCTACGGCCATCTGGACAAGCAGCCGGAGATGACGGGCTGGGACGAAGGACTTGGCCCATGGGAGCCGGTGCTCAAGGGCGACAAATTATTCGGCCGTGGTGGCGCCGACGATGGCTATGCGATCTTCGGGTCGCTGACAGCGATCCAGGCGTTGCAGCAGCAGGGCATCCCGCACGCACGTTGCGTCGTGCTGATCGAGGCCTGCGAAGAATCCGGCAGCTACGACCTGCCCGCGTACGTCGACCACCTGGCCGGGCGCATCGGCAAACCCTCGCTGGTGGTGTGCCTGGATTCTGGCTGCGGCAATTACGAGCAGCTTTGGTGCACCACGTCGCTGCGCGGATTGGCGGGCGGCAATCTCACTGTCAAGGTGCTTGAGGAAGGCGTCCACTCGGGCGACGCGTCCGGGATCGTGCCGTCGAGTTTCCGCCTGATGCGGCAGTTGCTGTCACGCATCGAAGACGAGAACACCGGCCGCATCCTGCTCGAAGGCCTGCATGCCCCGCTGCCGAGCGATCGCATGGCGCAGGCACACACCGTGGCTGACGTCCTGGGCGGCGCGGTCTACGACAAATTCCCGCTGTTGCCGGGGATGACGCCGATGTTCGAAGGTGGTGGCGCGACGGGTGACCTGACGGAGCTCGTGCTCAATCGCACCTGGCGGCCTTCGCTGTCGGTTACCGGCGTTGATGGTATCCCGCCGCTGGAGTCGGCCGGCAACGTCCTGCGCCCCTACACGTCCCTGAAACTGTCGCTGCGCATTCCACCAACCCTGGATGGCAAGCAGGCCGGCGAGTTGCTTAAGGATGCGTTGGAGCGTGATCCGCCCAACGGCGCGGAGGTCACGCTGGATCTGGAAAAAGCCAGCAGCGGCTGGAACGCGCCCACGATGGCCCCGTGGCTTGAACGGGCGATCGAGACCGCAAGCCAGGAGTTCTTCGGGCAGCCGGCGATCTACATGGGCGAAGGCGGCACGATTCCCTTCATGGGCATGCTCGGCGAAAAATTCCCGGGGGCGCAGTTCATGATCACCGGCGTGCTCGGTCCGCATTCCAATGCACACGGTCCGAATGAATTCCTGCATATCCCGATGGGCAAGCGGGTGACCGCGTCGGTGGCGCGCGTGGTCGCCGATCATTGGGCTGCCAGCGAGCGTGGCGAAACCACGGGCGTGGCTGCGGTCGCAGGTGGCGACCAGCATGGGGCGCATGGATGCTGCTGAGAGAGGACCGAGAAGCGCTGCGGTGACCGCGCCTGTTAAGCTCGGCCCCAATTTCCTGCAGTGGAGTCAACGATGCATTGGGACCTGTTCGGCAGCACCAACTGGATCTACATCATCCTGATCGGTTTCGTCGTCGGCCTGCTGGCACGCGTGCTCAAGCCTGGACGCGACAGCATGGGGATCATTTTCACGACCCTGCTCGGGATCGCCGGAGCGTTGTTTGCCGGATGGATCGGGCAGGCGATGGGCTGGTATAGACCAGGGCAACCGGCTGGCTTCATCGGCGCGCTGCTGGGCGCGATCGTGATCCTGATCATCGTCAGCCTGTTTCGTCGACGTAGAATCCGGTAGCGGACTTTTGCTCTAAATCCCTTGTGAATCAAGGGAAAACGCAGCGCAGCATCGATCCGATCTAGGCGCGCCCGTACACATCGTCATAGCGCACGATGTCATCCTCACCCAGGTAATCGCCGGACTGCACCTCGATCAACTCGAGCATCTGCATGCCGGGATTTTCGAGGCGGTGTTTCGCGCCGATCGGGATATACGTGGACTGGTTGGCGTGCAATTCGAAGACATCGTTGTCGCGCGTTACGCGTGCGGTGCCGCTGACGACGATCCAGTGTTCGGCGCGCTGGGTATGCGACTGCAGCGACAACTGCGCACCGGGCTTGACCTTGATGCGCTTGACCTGGAACCGGGCGCCGACATCCACGGAATCGTAACTGCCCCACGGCCGGTGTACTTCGCGATGCAGCGCGGCCTGGCTGCGCTGGCCATCCTTCAATCGCGTCACGACGTCCTTGACCTGCTGCACGCGATCCTTGCGCGCCACCAGCACCGCGTCGTCGGTTTCCACCACGACCAGGTCGTCGACGCCCACCAGCGCCACCAACCGGCGCGCATGCACATAGCTGTTGCGGCTGTCGATCGCAATCACGTCGCCTAGCGTCGCGTTGCCATCGGCGTCGCGCGTTGCCACGTCCCACAACGCCGCCCATGACCCCAGATCGCTCCAGCCAATGTCGACTGGCAACACCATCGCGGCATTGGTTTTTTCCATGACGGCGTAATCGATCGAGTCCGCCCGGCAGGCTGCGAACGCGTCGCGATCCAGACGGATGAAATCGCCATCGCGCTGGGCTGTTTCAAAGGCCCTGCGCGTTGCCGCGAGAATATCGGGGCGATGACGCTGCAACTCCTCCAGATAGCGCGATGCGTGGAACAGGAACATGCCGCTGTTCCAGAAGTACCCGCCTGTCGCCAGGTAGCCAAGGGCGGTTGCGGCGTCGGGTTTCTCGACAAAACGCGCCACCCGTCGCACACCATCGACAATGCCGCCGCGATCATCCGCCTGGATATACCCGAATCCGGTTTCGGGCGTCGTCGGCACGATCCCGAATGTCACCAGCGCGCCATTTTCGGCGGCAGGCATCGCCGCGCGCACTGCCTTGGCAAACGCATCGTCATCGCGCACGACGTGATCGGACGGCAGCACCAGCAATATCGGATCGCCGTGATCGCTGGTCGCCTGCAACGCCGCCGCGGCAATCGCAGGTGCGGTATTGCGGCCGATCGGCTCCAGGATGATCGCAGGCGTTGGCGCGCCGATCTGACGCAACTGCTCGGCGACCAGGAAGCGATGCTCCTCGTTGGCGACGACAATCGGGGCCAGATCGGCAATCCCCGCCACACGCGACCAGGTCGCCTGCAACATCGTATCGTCGCCCGCCAGCGCCAGGAATTGCTTCGGGTAAGCCTCGCGCGACAGCGGCCACAGGCGCGTTCCGGAGCCGCCGGACAACAGCACCGGTTGTAGTCTGCTCATGATCCATCTCGCATGTGGTTGGATGTCAGTTTAACCTGCCTCCACAAGCTTCCCGAGTCTGCCAATGCCATCAGCCGCCGATGTTCTTGCCCGCGATCGCGAACGCATTGCATGGGCGCGCAATGCCCTGGGCGACCCGCACGCCCTATTGTTGCGCGCATCGATTGATGCCGGGTTTCGCAGCTACTGGCGCGCCTCGTCACTCGTGCGCCCTGGCAGCACGATCGTGATGGATTCCCCGCCCGGCAAGGAAGACGTGAGGCCGTGGTTGCGCATCCGCGAAATGCTCGACACCGGCGGCGTACGCGTCCCGAACGTCCTGTCCATCGATGTCCTGAATGGTTTCGTATTGCTTGAAGATCTAGGCATCGACACCTACCTGCAGGCCATCGATGCCGGCAATGCGGACGCGTTGTTCGATGGTGCGCTGACCCAGCTGCTCAAGTTGCAGGCGCTCACGCCGCCAGCGGATTTCCCGGTGTACGACGAAGCGTCGCTGATGCGCGAGCTGCATCTGTTCGACGAATGGTTCGTCGGCAAACATCTGGGCATGGTTTTGGACCGCGATGAGCAAACATCCCTGGAACTCACTTATCAACAGTTGACTGAGGCAGCGCTGGCGCAACCCCGCGTGCTGGTGCATCGGGATTTCATGCCGCGCAATCTCATGCCCGCGAGCAACGGGCCGGCAGTGCTGGATTTCCAGGATGCAGTGATCGGCCCGGTCGCCTATGACGTCGTGAGCCTGTTCAAGGACGCATTTTTGAGTTGGCCGCAGGAGAGGGTTGACGGCTGGATCGATCAATATCACGCGCGCGCGCTTCAAGCCGGTTTGCCTGTGCCAACGCTTGCGCAATTCCGCCGCGACGCCGACTGGCTCGGCGTGCAGCGGCACCTGAAAGTCATCGGGATTTTCGCGCGGTTGCGGCATCGTGATGGCAAGCCAAAGTACCTGCAGGACGCGCCCCGTTTCTTGGACTACCTCGATGGCGTCCTGCCGAAGTATCCGGAGTTCGCACCCTTGCAGGCACTGATCAACGACAGCATCAAACCTGCCATGGCATTGCATGCGGATGTACACGAGTGAAAGCGCTGATTCTCGCCGCGGGTCGTGGCGAACGCATGCGTCCGCTGACCGACGCGACGCCCAAGCCCCTGCTGCGCGTCGGCGGTACGCCGTTGATCGTGTGGCACTTGCAGAAACTGGCTGCGCTTGGCGTGCGCGAGGTGGTGGTCAACACCTCCTGGCTGGCCGATCAATTTCCGCAGACCCTGGGTGACGGTGCGCAGTGGGGGTTGCGCCTGCACTACTCCCGGGAAGGCAAAACCCCGCTCGAAACCGGCGGCGGCATGTGGCATGCGTTGCGGTGGTTGCAGGTCGATGAAGCAGGCGATGCGCCGTTTCTCGTCGTCAATGGCGACATCTGGACCGACTATGACTTTGCCCGGTTACCCCAGGTGATGACCAATGACGCACATCTGGTGCTGGTCGATAATCCCACGCAACACCCGCGCGGAGATTTCGCGTTGGAACACGATGGAAACGTCGCGAACAGCGGCGAAAGCCTGCTGACCTTCGCCGGCATCGGCCTCTATCGTTCGCGGTTGTTCGATCAGTGGCGCGACGTCATCGGCCCGACCAGCGGCGCACACGCCGAGCCGCCACGCTTCCCGCTGGCGCCTCTCCTGCGGGCCGCGATGCTTCGCAGCGGGGTAAGTGGAGAGCATCACCATGGCCACTGGACGGACGTCGGCACGCCAGAGCGCTTGGCGTTGCTGGATACGCAGTTGGGGCGAACTAGTTAAAGACCCTCCGACCCGATGAACTCCCGTAAAAAAGGCACCGTGATCCTTCGTTGCGCGGCCAGCGATGCGCGATCCAACTGGTCGAGCAATGTCGTCAGACTGGCCAGGTCTCGATCAACACGCTTGAGCATCCAGTCCAGCGCGGCGTCCTCGATCACCATGCCGCGGCGTTGCGCGCGTGCACGCAAAACATGGCGGCGACCTTCCTCATCCATGGGCGACAGTGCGATGCGGGTGCATTGCGCAAGACGCGAGCGCAGATCCGACAGCGTCAGGGCAAGCGCGTCGGGTGTCGCACGGGCGGTATAAAGCACGCCGACTTTGCCGGGGTGCCCGTTGCTGCGCGCGCGATTATGAAAATCGAACAATGCGACCTCGTCGTCGCGCGAGCCGGCAATGGCATCGAGGCCATCGAGCGCGATCAGATCGTTGCCTTCGAGCGCATCCAGTGCGCTACGCAGGCGTCCGCTGGCGGCCGGCAGCGGCAGGTACGCCGCGCGGCGCCCTGCAACTTCCGCCGCTGCGCAGGCCGCAAGCGCAAGATGGGTTTTGCCGACACCGTCCGCCCCTTGCAGGTAGAGCCAGTCCTTCGAGTGCCCTTCGGCCAACATGCGCAGTTGCGCGACGCAGCCGGCGGGTGCCTCGATGAAGCTGTCCAGTCGTTGGTCGGGCGGATAGCGCAACGCCAATGGCAACTGCCTGGCCGAGTCGCTCACGTGGTCTGTTCGGGCGCTGCGGGGTCTGCAGCCGTCGCCGCATCCAGCAGGATGATGGGACGCTCTGCGGCATGCTCGCCGGCGTAGAGTCTGCTGCTTGTATAACGTCCGTGCGCGTAGCCCAGCAGCACATTGGTGATCGCAGCCACCGGCAATGCCAGCAACATTCCGAGGAATCCGAACAACTGTCCACCCGCCAGAACGGCGAAAATCACCGCCACGGGGTGCAGGCCGATGCGACCACCGACCAGTTTCGGCGTCAGCCATGCGCTTTCGATCACCTGGCCGGCACCAAATACCAAAGCTACGCCGAGCACATGTTGCCAGTCGCCGAATTGAATCAACGCCGCAGTGCCACCCAGCAGGATCACGGTCGCTGGACCCAGGTATGGCACGAACGTCAACACGCCGGCGATCACGCCGATCAGGATGCCCAGGTCCAAGCCGACCGCCCACAAGCCGGCCCCATACAGAACGCCCAGGATCAGCATCACCAGCAATTGGCCGCGGAGGAATCCGCCCAGGACTTCGCTGGATGCAAGCGCCAGCTGCGAGGCGGTTTCGGTATGGTCACGCGGTACCAGGGCCGCGACGCGTTCGACGATATGGTCCCAGTCACGTAGGAAGAAGAACGTCAACACCGGCAGCAGCACGATATTTGCCAGCCACCCCAGCAACGCAAACCCTGATCGCGACAGATAGCCCAGCACTGTCGCAGCCGCGCCGCCGGCCTGCTCCCAGTGCGCGCGCAGCACGGCGATCAACCGCTGCGGATCGAGCCAGTCGATCAGTTCCAGCCCGGTCTTGTGCTCAAGCCAAGGCAACGCCACGCCCACGAACCAGTCGCGGTAACGCGGTAGCGAATCGACCAGGGTCACCACTTGGCGCTGCAACAGCGGCACCAGCAACAGCAGGGCCAGCAACACCATCAGTGTCATGACACCGAAGACGACGATGACACCGATGTTGCGCGAATAACCGGCGCGCTCGATGCGGTCGACCAACGGATCGCCTAGCCAGCCGAGCAACGCCGCGAGCACGAACGGCGTCAACACCGGCGCCAGCAATCCGATCAGCCAGATCACGGCCAGCCCCAGCAATCCCCATTGCAGACGCCGCAGGAATGTCGCCAATGCCAGCTCGGCACTGCTGTTAAGTGGTGCCTGGCTCATGCCCGGCTCAAAGCAACCGGAAGACCGGCGGATCGCCTTCCTGGTCCTGCAGCACGCTGGAATCCAGCAGTCGGCGGAACCCGCTGATCCCGGTTGCGAGGTCCAGGTCGACCTCCAGTCCTTCCGGGGTGGCACGCACCGGCGTGATCCTGCGTACGACCGACATACCCTCCAGATACCCCGCCAACCGCATGAAATCCTCACTGCTGTTGATGCCGGTGAACGTCACCCGCACAACGCCCGTCGGCCCGGCGCTACCGGCCTTGGCGTAGCGACGCATCAGCGCGTCGGCGGCGCCGTCGGCACCCGCCGCCATGGCCTTGCGTGCGTCATGCTCTTCGTCCGTCCATCTGGAGAGCACCCGGCCGCTATCGACGAAGATCCAGTCGCCTGTCCAGCCGCCGCTGCTGCGGTATAGCTTGCCGACCAGCTGCATTGGTGGGCTGTAACGCGACGACAAGCGGGCGATGTCCGCCGTATCCCCACGCCAGATGGCCCCGGCCGCGGCCTGCTCGGCGGCAGTGCCGTTGGGCAGTCCAAGACGGTAGCCGCGCTCGACTGCTCGATCCAGTGCTGCTCGCGCAGCGCCCGCTTGTGGCAGGCCGACCAGTCGCGGACCGTGGCCGTCGTCGATCGCCAGCCACAACACCGGCTTGGGACGCGGCTGTGGCCACAGCGGCAACCCGAGCGCGGCGACCATGTTGTCGACTTTCCCTTGGTCGAAACGCACCACCAGGATGGTGTCGAAGCTGGGGGCGCCAGTGGTCGGGGAAATGCCTTCGTCCTGTCGATAGTCATAGCCTTCGACATAGTTTTTTGCGTTGCGCAGCTCCTGGCCAATGCCTGGCCGCGCATTGGCGTTGCGATCGCCCGACAGCTTGCCCAGCACCTGGATCAGGCCTCGGGCGAAACCGTTGTTGCGCTCGCTTTCGCTCTGCGTACGGACGGAGACTTCGGCCTGGTAGATGCCCTGGGCGACGGCACGATCGCCTTCCACGCGCTGCGCCAGCGCCGGCGATGACACGCCTGCCAGCAGCAGGCCGACAGCCAACAGGGTCGATATCCACGCCACCCGAATTGCCCGATACATCATTCTTCCTTGCCACGAACCAGATGAAATGGTGCCGTACCGGCGACAGCGCGTCCATTCCGGCGTGCATCCCATGGCAGACCATGCGGCCGGCGCTGCTAAAATCGCCGGCTTAGCGCTCCGCGCCAGCCCTGGAATCGCGTGAACAACCCGTCAGTCCCTCCGTCCCCGTTGACGTATCGCGATGCCGGCGTCGACATTGATGTCGGCAATGCCGTGGTCGAGCGCATCAAGCCGCTGGTCAAGCGCAGCTTCCGGCCCGAAGTGATGGGTGGCCTGGGCGGGTTCGGCGCACTCTTCGATCTATCCGGAAAATACCGTGAGCCGGTGCTGGTCTCGGGCACCGACGGCGTCGGCACCAAATTGAAACTGGCCCAGCAGCTCGGCCGGCACGACACCATCGGCATCGATCTTGTCGGCATGTGCGTCAACGACGTGCTGGTGCAGGGTGCCGAACCGTTGTTCTTCCTTGATTATTTCGCGACCGGCAAGCTTGACGTCGACACCACCGTCGCCGTGGTTGGCGGCATCGCGCGCGGTTGCGAGATGGCCGGCTGCGCACTCATCGGCGGCGAGACCGCCGAGATGCCAGACATGTATCCGCCGGGCGAATACGACCTGGCCGGCTTCACCGTGGGCGCGGTCGAAAAATCGCAACTGCTCGACGGCAGCAAGGTGCGCGCGGGCGACGTATTGATCGGCATCGCATCCAGCGGCCCACATTCCAACGGCTATTCGCTGATCCGCAGGATCTACGACCGCGCCGGGCGACCAGGCGATGTCGATGTCGGCGGCGTCACGCTGATCGACGCACTCATGGCGCCGACGGCGTTGTACGTCAAACCCATCCTGGAACTGCTGAAACTTTACGATCTGCATGCCATGGCCCACATCACCGGAGGCGGCCTGACCGAGAACATCATCCGCGTGATTCCCGACGGCCTGGCACTTGAAATCGAAGCCTCGGCGATTATTTTGCCGCCGGTGTTCGACTGGCTCCAGCGCGAAGGCGCGGTGCTACGCGAGGAGATGTGGCGGACGTTTAATTGCGGCGTCGGGTTCGTGCTGGTCGTGGCGGCCGATGAGATTGCTGCAATCGGTGTCGACTTGGATCGTCTTGGGTTGGCGCATCGGTCGATCGGCCAGGTCATCAACGCGGCCAGTGCCGAACGCGTCCGCATCGACTGAGGCAGAAAGGGGTCAGAGTGAAGTTTCGCGGTACAGATCCCCAACAGTCGCAAAGGCGTCAGCGCGAAATTGGCTCCGTCCCCTTTTCGCCCTTCCGCATTGCCGTCCTTGCCTCTGGTCGCGGCAGCAATCTGCAAGCGTTGATCGATGCGATCGCTTCGGGTGTGCTGGACGCGCAGATCGTTGGCGTGTTTTCCGACAAACCCGAGGCATTGGCATTGCAACGCGCCCAGGCCGCGGCAATTCCGACACACGCCATCGAGCCACGCAGGTTTGATTCACGCGCAGCATTCGATGAACAGCTGTTCACCTGCATCGACGAACTGACGCCTGACCTGGTCGTGTGTGCCGGCTACATGCGCCTCATCAGTTCGCGCGCAGTCGACGCACGCCGCGGACGGCTGATCAACGTCCATCCCTCGTTGCTACCCGCTTTCAAGGGATTGAGAACGCATGCACAGGCCATCTCCGCCAGCGCAAGCGTGCATGGAGCCAGCGTGCATTACGTCACCCCCGATCTGGATGGCGGCCCGGTCATCGCGCAATGCGTGGTTCCGGTGCGCCCCGATGACGATGCGGAGTCACTCGCCCGGCGCGTATTGTCCCGCGAGCACCCGCTGCTGATTGGCACGCTGGGGTTGATTGTCACCAGCCGGATCGCCCTGGTGGATGGCGCCGTCCAGCTGGACGGAGTTCCCTTGTCGATACCGCTTCAGCTGCCAGCCAACAATGTATTCGCATGATGGCGACCTCATGAATCGCTCCCTGCTAATCGCAACCCTGCTTACTGCCGCGCTGGCCAGTCTTGGCCACGCGCAGACCGTGTCGCAAGCTGCGTTGCCAGCCGCGGCCCCATTTGCTGCAGTTCTTCATCCCTTCATGGCCACCTATCAGGTTTTCCACGAAGGCCGTGAACTTGGCCAGGCGACGTTGCAGGTGGTGCATGTCGACACCAACCGTTGGCGCGTGGACTTGGACATGCGAGGCCAGGGCCTGTTGCGCCTGACGGGCCTCAATGTGCAGCAAAGCACGGTCTTTGACAGCGATGGCCACGTGTATCGGCCATTGGCGCAAAGCACGGTCAAGCGCGCGTTCCTGTCGAACAGGAAGAGCGTGGGCGTGTACGACTGGAAGACAAATACGGCGCACTGGACCGGCGATGTGAAAAAAGGTCGCACCGGCCCTGTGCCATTGCACGACGGTGACATGAGCGGCCTGCTGATCGACCTGGCCTTGGTTCGCGATGCGCAGCCCGGCAGTACCTTCCACTATCGCTTCGTTGAAGACGGCAGGGTGCGCGATCACAACTGGATGGTCGCACCGCAGACCCAGGCCATTACCGTCGGTGATCTCAGTTACGACGCCATGCGCGCCAGCCGGGTGCAGGCAGGTGGCGAGGACAGCAGTGCGGATAGCGGCACCACGATCTGGGTAGCGGCCGGCGTGCCCACGCCGATCCGCATCCTGCAACGCGACAACGGCGCCGACAGCACCGACCTGCGACTGGTCCAGTACAAGTGACGACATCCTTGAACAATCCAGCCAGGCAAGGACAGCAAGCAGAACGTTATTCACTGATCCATTCCAAGGAACCATGCCCATGAAGATCACTGCCGCATACGCGTTGAAGCCGCTTCTCCTCAGCGCCGCATTGCTACTGCTCAGTGCCCCTGCGCTGGCGATCAAGCCCTTCACCGCAGACTACCAGGCCAGCTACATGGGCCTGCAGGGCAGCGCCAAAATGACGCTGGCTGCCGCGGGTGCTGATCGATGGAAATACAGCCTGGACATTCAAAGCACTTTGGCCCAACTCAGCCAGAGCACGGTCTTCGAGGACCACGCCGGCAAGTGGCGGCCACTCGCAGGCAAGGATTCAGCATCCCTGCTGATCAAGCAGGTCAACAAGACCGCCAACTATGACTGGAGTCGCGGAGAAGCCTCATGGGCTGGAGACGTCAAACCTGATCGCAGCGGTCCGGTAAAGCTGCAAGCGGGCGACCTGGACACCATGCTGGTGAATCTGGCCATCCCCGCCGATGTCGCGGACGGCAAACCGTTGAACTATCGCGTGGTCGACGATGGCCGTGCCAAGCCTATGAGTTTCCAGATCGCGGGCAAGGACACCATCACCATCGCCGGCAAAAGCCAGCAGGCCACCAAGGTCACGCGCACCGACGGCAACAAGCAGACGGTGTTATGGGTGGTCGACGGCCTGCCCGTGCCAGCGCGCATCCTGCAACGCAAGAACGGTCGTGATGAGATGGACCTGCAGTTGAAATCGTTGCATTGACCTGCGACTTTCGAAATAAAAAAGCCCCGCAATGCGGGGCTTTTTTGTTTCCATGGTCGAACTTCAGCCGATGCGGCGAATCTTCGCCCCCAAGCCAGACAACTTTGCCTCGATGTTCTCGTAACCGCGATCAAGATGATAAATCCGGTCGATGGTGGTTTCACCATCGGCCACAAGCCCGGCCAGGATCAGGGATGCGGAGGCGCGCAGGTCGGTCGCCATCACCGGCGCGCCACTGAGTTTTTCCACCCCACGCACGATCGCGGTGTGGCCTTCGACCCGGATATCCGCCCCCAGGCGCAGGAGTTCCTGCACGTGCATGAAGCGATTCTCGAAGATGGTTTCGCTGATCACCCCGACGCCATCGGCAATGCAGTTCATCGCCATGAACTGCGCCTGCATGTCGGTGGGAAATCCCGGATGCGGGGCTGTCGTGAAATTGATCGCCTGCGGACGCCGCCCATCCATGTCCAGGGTGATGCGATCCCCGACGCAGGTGATCGTCGCGCCGGCTTCCCTGAGTTTGTCGATGACTCCATCCAGGGTATCGGGCCGCGCATGGGTCACGGTGACGTTTCCGCCGGTCATGGCCGCTGCGACTAGGAAGGTGCCGGTTTCGATGCGGTCGGGCACCACCTGATGCGCGCCACCATGCAGGCGCTCGACGCCTTCGATCACGATGCGTCCGGTGCCCGCGCCTTCGATCTGGGCGCCCATCGCGGCCAGGCATTGCGCCAGGTCAATGATCTCCGGCTCCATCGCCGCGTTTTCAAGCACCGTGCGGCCTTGCGCGAGCGTGGCGGCCATCATCACGTTCTCGGTGGCCCCGACGCTGACCATGTCGAACACCACCCGCGCGCCCTGTAATCGTTTGGCGGTCGCCTTGATGAACCCATGCTCGACGCTGACCTGCGCGCCCAGCGCCTGCATGCCCTTGATGTGCTGGTCGATCGGCCGCGAACCGATCGCGCAACCTCCCGGCAGCGACACTTCGGCCGCGCCATGTTTCGCCAGCAACGGCCCCAGCACCAGCACCGACGCGCGCATGGTCTTGACCAGGTCATAAGGCGCGACATGGCTGTTGACGCTACGCGGATCGATGGTGATGTCGAAGTTGTCGTCGACGTAGATTCCGGCGCCCAGCTCGGCCAGCAGGCGCAGCGTCGTCTTGACGTCGTGCAGCCGCGGGACGTTACTGACATGCAGCAGCTCGTCGGTTAGCAAACCGGCGCACAGGATCGGCAATACCGCATTCTTGGCGCCGGAGATCCGCACTTCACCGGTGAGCGGGACCCCGCCCTCGACAACGATCTTGTGCATGGCGGCTACTGCACCTGCTCGGCGCCCGGCTCGCCCGGGGCGAGGGTCTTCAACGCCAATGCATGGATTTCCCCGCCCATGCGTTCGCCTAATGTCGCGTACACCAGCCGGTGCCTGGCCAGTGGCAACTTGCCGCGGAAGGCTTCACAAACGACCGTCGCCTCAAAATGCACGCCGTCCGCGCCCTGCACGTCCACCCGTGCTCCCGGGAGGCCTTGTTCGATCAGTTCTCGGATGCCTGTCGGGGTCATGGGCGTGGCGCTGAACGCGTAAACTGGAGCCATTCAGTCTAGCGGAAACCCCCGGCCGCATGCCGTCCGAACACGCCAGCTCCACTTTGGCAAACGCCATTCCATTCGACTTTGCCGCCAGCGGCCGGCGCGTGCTCGCCATCGAGATCGATGGCCTGCACGCCGTTGCCGCACGTATCGATGGCGCATTCACCGCCGCCTGCCGAATGCTTCTGGCCAGTCACGGCCGAGTGGTGTGCATTGGCATGGGCAAGTCCGGTCATGTCGCGCGCAAGATCGCTGCGACCTTCGCCTCGACTGGCACGCCGGCGTTTTACGTGCATCCGGGCGAAGCCGGGCATGGTGACCTGGGCATGATCACCGACGCCGATGTCGTCCTGGCGCTGTCGTACTCCGGCGAAACGGACGAGTTGCTGATGCTGCTGCCGGTGTTCAAACGCCAGGGCAACCAGCTGATCGCGATGACCGGCCGCGCACAATCGACGCTGGCGCGCGAGAGCGACGTGTACCTTGATGTCAGCGTGCCGGCCGAAGCCTGCCCGCTCGCCCTCGCCCCGACCAGCAGCACGACGGCAGCCCTCGCGCTTGGTGACGCGCTGGCAGTCGTATTGCTGGAGGCGCGCGGATTCACCGCCGATGATTTTGCACGCTCACATCCTGCCGGTGCGCTCGGTCGGCGCCTGCTGCTGCACATCACCGACGTGATGCACACTGGCGACGATGTCCCGCGCGTGCGAAGCGATGCGACGTTGAGCGAAGCACTGGTCGAAATGAGCCGCAAGCGGTTGGGCATCACCGCCGTGGTCGACGACGATGGGCTCCTGCTCGGGCTGTACACCGATGGCGACCTGCGCCGCACGCTCGACGATGACGGCATCGACCTGCGCAACACACGCATCGATGCAGTGATGACGCGGGCGCCCAAGACCATCGATTCGGACGCGCTTGCCGTCGAGGCGGCGCAATTGATGGAAACACACCAGATCAACGCACTACTGGTGATCGACGACACACGTCGCGTGGTGGGCGCGCTCAACATTCATGACCTGTTGCGGGCCAGGGTGGTTTAACAGACGGGATTGCAGCATCGGGTATGCAGGTGCCCTCTCGCTACCCGGTTTGTTGTCGGCGCTCCAATAGTTCGAGTTCTACCGATTCCTATTCGCAATTCCCCTTTTCCGGCACTTCAATGCCCTACTCCCACATCAGCGATTATCCCTCCGACCTGCTCGCTCGCGCGACGAAGATCCGGCTGTGCTGTTTCGATGTCGATGGCACATTGACCGATGGCCGCTTGTTGTTCGACAGCGACGGCCGGGAACTCAAGGCGTTCCACGTTCGCGATGGGCAAGGCCTGGCGTTGTTGCGACGGATCGGAATACCGGTCGCCTTCGTCACCGCACGTGCCAGCAGGATTGTTGTAAAACGCGCGCTCGAACTTGGCGCACAAGCGTTCACCAACGTCGGCGACAAGCTGGCTTGCGTGCGCGGTATCGCGCAGCAGCACAGCATTGACCTGGACGCGGTCGCTTTCATGGGCGACGACTTGACCGACCTTGGCGTGCAACAGGTGGTCGGGCTGTCGGTCGCGCCGAGCGATGCGCATGCATGGGTGCGCGAACGCGTGCACTGGCGCACCGTCGCCAATGGGGGCATGGGCGCTGCGCGTGAACTGTGCGATCTGCTACTGGCAGCACACGGCCGCGCGGATGAAATGCTCGAGGCTGCCCTGCAGTCGCGCACGCCACGTCCACAGGACGCCGGCGCATGAATTGGCGTGGGATCCTCATGCTGGTATTGCTGGCCGGTGCGATTTTTTCCGGCTGGTCGGTGTGGACGCACCACGAGCGCAAGATTGCGACCGCGATCGTCAGTGGGCGTTCGGATTATGTGCTGCGTGATTTCGAACTGATTTCTCTGGACAAGACCGGCAAGGAATCCTTCACACTGCGCGCGCCGCTGCTGCTGCAGACGCCCGACGCGAAGACAATGGAACTGTCGACGCCGTTGTTCCTGATGCCGGACGTCAACGGCCATTACTGGCAAGTACGATCGCAGACGGGCTGGGTGAGCGAAGACCGTGCCGAAATCCGTCTGCGTGGGCGCGTCAAGGCGACCAGCCCGGTGGAGGACTCGCGCGCGATTGCGATGAACACCGAGCAACTGAACGTCTTCCCTAATACACACCTGGCAAAGTCGTCGGACATCGTCACCTTGACCGAACCGGGCCTTACAATGCGGGGCCGCGGCATGGATGCAGATCTAGCCGCAAAGCGCTTCACCCTCCTTTCCCAGGCCACTGCCCGCTATGTCCCGTCCCGCTGATTTCCTGATTGTTGTCGCGCTCCTCGCGTGCACCGGCAATGCATGGGCACGCAGTGCCGACCGCAACCAGCCAATGGACGCCGAATCCAACCAGAACACCTGCACGCT
>JBBQTR010000012.1:0-24059 GCA_038213095.1 Lysobacterales bacterium | reverse complement strand
TGACAGTCGACTTTATGGGCGTGAAGAAGCGCGTTTCGTGCTGGAACTCCAGCATGACCCGAGTCGCGCATTGAAGCTGGCGCAGGATAACTGGACCATCCAGCGCGCTCCCGAAGACATGCGCATCCTGCTTGAAGCCGCGCTGGCGGCGGATCAACCTGAAGCGGCGCGCCCGGTACTTGATCTGCTCGAAAAAACCGGATTTGAAGACAAGAAGGTCCGCGCCTTGGCGAAGAAAGTCGCGGCCCGACTCCAGATTTCTCCGGCATCGGCGAAGGGAGTCCTCCATTGAAGTCGCGCAGCATACCGGTCTGGTTTGCAACCCTCTGCATGATCGTGTTGGCATTGCTGCCCATGGCAGCATTTGCGCACAAGGAAAGCGACGCTTACTTGACGCTTACATCTGATCCGGCGCACCTCACCGTCCTGCATGGACAGTTCGATATTGCGTTACGCGACCTGAGCTTCGTGCTCGACATCGACAGCAACCATGACAGCGCGGTGACCTGGGGCGAAGTCAAGGCCAATCGCGATGCTATCGAGCGATATGCATTGAAAGGGTTGACGGTCAAAGGCGACGGGCTGACCTGCCAAACCCACCCGACGGACCAGAAGATCGACGAACACAACGACGGCGCTTATGACGTCATCCTCTTCGATGCCGTTTGCGACAAGGAGATCCCAAGCCGGCTCACGCTTGTGTACACCTTGTTCCAGGACGTCGACCCATATCATCGCGGCATCATCACGATCCACGCGGGTAATCGCATCGCCGGTGCAGTACTTGGTCCCAAGACCCCGACTGCCACGCTCGACCTTCGCGAACCCGATCGCTGGAGCCAGTTCAAGAGCTTCATGGTCGACGGCATCTGGCATATCTGGACCGGACCGGACCACTTGCTGTTCATCATGTCACTGCTGCTGCCTGCGGTTTTGTTTCGCCGCTCGGCATTGCCGCCCAACTCACCTCTTCTGGAAACACCCTTGCGGTCCGATGACACCGGATGGGTGCCGGTTCCAAAACTGTCCAGCGCGATGGTTGAGCTGATCAAGGTCGTTTCGGGCTTTACGGTTTCCCATTCGGTGACATTGACCTTGTCGGTGCTGGGTTACGTGAACCTGCCAAGCCGGCTGGTCGAATCCGGCATCGCGCTGTCGATCATTGTTGCCGCACTCAACAACATTTATCCGCTCGTTACCCGTCGCGCCTGGGTGGTCGCGTTTGCGTTCGGTTTCATCCATGGCCTGGGTTTTGCCAGCGCGTTGGCCGGCTTGTCGTTGCCGCCAGCAGCGATGGCGACGTCGCTGGGTGGTTTCAGCCTGGGAGTGGAACTGGGGCAGGAATCGATCGTGCTTCCGTTCCTGCCGTTGGCATTCCTGGCGCGCAGGACACGGTTCTACCAGGTCGGCGTCGTGCGCTGGGGATCCCTGCTGATCATTGCGATCGCAACCTTGTGGCTGGTGCAGCGCGCATTCGATGTTGCCATTCCAGGGACAGGCTTCCTGACGCCGGCTTGAATCAGCAGTCTTGCATCAGCCGCGTCGCCTGGCTCGTCATTGAGAACGAGCCAGGCTCGGTGGCTTGTTCAGGCTGGTCGCGAGACCTGCTTCACGACTTCCGCAGTGCGCCCATCTCGGCCGGCCAGGGCGATGTCGGCCTGCGCCACGATTCCCGCCACGCATCCCTGTTCATCCACGACCACAACGCGTCGGATCTGGTTCTGTTCCATCACCTCCGCACATTCGTCGAGGCTGCACTGGGAGGAGATGGTGGTCACCGGCGACGTCATGTACTTGCCCACTGTCGCGCTCGACGAGAAGTCATCCTCGGCCATGGCGCGTACGACAATGTCTCGATCAGTGATCACGCCCACCGGTTTGCGGTGTCCATCGACCACGGGGATCAGGCCACAATCCCGTTCTTTCATCAGTTGGGCAACCTCGCGCACGGTGGTGTCGGTGCTGCAGCAGGTCGGATCGGCGGTCATGATCGAACGGATGTCCAAGGCAGGCTCCACAGAGTAAAAAGGACATTCATCCTGACCAGAACGCAGTGTGGGAAAAGTGAACCGGGCCGGCCAGGTACCAAGCCATGCCCTTCGTCATAGGCGAAACACACCCGTATCGGCTAGGCTGCGCGTTCACTTTCGACAGGATCGTTTAGATGAAGCATCCGCTTACCCTCGCGTTGTCCATCGCCCTGACCGCGGCCGCGGCCGCGCCCGCCTACGCCGCGTCTCCAGCCGCCGCACAAGTCAAAGCCCCTTCGAACATGCACACCTCTGCGAAGACAACTTCTGTCAATCCCTTTCTCGCGCCCAGCACGCTGGCGTTTCATGCGCCGCGGTTCGACCTGATCAAGGAAACCGATTACCAGCCTGCAATCGAAGAAGGCATGAAGCAGCACATGGTGGAGATCGAAGCGATCGCCAACAACCCGGCCGCTCCGACCTTCGATAACACCTTCGTCCCGATGGAAAAATCCGGCGAGATGCTGACCCGGGTGCTCAATACTTTCGGCGGCGTCGCCGGTGCCAACACCAGCGATCTGCTGCAGAAGGTGCAGGAAATCGAAGCGCCCAAGTTGGCCGAGCATTCCGATGCCATAACCCTCAACGGCAAACTCTTCAAGCGCATCGAAACCATCTACAACCAGCGCGAATCGTTGAAGCTGGACCCGGAATCGCTTCGACTGGTCGAAGTCACGTACAAGAATTTCGTGCGTGGCGGCGCCAAATTGTCTGAAGCCGACAAGACAAAACTCAAGGCGCTCAACAAGGAAGAGTCCACGCTGAGCACCAAGTTCACCAACACGCTGCTCGCGGCCACCAAGGACGGCGCTCTGGTGCTGGGAGACAAGGCCAAGCTGGGCGGCTTGCCGGATGCCGACGTTGAAGCCGCCAGGCAGGCGGGCAAAGACCGCAAGCTCGATGGCAAATACGTGATCACGCTGCAGAACACCACCCAGCAACCCGACCTGCAAGGCCTGGACGATCGCGCCACCCGCGAAGCGTTGTTCAAGCATTCCTGGGATCGTGCTGAAAAAGGCGGGGCCAACGATACCCGCGCGACCATCGAGCGTATTGCACAGATTCGCGCCGAGCAGGCGAACCTTCTTGGCTTCTCCAGCTACGCTGCGTGGAAGCTCGAAGACCAGATGGCGAAAACGCCAGAGACGGCGATCAAGTTCATGCAGGATCTCGTGCCTGCCGCGACAGGCCGGGCACGCAGCGAAGCGGCCGATATCCAGGCCGTGATCGACCAGCAGAAAGGCGGCTTCCAGGTGCAGGCATGGGACTGGAACCATTACGCAGAACAAGTACGCAAGGCGCGCTACGACCTCGACGAAGCACAGATCAAGCCGTACTTCGAGCTCAACAACGTGCTGCAGAACGGCGTCTTCTACGCTGCAAACCAGCTGTATGGCCTGACGTTCAAACCGCGCACGGACATCCCTGTCTACCAGCCAGACGTGAAGGTGTACGAGGTATTCGACAAGGATGGCAGCTCACTGGCGCTGTTCTATACCGATTACTTCAAGCGTGACAACAAGAACGGTGGCGCGTGGATGAGCAACTTCGTCGACCAGTCGAAGTTGATGGGTAACAAGCCGGTGATTTACAACGTCGCCAACTTCAGCAAGCCGGCCGCGGGCAAGCCGGCGCTGTTGTCGTTCGACGACGTCACCACGATGTTCCATGAGTTTGGCCACGCGCTGCATGGCATGTTCGCCAACCAGCAGTACCCCAGCCTGTCGGGCACTGCGACGGCACGCGACTTCGTCGAATTTCCGTCGCAGTTCAACGAACATTGGGCAACCGATCCTAAGATCTTCGCCAACTATGCCAAGAACTACAAAACCGGCGCGCCAATGCCGCAAGAGCTGGTCGACAAGATCAAGAAAGCCGGCAGCTTCAACAAGGGTTACGACATGACCGAGCTGATCGCCGCAGCGCTGCTCGACATGCATTGGCACAGCCTGCCGGCGAATGCACCCTTGCAGGACGCGGACAAGTTCGAGACCGCCTCGCTGAAGTCGGACAAGATCGACCTGCCCTATGTCCCGCCGCGTTATCGGTCCAGTTATTTCCAGCACATCTGGGGGAATGGCTACGCCGCCGGGTATTACGCCTATCTGTGGACGCAGATGCTGGCCGACGATGGGTTTTCGTGGTTTACCGAGCACGGCGGCCTGTCCCGCGAGAACGGTCAACGCTTCCGCGACATGGTGTTGTCGCAGGGCAACACCGTCCAGCTCGACAAGCTCTATCGCGACTGGCGCGGCCGCGATCCAATCGTGCAGCCGATGCTGGAGAACCGCGGCTTGGCGCCGCCCAGCGATGGCTCGGTGAAAACCACTGACCATCCGGTCACCATGCCGCCGGTCAAGCACTGATCCTGCGCCATGCAAAAACAAAAACCGCCGGGAAACTTCCGGCGGTTTTTTTTGTGCCCATCACAGCGAACACTCGCTTTCATCTCGCATTTTTGGGCCACCGAATCATTCGGTCAGCGATGCGCCAATGCAAACTCGATCGCCGCACACACGGCCTCCACCTGCGCGGCGTTGCATTGTTCGGCGGTGGCGCGCGGGCTGTCTGGGTAAACTTCAGTAGTGGTCGTGTAACGCGCGTTGGTGATGCCTGTGCAGAGACCAAGCTGCTTGACCGGATAATTGATCACGCCCGGCGCAACTACAGGCGAGCCGATGATCTCGCCGTTGGCATCAGCCGGTGCAATGTGGGTGACTTTCGCCACCGCCGCGATCACCGCCTGCTGGAATTCCGGCTGCGGATTAGCGCTGTCACCGCACAGGTAGAAGCCGTCCGGGATTGCATCAGGCGAATATGCCACGCCATCACGGGCGGCCAACGCCGGCCGGAACTCGGACTCGTCGGTATCGGTGGTTTCGTGCAGGTCCACATGCAAGAGCACGCGATCGCGCAGCGGCGCAACCAGCCGCATCAGCGCCGCCGACTCCTGTGCTGGACTGTCTTCGCGGAACGAGCGGTTCGGATCGACGGCATTCGCATTCCATCGATGCACGCGCTCGTACCCCCACGGGCTGACACAGGGCACGACCAGAAGATTGACCCGGCCGGCATAGTCCGCCGCATGGTGCTCGACGAATTGCAGTGCGCCATGCACACCGCTGGTTTCGTATCCGTGCACGCCACCGGTTACCAGCACCACGGGCAAGTCGTCCCGCCATTCACGGCTCCTGATCGCGAACAGCGGATAGCTGTCCGATCCATCATCCAGGCGGCCGTACTCCTCTACCTGGAAGACGCTACGCACCCGATCGATCACGTCCAGTACGTCTGTCGCATAGCTTCGCTTTGGCGTCTGGCGCGACCGCCAATCCAAAACTTCAGATGCGCCCCAGGGACGTCCGGATTCACCGATTGGATAGGCGAGTTCAGTCATCGTGATTCCTCGTTGTGGGGCCGAAGCCCCAGCGTTCATGGCCTGACCTGCCAGTTTATGAAAACCATTTGCATATCGTTTATCAATACGCTATACATCGTTACACGATATTCATTGGGCAAAATTCATGACCAAATCCACGAACGCCCTCGCGCTGACCCACCCACTCTTGCGCGGCCTGGTGATCCTAAATTCCCTATACGCCCTCGGCATCCTGACCCTATTTATCGCAAGCCTCGTCGCCGGGGAAGCGCTGTTCCGGGCGCTGGGCGTCAAGCCTGGCGCCGGCTGGCCTCAGATGATACTCGGCGGGCGGCTGATCATGCTGGCCGGCCTCGCCGGTGCGTACGTCGTGCACCGGATCCTTCGGAAGCTGCAGGACATCGTTGAAACCGTGAGCAGCGGCGACTCGTTCGTCGCCGACAACGCGCGCCGATTGCAGGCGATCGCCTGGTACGTGTTAGCCGGGGAAGTGTTGCGATTGGTCATTGGCGCACTGGTGCTGTTCGCCTCGACCCCGGCGCAAATCCTCGACGTCGATGTCGGTTTCTCACTCGCACCGTGGCTGGCCGTGCTGCTGCTGTTCGTGCTCGCCCGCGTATTCGAACAGGGCGCGCACATGCGGACCGATCTCGAAGGCACGGTCTAGGGATATGGCGATCCTTGTCCGCCTGGACGAACAACTGCACGCGCGCCGCATGACGCTGACCGAACTGTCCGAACGCGTCGGCATCACGCTGGCCAACCTGTCGATCTTGAAGACCGGCAAGGCCAAGGCGATCCGCTTCTCCACGCTCGAGTCAATCTGCGCCGTCCTCGATTGCCAACCCGGCGACCTGCTCGCCTTCGATTCCACGCAACCACCCCAGGAATGACCATGACCCTCTCCTACCCGTTCAAGTCCGACCCGCAGCGCTTTGAGGGCGTGCGTCCATTCCACATATGGGGATTGCGACTGTTCTATTTCCTGATGCTGGTCTTCGTCGCAACCGATGCCTGGCGCGGGCTGCTGACGCACCAGGGTCCGTGGGATCCGGTGCGGGCGGTCGCCATATGCGTGTGGGCTACCTATCCCGCGCTTGCGTTCTTCGGTCTCATCCATCCGCTGCGCTGGTTGCCGCTGATGTTTTTCACCATCGGCTACAAGACGCTGTGGCTGGTCTTCGTCGCCTGGCCGCTGTGGCGAGCCGGCACGCTGGCAGGCTCGCCAGCCGAAGAGCTGACCTATGTCTTCATCGCTGTGCCAGTGCTGGCGGCCGCGGTGCCATGGGGCTATGCGTACCGCACGTATGTGCGATGGCCGCAGGCAAAGCCAATGCCGAACGCTACAGGTGTGGGAATTGGCTGATAACGGAGAGTTGTCGGATCCCGGCGATGAAGCGATTTTTCCGACACATGAGCCCGGCATCCTCAACGAGGAGATTGCGAGCGTCATTGATGAGGCTGGCCGATGTGGAATGCGAGGAAAAATGCCTGGGCGATGACACAAATCGCCTGCTTGTCGAGTCTTCGAGACCCAACGTCGAGGCAAAACACACCCAAGGCACGGACTCCGAGACGCACGGATGAGCCAAAGCATCTCAATGTCGAGGCTCCGGGACTCATCGGCTACCCAAACGTGACGGAGCAAATCAATCGGGCTTGATTTGCTCCACCCCTTTTTTACTTATAACGGCCGCAGCTGCTCGGCCAGGCTGCGCGTCTTGTCGGTGATCTGCGTGCCTGTGTGCAGCGTCGACTTCCGCTCGATCAGCATGACGAGGCAATCCTGCTCGGCGGTGGGATTGTGCCGCACGCCCTTCGGAACGACGAAGGCTTCGCCTTCGCGAAGCACCACGGTCCTGGCTTCCATTTCAATCGTCAGTGAGCCTTTGAGGATGTAGAAGAGTTCATCCTCATTCTCATGGCTATGCCATGCCAGGGAGCCTTGCACCTTGGCAACCTTGACGAACGAGTCGTCGAGTTCCGCGACGACGCGTGGCGACCAATGTTCGGTCAGGCTTGCCGCCACTGTAGCCGGACAGATGGCTTCCTTCATTGCAGATACTCCATCGAAGCGGTTTGCCGGCGACGACTTGCCATCGCCTCGCGTTGGTGAATCATGAGTCGGCGTGTCCGCCTGCAGCCAATAGGATGCTGCCAAGTGGGTGGGTGGTCAGCGTCAAACCCGCGTTATGAGCGTTGAGCCCGTTTTTGTCCGCGCCTGCGTTGAAATCGTAGAATTCCGCTTATCAGTCCTACAACCAACAGCAGAGCTATCAATGTGGCGAACACAATGTGCTGGTAAATCCAGCCCACCAGGCCGACTGCCATATTCAGCGGACGTGGAAGGAAATCCAGCTCCGCGCCATGCACCTCGTGCAGGAAAATCGCTCCGTCGAAGTCATGGGACAGTGCCGTGTGCATTCGCCCGGTTGTCTCAAGGCGGCTGAATCCCGGTTGCGCCCACGCGGCGGGCGCTGCTTTCAAGTCGATGAAGAAATCGGATTTCGATAACCCGGCGAGTGCGCGCTCTACGCTGAATCGTGCGTCATCCGGCAGCGGCTTTGCGGCCAGTGCCGGCACCACGGCCAAACCCTCGGCAGCATCGACCTTCGAGGTGTCCATTGCGGCGCCATCCAAGGCAAATACGCCAATGGTGTACAGCTGGTCGCCCAAGGCGCCATGCAGATGCTGGCCCATCGAAGGAATCGATTTTCCCAGCGAGTTGTAATGGAGATGACTGTGATGCGCCCACAGCATCATTTTCGGGAAACGCTCCAGCAGCGCCATCGCGAGTTTTGCATTGAGCTCATCGCGGGATCGCTGGTACACCACCATCGACTTGCTGGCAGCCAGCCAATCGCTGCACTGCTGCAGCCGGTAGCGCAGCATCGTGGGGACGAGCTTGAGTGCCGCGACATGCATTGCCGGGCGACGAGCGCCAACAGCTGATGCTGCCGAGCCATCGATCCAATGCTCGAGGTCCGACAACGCCTGCGGGTCGGTTTGACTGCTTTTGCATTCGAGCGAGGGACTCAAGCTGGTGGTCCATTCGTGCAGCGTCTGATCGGTGACACTTGGATCCAGCGCATGCACCGCAGCAAGAAATGCACCCAGGCTTTTTTCCGCAGAGCCGCCGTACGCCCGCGACATCCCAGGCTGCAGGTCGAAGCTGGTCAGATAAATCGCTGGAGCGCCCGATTGCGGCTTCAATGCTTCTGCAACCACCGCTTCCATCGGAGCGGTCTGCCACAGTCCAAACAACGCTTCACGCGTGTACAACTGCGCTGCTGCAGGCCCCACAACGCCGTTCGCGTAGACATGTTCCTGTGCGGTCCATGCATCCATCAGCGACCCTTCAAGCGCAAGCACGTCGAATCCCTTGCGTTCGTGCAGATAGCGCACGAACCGCTGACGGACCAACGGCATTTCCTGCGTCACGTGGATCGATTCGCCCAAGGCAACCACACTGCGCGATCCGACTGCTGCATCCAGAAATGCATAGTCGCCCGCTCGGTAAGGTTTGCCGATATCGATTGGATGGATCTGCAAACCAGCGGCCCAAGCCTGGCTGAGCATGGACAGTCCGAGTAGACAGGTGCAAAGCCCAATCAGTGATCTCTGCGACATCAGCATGAATGCTTCTCCCGTCAATTCCTGTGGATGAAAGGCTGCATGATCCAGATCACGCCGATGATGCCCAGCACCGCGACGCAGGTTGTCGCGACTCCAAGCTTATGGGATCGCACCCAGCCCCCCATGCCAAAACTGACGAGGGTCAGGACGATGCCCAGCAGGAATAACGTTGAAATGGGTTCCTGTTGCGCCTGGATAGCGTCAGGCAATGTTTTGGTGCGCGACAACGCCGCTTCCGCGAAGGTCGAGCCCAAGGTGACGATCAGGAAACAGATACTCGCGCAGACAGCCAGGAAGGCCGCCCAACTGGCAATGCGATGCGTTGTTGGTGCGGCCAGGAGCGTCCCGTAAAAAGCGAACGCGAAACCGGCGAGCACTGAACTGACGAATGCAAGCTGCTGATAGGCGGTCATGCGGCCCCACTTCGGATTTGGATTGAGTTGCTTACCGGATATTACATTCGAAACTCGTGATGGCTTCTCCGCAATCACCACGATTGATCTCGTGGATAAGCATTGGCATCTGGACTAACGAATTCAATGTGTCAGATAACCAGTCACATCCACCGACTCTCGCTGCCCGTCGATCGCGAGCAGATCCTTGAGGATCGCCGTGTGCCCTGCCCCGGCCACCACCAGCACGCGATGACCCGGGGTGGCGGCTTTCTGCACGTTGGCGTACATGCGGAAGTTGCGGTGCCACCAGCTTGCCGAGGCATCGGCGCCGGCAAAGCTATTACCTGCATCCACGGCATTGGTGCGGATGTAGAGATCCTTGTTCTCGCGATCGCGCGACGCATCGTTGGTCCCTTGCAGCAATTTCGCCAACGACAACGTCGACTGTTCGCGGCTCTGGAGTTCCGCCAGCGATTTATACATTGCATCCAGCTCCGCCTGGGTCTTCAGATCGTTTTTCTTGATGTAGTCGAACATCGGCTCCGCATCCCAGCCAACCGTGCCCTCGTCAAAGCAGGTCACCTTGTCGATGCCGGCAACCTTCGCCACCCGGAATCCGATCTGGTACACCTCATTGGACGTCAGCGCGAACGTCCCAAGCTTGTACGCAGAAAACTTCTCATCGAACTTCGCCTGTTCGGCCGGCTCGCACTCGACCAGAACGTCGGTAGGATGAAACGCAGCAATCCGCACCGCCAATGCGTCCAGATAGGCCTGGTTCTCATTCGTCATTACGTTGATGACGCTCGACTTGACCATGTCACGCCCGGGATTGGCAAAGTGAAACACGCCCATCATCATCACCTTCGCCAACTCGGGCGATGGATCCCTCGCACCCGCAAGCGCTGGAAGCATGGCGATGCACAGGATGAGCGCCGCATGCTGCAGTCGATTCGGAATCATTTCGTGCTCCGTGGAAGTTGACCGGCGCTCCCGTGCAGAGCGCATCTGCTCAAACTACCGGAGTTCATGAAGGGGCAAACCTGCCAGAAGTACCGAGGGCAGCTCCAGCGCGCTACCCATAGACTCAAGCATTAATTTATTCTGGCCTTCTTCCAATCCCAATCCACGCCGCGTGCAGCGCGACGACGGCTCATCGGTCCTGACACATATGCGAACCTTTGTACTCAGAGCGCGGGCAGCACCCACCGACAGCAAGAAACTGTTGGAGTCCGTTGGCAAGGAGGCCCACGCCGAAATCCTGGCGCATGCGCTGATGAACGCGATCTTCGTGGCGCAGTCGCATCGCGCGGACGTGACGGTCTACATGGTGTTGGAAAGCACGGCGGATTTCTCCCGCACGATCCGGTTCGAGGCCAACGCCATGCACGAGATCGGCGGCTTCGACGAGCGCGCGCTGCTGGGCAAGATCGCGAAGGCACTGGATGCGTCCAGGGGGATGGGCAAGGAAGAAACGCGGCCGGTGGAAACCGGCGTCACGGTAAGCACGCTGAGCTTCGAGCGGCTGGTGCAGGAACTGGCCAAGGATCATCAACTCTTCGTGATGGACCGGAAAGGCACGTCGATTCGTGAGCAGGTGTTCGAGGGCAATCCCTGTTTCCTGCTGACCGACCACATCCCGATGCCGAAGAAGACGTTCCACAGCCTCGAACACCTGGGTGCGAACAAAATCTCGCTGGGATCGAAAATGTTGTTTGCTTCGCAATGCATCGTCGTGATCCACCACGAGCTGGATCAGCGATAACACTTCGATCAACTGCCAGATCAGCGCTTTCCCTGTTCGCGCTGGCTGAACGGTGCACGGCGTAACCTATCCGCAACCGCCCATGAGGACACGCAATGCGCCTGATCATCGTCGGAGCTACCGGACTTGTCGGCCAGGGCGTGCTCGGCGCTTGCCTAGCCGCTACTGACGTCGAACGCATCGTGCTCGTCGGCCGCCAGCGCGTGGACATAGGCGACGATTCGCGAGTGATGCAATGGCAGGTGGCCGACCTGCGCGACATTGATGGCTCCGAACCCGGGTTGGCCGATCTCGACGCCTGCCTGTATTGCGTCGGGGTAGTGCCGGGACTGTCCGAATCCGCCTACCGCCAGGTGACGGTCGACCTCACCGTGCACGTTGCGGGTGCCTTTGCCCGCGCCAATCCGCAGGGCACGTTCGTCTACGTGTCGGGCGCAGGCTCCGATGCAGGTGCCGCGCTCATGCCGATGCGCGTTAAGGGCGAGGCCGAGGATGCCCTGCGCGCACTCGGGATCCAAACGCTGATGATCCGTCCGGGCATCGTGCAGCCCGTCGACGGCGTGCGCTCCCCTCACCCCGCGCGTGCGGCCGTCTACGCCCTTGCGGCACCGCTGCTCGGCCTGGCCACGCGCAGCATGCCCACGCTGATGACGACCTCGTCGCGCGTCGGCCGCGCCATGCTCGCGGCCCTTCGCCAAGCGTCGCCGCCGGCAGTGCTGGAGAACGCAGACATCAATGCATCGGGTGCGTAACGAGGCGCGCGCCGACCTGCATGGGGCGATGCTTCAACCCTTGCCGAGTTGCTCCAGCACCACCTTCGCCGCGGCTTCAGACGAGGCCGGGTTCTGGCCGGTAATCAGATTGCCGTCGGTCACGACGTACGAAGCCCAATCCTCCTTCTTCGTGTAGCGGCCGCCGTTGGCTCTGAGCATGTCCTCGACGAGGAATGGCACCACCTGCGTCAGCCCCACGGCCGCTTCTTCGGTATTGGTGAAGCCGGTGACCGATTTCCCCTGCACCAGCGGTGCACCGTCATGGCCCTTGGGGTGGCGAAACACGGCCGGGGCGTGGCACACCGCTGCCACCGGCTTGCCGGCTGCGTACATGGATTCGATCAACGCGATCGCATCGCGATCCTCCGCAAGGTCCCACAGCGGGCCGTGGCCGCCCGGGAAAAACACCGCGTCGAATGCCTCGCCTCGTGCATCTGCCAGCGTGCCGGTGGATGCCAGTGCGGCCTGCGTTGCGGGGTCCTTGCGAAAACGCTCGGTGGCCGGAGTCTGCGCGTCGGGTTCATCGCTCTTCGGATCCAGCGGCGGTTGCCCGCCCTTGGGCGAGACCAGGGTGATGGCCGCGCCCGCGTCCTTGAACACGTAATACGGCGCGGCGAATTCCTCCAGCCAGAGGCCGGTCTTCTTGCCGGTGTCGCCAAGGCGGTCATGTGAGGTCAGCACCATCAGGATGTTCATGGAAGTCTCCGGTCGGAAACGAATCACCTTACGCAGCACGCCGCGAAGCGATGGTGATGCGCCCAGTTGACGCGGCCCCGACATCCCACGTGAGTAGATGGGTCAACCGGAATGGCGGGCCGCACGACATCCCCCTATCGGTGACATGCATTCCTCCCTCCCCTCCTGCGAGAACACCGCAATGACGACGCCACAAGACCTTGAACATGATTTCTGGAAAGCCCTCAAATCCGATCGCACCCTGATGCTCGGCTTGGATGGCGTCGAAGACGGCCACTCTCGTCCCATGACGGCGGTGGTCGAGAGCGAGCGCGGGCCGATCTGGTTTTTCACCGGCAAAGCCAACGCCGTGGTCGAGCACCTGCCTCAGGGGCGACGCGCGATCGCCGCTTTCATCGCCAAAGACCACGCGTTGTTCGCCAGCATCAGCGGCAACCTCGTCGTCGACAACGATCGCGCCGTGATTGACCGATTGTGGAATTCCTTCATCGCTGCCTGGTTCGAAGGCAAGGACGATCCCAACCTTGTATTGCTGCGTTTCGACGCCGAGCACGCGCAGGTGTGGTTGAACGAATCGAGCGTGCTGGCAGGAGTAAAGCTGCTGTTGGGTGTGGATCCCAAGAAGGATTACAAGGACAAGGTGGCCAACGTCTCATTGAGCTGAGGGAAAAAAAAACAGCTCAGCAAGACTGTCCTGCTCGTTTCACGTACGGACGTTTCCGAAACAGCACCCGCTTCCCGTAGTTACGACACGTCTGAGTAAAAGCTTCGGCCTGCGCTCCGTGCACTAGTGCGCGAACATCATCAGGAAAACCCATGGACATTGCCCAGTTGATCCTCGACGACCACCACGAGCAGCGCCGCCTGTTTGCCCTCCTCGACCAGATTGATCCTGGCGAGGTGGCGGCGCTCCATGCCATCTGGGCGCAGCTGGCCGATTTCCTCGAAGTCCACGCCGAGGCCGAGGAGCGACATTTCTATCCGGCACTCCTGAAGCACGGCGAAGGCGCCGGCGAGAAACCCGACGCCAATGCCGAAACGCTGGATGCCATCAAGGACCACAACGAGATCCGGGATGCCATCGCCAAGGTCAAGAAGCACGAGCCAGGTACCGACGAGTGGCTCAAGGCCGTGGCCTCGGCTAGAAAAGCCAATGGCGACCACATGGCCGAGGAGGAACGTCAAGCCCTCGCCGACTTCCGTCGGCACGCGTCATTGCAAGTCCGCCACGACTTGGGCGTGCTGTTCGCGAGCTTCGAGGCACATCACCGCATGGGCGTGGCGGCGAAGGACAAGGATCCCAAAACATATATTCAGCAGCACACCTGATCGTGACCAGATCGCCACGCGTCGACACTGGTTCATTGCTCAACACGCATCATCCGACGCGGATCACGCGCTTGCCGAAGTTTTCTCCCTTGAGCAGGCCGATGAAAGCGGCAGGCGCCGCTTCCAGTCCGTCGATGATCTCTTCGCGGTACTTCACCTTGCCGGCCTCGATCCACTCACTCATTGCCTTCGTGAATTCCGGGTAGAGATGTGCGAAGTCGTCAAAAATGATGAAGCCCTGGATCAGGATTTTCTTGCGAAGCACCTGGCCCAGTAGCCAGTTCATCCGGTCGGGCCCGGCGGGCAGTTCGGTAGCGTTGTACTGCGACACCAGGCCACACACCGGGATGCGCGCATTGGCATTGAGCAGCGGCAAGACGGCATCAAACACCTTGCCGCCCACGTTCTCGAAATAGACGTCGATCCCATTTGGGCTGGCTTTCGCCAGCTGCTCGGCGAAGTCGGCGGCCTTGTGGTCGATGCACGCATCAAACCCAAGGGCATCCACCGCGTACGCGCACTTGTCCGGGCCGCCCGCGATGCCGACCACGCGGCACCCGAGCAGCTTGCCGATCTGGCCCACCGTCGCGCCGACGGGGCCGGTCGCCGCGGCCACGGCAATGGTCTCGCCCGGCTTGGGCTTGCCAATTTGGGTGAGACCTGCCCACGCGGTGAAACCGGGCATGCCGAGAATGCCCAGTGCCCACGACGGATGCGTCGGCGATGCGCCAAGCAGCGTGACCCCGGTGCCGTCGGACACCGCGTAGTCCTGCCAGCCGTTGAAGCTGAGCACCCAATCGTCCGCTGTAAATCCCTTGAGGTTGGACTCGACCACCCGCGCCACGGTGCCACCGACCATCACGCCACCGATCTCGACCGGCTCGGCGTACGACGCCGCATCGCTCATGCGTCCGCGCATGTAGGGATCCAGCGAAAGGAACACTGTGCGCAGCACCATCTGTCCCGCTCCAGCTGTCGGGATCGGACCCTGCACCAAACGCAGGGTGCGATCGGTCGGCTCACCCTTGGGTCGCTCGCTCAAGAGCCATTTGCGGTTGGTGGATGTTGTCTGGGACATGGGCCTTTCTTGCAAGCAACGGGGATCGCCTATTAATGCGACGAAGGCAATCAAGTGGCCGTGATGCTCCAAGGTGCGTATGCATCAGCTGAACCAGCGTTGGGCCCAAGCCGCATGGACAGTCCAGGCTAACAGCGCATTGTGCTCAAGCAATGAGTCCAACTGGATTCAAGCGAGTCGATCCGGCTGCGCGATCACCAATCCGATGCCTCCCAACACGGCGATCGATGCAAGCGCAAGACGTAGCGTCACCGGTTCCGCGAGGAACACGATACCGCCCACCGCAGCAATCACTGGGACACTCAACTGCACCGTTGCGGCTGTCGTCGACTTCAACCTCGGCAACGCTGAATACCAGATCGAATAGCCGATCCCCGAGGCCAGCGCGCCCGACGCAATCGCATACCCCACACCGCTACCGCTGCTGTAAAAACTATCGACAGGCATGCCCTTGAATCTCCATGCAGCCAGCACGAGTGCAATGGGAACAGTCCTCAAAAAATTGCCTGCGGTGACGATAGTGGGATCACCTGCTCTCTTGCCTCGAAGTGAATAAATTCCCCACGCGACTCCTGCACCCAACATCAAGGCAGCGCCGCGGAGTGGTGGCGCGGAAAGCCCGGGTAGCAACAAGCCGACGAGGCCCGCAAACGCAAGCATCAGACCGACCACCTGCCATGCGCGCATCCGCTCGCCAGACCACAAGCCGTGACTGATCATCGTGATCTGCACTGCACCGAACAGCAGCAGCGCGCCAGTCGCTGTCGGCAGGCTGACATAGGCATATGAAAACGTTGCCGCGTAGGCAAACAACGCGAACGCGGAGGGCCAGTTGCCTACGCCATGGTTTGTCCCGTAGCGCAAGCGGGTCACGATCCACAACATGATCGCGCCTGACATCAAACGGACTGCGGTAAAGCTCGCCGGATCGATGGCCGTATGGCGCAACGCAATCCGGCATAGCACCGAATTCGCCGCGAATGCGGTCATCGCGAGCAGGGTCAGTCCAAAGGTTCGCGTGGGCGATGTCGGCATCCGCACCTTGCCTCAAATCGATGACGCGTGCGAGATAGTCGAGTCATGCCCGACAGCGCCGAGGCGAACCCTGATCGAACTCATACACCAGACCCGTCCCGCTCCTCTCGAAGTGCGCGGAATACCCGCGTGATGGCAGCAGCGCTGCGCGCGACATCCTCTTTCGACGTCGCCCAGTTCGACACCGAGATGCGCATCGCGGCCGTTCCATTCCATGTGGTACCGCTGAGCCAGCAGGTCCCATCGTCCTGCACGCCAGTGACCACCGCGCGCGTCAGGACATCGTTGTTGTTGAAACGAACCAGAACCTGGTTCAGCACGACGTCGTTAAGAATCTCCACCCCGGCTTGAGCTGCGAGATGTTCGGCGATCTTTCGGGCGCAGGCGCAGCATCGATCGACCAGGTCCTCCACTCCATCGCGACCAAGCGTGCGTAGCGTCGCGTAGACCGGCACGCCCCGCGCGCGACGCGAGAATTCCGGCACCCAGTCGACGGCGTCGCGCTCCACGCCCCCGGTCTGGATCAGATATGCGGCGGCGGATGTCATTGCCGCACGGTAATCGGCGGCGTGGCGGACGATGGCGACGCCGCAGTCGTAAGGCACGTTCAACCACTTGTGTGCGTCGGTGGCCCAGGAGTCCGCCAGTTCAACGCCTTCGGCAAGCGGAGAATGTGCGCGACTTGCGCGCGCCCATAGGCCGAAGGCACCATCAACGTGCAGCCACGCGCCTTGCGCGTTGGCGATTTCGCCGATCTCGCGCAGGGCATCGAACGCACCGGTGTTCACGTTTCCGGACTGCGCGCAGATGATCGTCGGGCCGTCCAGCGTAGCCAGCACCTGGCGCAGACGATCCGGACGCATCCGGCCCTGCGCATCCGTTTCCACGCGATGAATTGCGCGCGTGCCAAGGCCGAGATAACGCAACGCCACGTCGATGGTGATGTGCGATTCGGTGGAGGTGACGACGTTGATGCGCGGCGCGCCGCACAATCCGTCCGCTTCCACATCCCAGCCCACGCGACGCAACACGCAATGGCGTGCCGCAGCAAGACAGGTGAAGCTCGCCATCTGACAACCAGTGACGAACCCGACTTCCGATTCGCGGGGAAGGTGAAGCAGGTCAAGCAGCCATCGGCCGGCGACCTCCTCCGCCATCGACGAGAGTGGCGAGGTGGCGTAGATGCCCGCGTTCTGGTCCCACGCCGAGGTTAACCAGTCCGCCGCGAGCGCCACCGGATACGTACCTCCGATCACGAAGCCGAAATAGCGCGGTGACCCACTCGCGATCGCGCCGCGTTCACCCTGCGATGCGAGCAGGTCGATCACCGCGCTACCGTCCTCACCGCGCTGCGTCAGTGGCGCCTGCAGTGCGGACAGCAACTCGTCGCGCGTGGCTCGCGCGCCGACGTGCCGGTCGGGTTGCTCACGCAGATAATCGGTAGCGTGCGCGTGCGCTCTTTCGAGTAAAACAGTGAAGTGATCAGTGGTCATGAGGCCAGCCTCCCGCGGCGACGTTTCGATCTTACCGGGAACCCGTCGGCTGGGCTGAAGCCCACCTTCAGCAGAAACGTAAGCCCTTCGAATACCAATGGTCATTCTTGCGACAGCCAGCGATCCCCGCAAAATTTCAGCAAGGCGCCTTCATTTACGGCAACGCTGGAATCGCCAGGCTCCGCTCCGGATTGCCGGTGGCACCTGTCTGCAGGTTGTCAGGCAGGTGCCCGACATCGCCTACGGCGAGCACCTTGAATCTGCCGTCGGCTTCGACCCGGATACGGGTAATGCTGGCATGTCCAACCGACATTTCCAGCCATGCCGTGGTATCGACGCCGAGCGCACGCGTGACCAGGTAACGGATCACGTTGCCGTGGCAGACCAGCAGATCGCTCTGCTCATGGCCCTTGGCTGGCCGGAAATAGCGCGCGAACACCCGATCGAGCCGCGCCTTGCAGGCTGCGATGTCTGCGGGCTTGTCGCCGGCCATTGCCTGCGTGCGGCGCGTGGGTGGAGTGCACTCGGCAAGATCATCAATGACGTCGAAATGTCGTCCGGGAAAATCGCTGCTGATAACCGCTGCGGTGTCGCGCGCACGTTGCATTGGACTGACCAGCATCGCATCGAAATGCGTGGACAAACCTGCCAATCGAGCGCCGACCAGATGTGCCTGGGCCACGCCCAGTGGCGACAAGCCGGGGCCAATGCGTTCATCAGCAGCAGGATCTTCGACGTAATTGCCGTGACGCACCAGCACGATCGTGCGAGCCGCGGGCGCTGTCGTTTCGGCAGCGCGCACAGGGATAGACGCGGACAACACCATCACAAGACCGAGGACGAAAGAGAATCTTTTCATCCACGGAGTATGCAGAAACTGCTCGTCATCGGCGACTATTGGAAGAGCCGGTGATGGACCGGCGATCGGCTTACAACTCATAGCCGTTGATGAGCCTCCATCAAAAGGCTGCTGAGGTTTAGCATTCTCAGGTTGCTCCATGACGCTGGTGGCGCCACCACTGCCTTGAAGGCAAGTGCGCCGGCTGCACTGAGGCATGGCTCGTTGGCGGGACAGACCATGTCCGGGCCAACCGATGAATGACGTTGCTTCACTACGACTGCAATTGCACCATAGTCCCTGGCGACTGCTTGATAACCGACACCTCCTCTCAACGCTCCTCGGAGTGAGGTAAATGTACCTGCCCCCTTTGTTTGATCCCCTTTTTCGTGGCACCCCTCCCAAGGCGTATAACGCCTTCAACGCCAATGCGGGACCAGCCAGAGATGAGCCCCACCGACATCAGGGCGCGATTGAACATTGGCCTGACTGCCCATCGTGACCTGCTACCAGAAGAGGAGCCGGCGCTGCGGACAGCTGTTCGCGCATTCTTCTTGAGCCTGCGCGAGCAATTTCCGGAACTCCCATTGCGGTTGATCTCGGCCCTGGCCGAAGGCGGCGACCAGCTGGTCGCGTAGGAAGCGCTGGCGCTGGGCATCGAACTGATGGTCCCGTTACCGATAGCGCAAGCCGAGTACGAACGTGATTTCACAGATCCAGCAGTGCTGCGTAGATTCCAGACCATCCTTGCCCAAGCCGTAGTGCGGGTGTTGCCACTGGCACCCGGCATCTCATCCGAAGCGATTGCCGTGCGTGGGGAAATCCGCAATCGACAATACGCCCAACTCGGAATGTTCGTGTCCTCGCATTGCCAGTTGTTGCTGGCGTTATGGGACGGCAATTCGAATGGCGCGATGGGCGGCACCGCGCAGGTGGTCGAGTTCCACCTGCACGACACGATGCCGAACTTGAGCGTCGACCAGATCGCGCCCAACCTGCTGGCCGATGACGAAAGTGACCTGATCTTCCACATCAGTTGTTCCAGGCGCCTCGGCGCTCCTGGTGCGCCACCACGGCTGCCGCCACTGCAAACGCGATGGGTGACGCAGTCCGACGAGCATGATGCGTCTGGCGGCTTACCAGAACACTACATCCATGTATTCCGGCAGCTGGAAATGTTCAACACCGACCTGCACCGGTACGCGTCAGAGATCGCTGTTGATGGATCGACTTTGTTCACTGCGCCCCTGCCCTGTGCGCCATCACGGAACGCGGCTGCCATCAAGCGCCGGTTCCATGCTTCCGACTGGCTTGCCCTCCATTTCCAGCGACGCGTGCGCCTGAGCCTGTTGTGCACGCACGCGATCGCGGCGCTGATGGGCATGGCGTTCATTCTGTAGCAGCGGCGGTCTACTTATTGATGATGATAGGAGTGGTCACCGAGCGTCCCCTGATGGCCCGCCTTGCATGGTCTACGTGCCCCGCAAACGCAGCGTCAATCCCTTGAGGAAATTACGCAGCATCTGGTCCCCACACGCACGGAAATTTGAATGGGCCGGTTGCCGGAACAACGCAGACAACTCCGGTTTTGAAACTGGAAAACCGGCGTCCGCAAAGATCTGGTGCATGTCCACGTCCTTCAGCTCGAACGCGACACGCAGCTTCTTCAGAACCACGTTATTGTCGACGCGCGATTCCACAGGCCTCACGGTCAAGTTCTCGTTGACACCGCGGTAATACACGACCAACCCGTCGAGGAAATGCGCGAGCAGGACATCGCTGCACTTGGCGTATCCGTCTTCGACATCCCTCATCAGGAATGCCTGCACGTCTGCTTGCTCAATGGGGTAATCCGCATCGACCAGCTTAGTGATGTCAACGACCTTGGCGTCGCTGAGATCAAGCATGTAACGGATACTTCGCAGGACATCGTTGTTGATCATTCAACGATGTTACCGCCCAACGGGAAATCCAAGGCAGGCACATGCCCACCTCAACAAACCCTTCCTGTCAGGACCGCCGGCGTTACTTACCGATGTGTTGTACATGCCGCCGGAAGTCATCCCGACTCTTCCAGAGATCGTCGTAACCACGGATCGGCTCCGAGACTGGGTGCTCATGCAATCACCAGCGGCCTGGAAGTGCGTGGACACCGAACCCGATCCAGTGGGACAAGGGGAGCGCCCTTCAAACACTGGGTCGATGCGAGCACTTGCTCGACCATTCAACACAGCCTCACCGCGTCTCGGCCAGCATGTTTTACCTCATACATTCCGGCATCCGCGCGCAGGAGCGTTTCGGCGACAGTTTCGCCAGCACGGTATTGGGTGACCCCGGAAGAAAAACTGACTGGCGACTGCGCGTCGATCTGTTCGGCATGCAGTTTCTGTCGCATGCGCTCGATGCATGCCTGCGCATGCGTACCGTCCGTACCCGGCATGAGGACGAGGAATTCCTCGCCGCCCCAGCGTGCGATCTGATCCGATGTTCTTAACGCCATTCGTGATTGCTCGGCGAACCATTGCAGCACCCTGTCGCCTTCGGCATGTCCTTGCACGTCGTTGATCTGCTTGAAATTGTCAAGATCGATGAGCGCGATGCTGAATGCCCGATCCTGCCTTGCGCAGATAGCATGCTCCTCAAGCAGCCGCTGGTCCATGTAGCGACGGTTGCACAGACCTGTCAGCGCATCGTGCGTCGCCAAGCGTTGTACCTCCGACAATGCGCTGGTCAACGCCTCGCGTTGCGAGCGCAGTTTGCTGCGCAACTGGGACAACATGGCCGCGACGAACGACAGCGCGGGCAGCATGATCGAGATCATCAGGAAGTTGGTCAGGTCGATGCGCAGGTCGATATCGGCCAGCGACCAGAACTCCATGACATTGCGGCTGGCGTGTAGTGCGACGATCGTGCCCAGCAACGAGACCAGCGCAATACCGGTCAGCGCCGCAATCTTGCGCCAGCTCAGCGAAAACGCACCAAAGGTGAAGATCAAAAGCAAAGGGAACAGTGCCACGCTGCGAACCGGGCCGCAGATCACGTATCCCCATTCCACGCCGATCACGCCCATGAGGATTTGCGACACCGTCATCGCCGGATCGGGAAAGCGCTCGCTCCATCCCGACCGCAACGCGGCATAGATTGCCCCCAGTCCCAGCGCCAGGAACATGCACCATGGCACCAGGCGATCGGCGTACATCCAGCCTTGGCGCATCCCAAACCACAAGACGAGAGCGCTGCTGAAATACGCCAATGCCGATATCGACCATAGCGTGAGCCGGATGCGTCGACGCGGGTCCGTACTGAGCACCACGTCGGCGACATCATGCCAACCCGCTCGCGGCGGCTTGGCGATCCGGGCAGTGCCATCCGGATCTTTTATCAAGGTGTTCAAACCATCCCCCTGGACTGCTGGATGTCTGATTATGGTGACCATTCCACGCAAAAAACCGGACTAGGTTCCTTTTTGGAGCTCCGTTCAGCGATTGCGAAGCACCAGCCGCGCGTGATTCTGACAATGTGCGTTGGCGGTTAGAATTCCTAAAATCGCTGAACGACGCCACGTTGACGCGCACTAGGCCATGATTACTCCTATAGCTGTCTTGAACGATCACGCGACCTGGATCGCTTCAGGTCAGTCCCCGGCGCCACTCACGGCCTTCTTAATTCCCAGTCGAGATTCCCATCATGATGCCCCGTGCCGCATCCGGCTCCGTTGTTGCCTCCACCGTGTTTGCCCTGCTTGACCCAATCCCGTTCGGCTGTTTCGTGGCCGCACTGATCTTCGACGTCATCTACCTGCGCACCGCCGACATCCAGTGGGACAAGGGCGCAGCATGGCTGATCACCGTTGGTCTGTTTTTCGCAATCGTGCCGCGCCTGATCAATCTGGTGCAGGTGTGGATCACATCACGCAGAACGGCGTCAGGCACGGATCGCCTCGATTTCTGGCTCAACCTGCTCGCAGTCATTGCGGCCATTTTCAACGCGTTCGTGCACACGCGGGATGCCTACGCGGTGGTGCCGGCGGGCGTCTGGCTGTCGATTGCCACGGTCGCCCTGATTTCCGTGGCGCACATCGTCATGGCCACGCGGGTATCTGGTCGCCGGGAGTTGATCAATGAATAAGTGGCTCAGCCGTAACGCGCTGGCGTGTGTTGCCATCGCAATGCTTTCTGCCTGCGGCGACGCGTCACGGTTGACGCCAGCACAGCAGTCCGGTGGCAATCCCCCCCTGCCGCAGCCACGCAACTTCCTGGTTCCGCCGATGAAGGTGCCCACGGGAGTGGGCTGGTCACAGGGCCAGTTGCCTACAGTGGCCGCCGGTCTGCGCATCGAAAAAATCGCAAGCGGCCTGATGCACCCGCGGCAGTTGCTCGTGTTGCCAAACGGTGACGTGTTGGTGGTGGAGAGCAACGGTCCCGGCACCGAACCTGTGACCACGCCGAAGCAACTGCTCGCGGGCATGATCATGGACAAGTCAGGCAAAGGCGCCAAGGGAGGCAACCGGATCACGCTGCTGCGCAAATCCGCGGGTTCGAGTGGCGGATGGGAGAAACACATCTTCGTCGAAGACCTGAACTCGCCGTTCGGCATCCAGCTGATCGGCAATACGCTGTATGTCGCCAACACCGATGCGATCGTCAAGTTTCCGTACGTTGCAGGTGAGACACAGATCACCTCGCCTGCGGTGCAGTTCGCCGACCTACCGGGCACCATCAACCATCATTGGACCAAGGCACTGCTCGCCAGTCCCGATGGCAGCAAGCTTTACGTCGGCGTCGGCTCCAACAGCAACATCACCGAAAACGGCCTGGACGTTGAATACCGACGCGCGAACGTGCTCGAAGTCGACGTCGCCACTGGTGGCAGTCGCATCTATGCCTCCGGCCTACGCAACCCGACCGGGTTGCAATGGAACCCAACGACGGGCGCGCTGTGGACGTCGGTCAATGAGCGCGATGAGCTCGGCGACAACCTGGTGCCTGACTACATCACTTCGGTACAACCGGGGGCGTTTTACGGTTGGCCGTACAGCTACTACGGCCAGCACGTGGATACACGTGTCATGCCGCAACAGCCAGCACTGGTGAAAAAGGCCATCCCGCCGGACTATGCGCTGGGTTCGCATGTCGCCGCGCTCGCGCTGTGGTTCTCGGAAACCAACGCACTGCCGGCGATGTACCACGGAGGCGTCTTCGTGAGCGAGCACGGCAGTTGGGACCGCTCACCACTCAGCGGCTACCAGGTGGTCTATGTGGCCTTCAACCAGGGCAAGCCCATCGGGCTGCCGCAGACAGTCGTGAGCGGGTTCCATTCGCCAGACGAGAAGCACTTGTATGGCGCACCCGTCGGCCTGGCGCAGGACAAGGATGGCGCGCTGCTGATCGCCGATGACGTCGGCAATGCGGTGTGGCGCGTGACGTCTCGATGAGGTGCAAGCCGGCGTTGTCGTTCCCACCCCGGTTGTTGGGGCATCGCGCCTGCTACTCCACGGCGATCCAGTCCACCGTCAGTGAAAAGACGCCCTCACGCTTGTCCGCGATCAGCAATCCGATTTCCCGCACCCGCGCCGGATCCATTTGCTGGCCGTGCAAGGTCGAGCCGCGCAC
>JBBQTR010000011.1:0-24571 GCA_038213095.1 Lysobacterales bacterium | reverse complement strand
GCAGCATCAAGGCGTATGCAGTCCATTGCTTCATGAGGTTATCCGTTGATTGCGACGTGGACTGACCTGACTAGGCCTTTCATTGTTTCATTGCACTAATACTGGTTTGGTGCAGTCGGAATATACGATCTTGCATTCACCGCCACCACGCAGTTTGTTACAGGCTGAGAGAGCAAGCTTGGAAGCGACCTCAACTGAAGGCCCGCTCTGTGTTATGGCTGCGCCTCCTATAGCTTTTCCGTCTTCTGAAGCCCAAGCAACGACAGCGCATTGGTTCTGATATGCAAGTTCAAGCTTGCAATTCGGCGCGTCATAATTTCTGCAATGCGAAATTGCTTCACTTCGAGCATCCCGCTTAGAAGATTTGCCAATAGATACGCCTACGTCACCTGTAGAGCTATCCATTGCGATTGCCCCCCATGTCAATAACCAGTGCGATTGACGAACTATAGGTTGGGCGGTCTCTTGCTCACCATACGACGAATGTAGGGGAGAAGTTTGATTATCCGGCGGTATACAAACGCCGTTTGCAGCGGGCATTCCGCCGCAGTCTTGAGCCGAAGTAATTCTGCTAATCGCAAATAATCCAAGTGTTATCAAAATTTTAATTTTCATGATTCCTCGAAATTTTCATCTAGTCAGCGACTCACGATCAGCTAAACCTCGTTGGCCGACCGACGTCTGTGAGGACGGGGTTCCTGTGACTCGTGGGCCTACCAGAGGAGTGCTCGAAGTCGCGACTGTTTGGTGATTCAATGTTGGCGCATTCGTCGGCATATACCCGGGCGACCCAGCCGGCCTCCCGCTCGTGTCCGTTCCACGTCCAATGCCCCCGAAGGCCGAATACGCTGTGAACTGACCCAGCGTCCCCTGGAAAAATGAAGCTGCCATCGGTGGTGTCATGATCAGCAAAACGGTTAGGATCAACCCCAGCCCACCTTGCTGTAACGCCATGCTGCTGATGCCAATGGGTGCAGAGTGAAGCGCCATTGCGGCAACGTATTGCGCTGCAAAGGCGCCCGCGACCGCGAGCACCATCTTCATGGCGACCGCGACCATGAAGCTCAGCACGGCGAGTGAAAACATCGTGCCGATCCCGTAATACAGCCATCGCCCGAACAATGGCTTGGTCTGCTCAAACAGCAGGCTCAAGATGAACATTGGCCCCAGCCCGACGAATAACGCCAGCGCGATCTTGTAGAGCAGAAGCATCGCACCGCCAACAACAGATGGCCCTGCGACACCCACGCCGGTAAACAGCAAGGCGCGATCCTTGTCGTCTTTCAGGCTCTGGTTACCTACCGTCGAAAGCGCATCGATCCCGATCATCGCCAACTGCATTTTATCGAGGCTCTTATCGATCATGTCCTCGGGTGCACCGCTCTCACTCGTCACTATCCGGGTGATCTCCTGAGGCATGTCAGTGGTGAACAGGCGATACAAATCCGATGAGCCGAAGGCGACACCTGCGGCAACTACGATGATGAGTATCGAGCGCAGGGAATTGGTCACCAGTGCCATCATCGAATCGCGTGACTGGCCGGTGGCGATTCGATAACCCTGAATCAGTATCCATATTGTCAGCAGAACCAATGCCAGACCGCTGACCAGGCTCAATGCCTGCCCAAGCATGTTGTCCCGGAACGTCTCGATCTCGTTGTCCAGAAACCCAAAGATTAATTTGAAAAAAGCAGCCTGTGCGACCCCATCGAATGCGCCGCCGCCTGCCTGCAGGCCACCCAACCCTCCACCCAGAAGACTCATGATGTTTCGCTTCCCTGCTCGTTGCTATCGCATTAGTGATGCAGACGCCATGGTTGTCTTGCCGGCTCTGCGCCAGGTCGCAGTCAACGACTGTTCCACCGCTTTGTCTTGACTTCATCGAGGGCTTCTTTCATTGCCACCCCACCGACCACCCCACTCCAAATGGAGCCATTGCCGGACAATGCCTGCTGGGTTAACAGATCCTGGGTCGTATGCAGATAGTGCAGGCGTGCCTCATAGGCATCCATGTATGTCTTCTGCTGTTGTCGATCAATCTCCATCAGCGAGATCAGGGCAAGCAGCTTGTTGCTGTTGTCCTGAAGTTTCCCTTGATCCTCCGGCTTGAGGTCAGATCTGTCGCTTTCGATCTCCTGCAATCGGGCATGCCGATCCTTGGCTTGCTGATACATCTGTAATGAATACCTGTATTGCGCAAGCTCGGTCTTCACCAATTCCTGGCAGATTTGATGCTGTTGCTGTGGAACACCTTGTGCAAGTGTTGCCGGGCAGCGATCGTCGACACCGATAAGCACTGCGCTTGGATTGTTAGCATCAAGCAGTTCTTCAGGGTCCTTGGCGATGGCACCCGCTGACTTCGAGGTGCCAAGCTTCTGCTGGTTGTACAGATTGACAAGATTCTTGTTGACGTTGCCATCTTTTTCGCCAAGATCGGCGCGAATTTTTTGCAGGTGTTGATTGCCGGCATCGTCGACAACTTTCCACTGAGCCTGGGCGCCTCCCATGCAGAGCAGGTTGGCAAGAACAAGCCAGCCCGGCTGGAACCTCCGTCCATGCTGATGATGATGCGTTGTGCAAGGTGTGCTCATGATAATCCCATCGAATGATGATCCAGATTCTGCCCAATAAATCAGGCGATCGCGTTGCCACTCCGTACGACGGCAGTTCTCGTGGCTTGCTTACCCAACCCCTTGCGCTGCGCATAAAATGCATGCAGCCATTGCTCCGGCCGCAAGTCATCAGGCTCGACGTTTGCGACGAGCGCCTGCTCTGCGATGACTGTTTGCATGATTTCGATGTTGTCGGTTGAAGCAGAGATCACGGCGAGCGCATCGTCCATGCCGCTCAGGTTGAGCTGGCATACACTCGAGGCGTGACCCTGCTTGACCAGGAAGCAGCGTGAGCGCTCGTCCAGGCTGACGACAACCTGATACTCCGCCTCGGTGAGCTTCAGCCCTTCGATATAATCGCTTCGGCTGGCGTTTGGGTTGGGTAGCAGGATCATGGTGGCGGTCTGCTCAATCAGGACAGCGGCAATGTCGCTTGCAAGCGCATCCTCCGGGCTTTGCGTGGCAAAGATGCCAAGACCATTCTGTTTTCGGATGGTCTTCTGTTTATTCTTTGCGAATTCCTTGAGACCGCCTTTGCCGTCCAGGATCTTCCAGAACTCGTCCATTACGTAGATCAGAGGGCGGCCATCGATCAGCGCTTCCAGGCGATGCAGCAGGTAGTTGATCACCGGCACGCGGACTTCGGGATTGTCAATGATTTCGGTGTAATCAAAGCCGATGATGCTGGCTCTGCGCAGGTCGATCGTATCAACCGGGTTATCGAAAACCCACCCCAGCGAATTACCCGCGGTCCACTTGCGCATACGTGCAAAGAGACCATCGTCACCCATGTTGGGCAGGCTCTTCTGGAAATTGCTCATGTTGCGCAGGTGCAGCGGTGTGTCGAGCATGTTCTCGACTGCGCGGAAGATTTCATCATCCTCACGGGCGGTGTAACCGTTCTTGCCTGCCAGCACTTTCATCAGATCGGCCAGGAACTGGACGTTGGCTCCATTGCGATCGCAATGAAATGGATTGAAGCCGGTCGGTCGGCCATTTTCCAGTGCCAGGTAATTACCACCGCAGGCGCGCACAAAAATTTCAGCGCCACGGTCCTTGTCGAAGAAGAAAATTGTCGGCGACGGCTTGAGCTTCTGCACCTGGCTCAACAGGAAATTAATCAGTGCGGTCTTGCCGGTACCCGACTTGCCGATGACCATGGTGTTGCCGATGGCCTTTTCGCCGAGGGAATGTTCGGCCGGATGGGTGGCGTGGAAGTTGAAGTAATACGGCTGGCCGTTGGTGGTCTGCAACGTGGTGACGCATTCACCCCATGGATTGTTGTCTTTCTTGCCCGACGCGAAGTTGTGCAGTGGCGACAAGCCTAGGAAATTGAGCGAACTGACGTTTGCCAATCGTGTGCGATGCTTCCAGTTGCCCGGTAGTTGCGAATAGAAGGAAGATGCGACCGCAAGGTCTTCCTTGGTCGACACGAATCCGGCATTGGAAAGTTCCGCGCGCGCCACGGCGATCTGTTGTGCGAGCTTGTCCTGGCTGTCGGCATACACCGCCATCGTGAAGTGATATTCACCGAGCACGAAGTTTCCAGACGCCAACTGGTCCATCGCCTGATCGAGTTCGATGATCTGGCTAACGGCGCGGTCGCCTGACGAAATCATCATGCCCTTTGTCCGATCAAGCACTTTGAGCGCATCCTGTCGCCCGATCGGGCTAAACGAATGCGTGATCACGGATTCAAAATCCAGGTATTTCAGGTTGTTGAGAATGCCGGGATACGTACCGTCCGTATATTCCTTGATGTTGAGGATCGCGCCAAAGTGATTGTCGCCATGCGGCGTATTGATGACGAAGTCGCCGGTCTTGTCTGAAAACATATGCCTGCTGATGGGTAGGTAATCCCGCAGCGGCGCATTGAGCACTGGCACCGGCTCATCGATACGGTTGAGCAGGTATCCGAAGAATTCAAGCGCCTCGGAAAACACCAAGCCATTGACCGCTTCATACATGCCAAGACGATAGGGTGCGTACTCCTTGAGCACGGCTTCCAGGTTTCCAGCCAGTTCCTCTAGCTTGGCGATGGCCTGGTCCTGCTCTGATTGCAGGCGGGTTGTATCTGAGGATTTCTCCGTGAGTTTCTTTCCCGACACGATCGGGCGATAGATCATCGTGAGATACAACTCGTTCTGCATGATCTTCTGGGACGAGAGAGCATTGAAATAGCTGTCCGACAACTTCTGGTTGAATGGTTGCTCGAAATTGCTGTTGTTCTTGATCCCGCGCCTGCGGCGGACGTCATGCACCCAGAACGCGAGATTCGCGTAGTCCGGTGCACGCAGGGTTTGCAGCATGCGATTGAAGGCATTGTGTCGATGTTCGATGTCCCACTCGTCTCGCCCCACGAACGGCAGTCCACCCAAGAACCATGTCAGCAGATAGTCCCCGCCCACGGTCTTGATCACCGACGGTGAGACGTGCGTGGATAGTGGGATGAATTCGCCGATGGAAGTGTCGGGGCTGAACATTTCGCTTGTGCTCAATAAGTGAGGCGTGTGATGACGCCCCGCAGGGCCGCGTCATCTGGATGCACGGGGTTTGTCGTGCTGTCGGTACTTGTTCGGGGAAAACACCCACATCCCCGAATGCAATTTGCGATTGCGGGTTTTCATCTTGAATTGCCAGCGCAGGCCCAGCAGCCGGAAGATCATTTCGTCGCGTCGGGCCATCTGCCGCATGATGAAAATCACAGGCGGAATCAACAGCAGATAGAACATGTTGAAATACAGAGCAAGCAGCATGCAGCTGCCCGCTCCGATAAAGAATGGGATATACGGCACGCCCATGAACATGGCCGGACGCGTACAGCCACGGAACAACGCGTTTTTACGCATAGCCGTACGGCAGGATCTGCATCAGCATGGCGCCCTGAGCGGCCGGGTCGCCAATCAGCATTTTGGCAATCTGCGCGGCAGCGCCGATGAGGAAGCCACCGATCAGGATCGGTGCGACGTCGGAAATGCGTTTGTGCGCGAACGCGATCTGATAGCCGGCGAAGATCACCGCAATTGTCACGACCAGCACCGAGGCAAGGTTCAACAACCCGTTGATATTGTCCAGGAAGCCTTTGACCTTGTTATCAGTGCCTCCAAAGTTGCCCGCCTGTGCGAAAACGACGCCAGGCAGCATCAGAACCGGCGCGAGCAGCGCCGATGACATCTTCGAGGCCACGCTGCGGACTGGATTGCCTTTGACTGCTTTCATTACCAAGCTCCTTTGTTGAGTGAGTAAACTTCCATTGGAACAACACACGCTAAAAAACAAATGCCTCATCCGCAGGCGCGCTCTGCGATGTAGTCCGGGATGGGTTGACGCCTGAGTTGGACGACGTTGGTGATGCCCGCATGGCCGATACGCGCACCGGAGTGTAGAGGCCGGGTGACATGACTTGGGTGGTCAGTGTTGAGATTGATTCCATCTTCCGATCTGTTGCGGGCGCAGGCTGCACCGGCAGTGTTTTAGTTGGCGTTGCGGCATGCGTTGGGATATCGAGCGGGAAAATGCGGCGTGCGATGAACGATGGCAACGCTGTGGTAGCCCGAGTCGCGCTTGCGTGCCGATGCAAGGCTGCGTTGTCGATCACATCGATCGCAAGGCTGCGGGCCGCAGCCACCGTATTGGCGTCCCGCATCGACGCGTAAATCTTCTGAACGTAACCTTGCTGATAGCCGGTGATGAAATTGCCGGAGTAGTAGCAGCTGAAAGATTTTCCCCAGTCGCTACCGGACCGCGCCATGCACTGCGCAAGGATTCGAGCGCCGGCCTGCAGGTTTGGGCAAGTCTGGAAGGCTTGAGAGTAGGAGACTAATCCATATTTTGCGAGGTTGTAGCGGTTTACCTGCGCCAGTCCGAGTGAAAAGTTGTAGCCGCGGTTGCCCAGCATGCGTGCTGTCGATACAGCTTCGGAGAGGCTCTGCGGTTGCCGCACCAGATGTGCGCCCACCACGCCGATAGCGTAGGGGTTGAATGACGACTCCACATGCACCACGTGCTGCATGACAGCCACCGGCACAGCAAGGTCCTGGCAATTCATGAGCGCAAGTTCAGGCAGCACAGGCTTGCCTCTCTTGATTTGCGAACGCGCGTTCGGGGTCAAAATCGATGCCGGTGATGCGGCGCTGGCCGGCGTGGGCCTTGATGTGGACGACGATATCGATCGTCATCATCAACAATCGCTTGATGACGGAAAATTCCAGCCCGGCACCTTCGCTGGAAGCCTTCACCATCAAAGCCAGCTGATCCCATGTCTGCAGCGTGCTGCCGGCGTGGCAACTGGTGATCGAGCCAGGATGACCAGATGCGCAGTTACGGATGAAGTAGAACGCCTCATCGCCACGCAGCTCGGCCAGGATGATGCGGTCGGGCTTCATGCGCAGACAGGCTTCCATGCAACTTTTTGCGCTGACATTACTGGCGCTCTGGCCACCCTTGGAATACAGCAGATGCACGGCGTTGGGTTGGCTGATGAACAGCTCTCGCGCGTCCTCGATGGTCACCAGCCGCTCGTCGAACGGGATGAGGTGAACCAGCGACTTCATGAAGGTAGTCTTGCCGCTGCCGGTGGCGCCAGAAACGACGATGTTCTTCTTGTACAAAACTGCCTGTCTGAAGAATTCGGCGTAACGACGCGACTGACGCAGCTCGAGCAACTCGCGATCGTGTTCGCTTAACAAGTGCGCCTGTTCCAGAACCTCGTCGAAGAAGCCGTCTTGTTGATATTGCTGCAGCGTTTTGGTCTGGCGCGATGGCAGGCGGATGGTGATCGAGACTTTCTTCGCATCGCATGCTGGCGGTATCACGAATTGCGCACGCTGGCCCGTGGGGAAGGTCAGCGAGACGACCGGATCGGCATCGGTGATGCGTTGACCCGTGTTGCTTTCGTTGACCACTGCGGTGCAAAATTGACGTGCGCGCTCGAATGTCAGCGACGGCACTTCGATGCGCTGCCAACCTGCATGCGATTCGACATACAACTCGCCCGGCCGGTTGATGCAGATCTCGGTGACGTCCTCGGACGACATGTAATCGAGAATGCCAAGCACCTCATACTGATATGTCAGGAAGTCGCTGGAGATGTGCGCAACGGGAGAAAGAGTGCCGTCCATGGCCAGATCGCGGCGCGCGTCAGCGCGACAGGACTCCCGAGAAGTCCACGTCGCGGGCGATATAGATGTTGACGACGGTGCCCTGATTGATGGTGACGGTGGCCGGGCGCGTGATGCTGCGATCCAGCGCCTGATTGGCCAGCCGCTCGACTGTCCGTGCGGTATTACTCTCGAACGGCGACTGGGTGATGATGCCGTTGCTGACCGAGGTTGTGGTCGGGCCGTATTTGGCGCCGGCGTATTTGAAGGCGTCACTGACCAGGCTGATCATCAGCGCGGCGCTCATGCGGCTGTCCCAGTGCGCGTTGTAGTCGCCCGGATGGCCTGCACCGCCCAGGTTGTCGACGCCCGGGCTGGTCATGTTGACGTCGATCCCGTTGGGCGTGGTGATGCGATCCCAGATCACTGCCACGCGCGGCCCATTGGCATCGGTGTTGTAACGTCCGGACACTTTCGAGCCCTTTGGCAGTAGCAGGCCGCGGCCGTTGATCGAGTAGATCGGCTCGGTGACTATGCAAGATGTAAAGCCGGGAATGTCGGTGATGATCCGCGTTTCCAGCACGCAACGGACGTACGTGCCACGCACCAGCAGGGCGTCTGGATTGTTGATGAACTGCGCGCTGGATGACTCGTTACTCCCTGCGGATGCGGCCTCGGATGCGGCATTGCCAAGGCTGCCCGGTGTCATCGTGCCGGGGGCATTTGGCATGCTGCCGAGCAATCCTGGTGCACTGAACTCGGAACCTGCGGGGGCGCCTTCGGCAAGATTCATGCGCCGTTCCAGCAGGCTTGGCCGCCGTGGTTGCATACCGGCCGGATCGGGCATCGGATAAGCCGGGACTGACGATGCCGACTCCGGAATGGGTAGCGGAGGCAGCTGCGCCATCGGATCGGATTGCATCGCCGGTGCTACTGGAATCGGAGGGTTATTCCTGTTGGTGGTTGCCACTTGCGGCAACTCGGGAATGACAATTTTTTCTTCGTGCGCGCGCGCCGTGTTGTCGTCACTCCAACCGGCGCGGCTGAACATCCACACTGCAGCAACCAGAAGCAATGTCACGATCCCGGCCAGGAACAGCAGTGCCTTACGGTTCAGTCGTTGCAGATCGTTGGAGCGCAATAGCGGCGCATTGGCATCCAGGTCGGGTGCGGCATGGCGCTGCTGTTGATCTGCGTAAAGGTTGGAATCGGGATGCGGTGGAACATCCGATTGGCTGGCGTACTGGTTCATTTCGCAGAATTCCTGCGCAGGCCGACGACATTCTTCCCGTGGCGGATCACCAGGAAGGGATAGGTGCCATGCACGACCACGGTATTGTCCTGAACGGTGGTATTGACGACGAAGTCTTCGCTGTCTACGTGCTCACGCGCGAATACGGCGGGGAAATCGCCGGTCGGGTAAGACGTGAAATCGCTCAGCTTGATGTAGGTGAACTGGCCATCGTCGTATACGGCGGTGGGAATCAGCCATGGCGCCTTGCCGCGGGTGGAATAGTCGTAGCTGAAGTTGTAGCTGCGGTTCCGGTCCAGCGCGACGCTCAATTCTGGCGTAGCCTGGGTTTTTCCCGCAGCGGCAAAGTCGGTGTTGTTGGGATACTTGAATGTGATCTTGTATTGCACGCCCGCTTGTTTGGCCTGGTCGAGTGCTTTCCAGTCAGTGGCGACAACGCGCAACTCGAAGATGTAGGAGTGCGTCGAGGTGCGGATCACCATGTTGGTGTCGACGTCCACATTCTTCGGCTTGAGATAGAACACGTTGTCACGTCGCGTCAACTCCCAGCCGTTGCTGAAACCTGTGCTGTAGTCGATGACTTTTTCGTTGGGGCTGAGCTCGATTTGTGTCGTGATGCCAAGCCCAGTGCGCACTTGGTAGATGCAGTCGGGCGCGTACTCGTATTGCGAGATGGCCTGTGCATGCAACGGCGCGACGCCGCTGGCGAGCACCAATGCGAAAAGGGCGCAGAACAGACGGTTGCAAGTCATCGGCGCGCCGCTCCTGTGGCCGGGTAGATGGCGGGCACGGCCACGGGGGCGACGATCGCGGCTGGCTCCATCGTGGCAGGCAGGGCGAGCGCGTGCATGGGCGCGTCTGTCGCCACGTCAATAGGTGGCGCGGCGGCGTAATCGTTATCGACGCGATAGCTGGTGACCTGGAAGCCGAGCGGATTCTCGATGCGATCCTTTTCGTCCATGCTCAAGTTGGCCTTGTAGAGGAATTCGAGCGTCGCTATGCGGCTGTCGAGCGGTTTGCTCTGCGCGCTGGCCTTGTCGAACACGCTGCGCTGGAAGCGCACGGTTGCACCTTTTGGCATGGTGCCGTCATTGCCGCCGATCAGCTGGATACTCAAAATCTTGACGCGGATCGCCTGGTTCTGGCCATAAGTGTTGAACGGGCTGACGGCGTTGCGGGGCGAATGCAGCGCGCTGTATTCGGCGGCGACGTTGGGTGCCGACATTGTGTACACCGTGGTCCAGTCACGCAGCTGGATCAGCGCGTAGTCGTACGATTCGCGCGCCAGTACGAAGTGGGCGACGTTGCTGCGATTGATCGCATCGCTGGAGGTGATGCTGTTTTTGTTGAAGTCGCCCGCCAGTCGCGCCACGGTGGCGGTGCCGGTATATGCATCGGCCATGACCAGATAGGGCACTTTCTGTTTCAAGGGCAGGAACAGGAAATAGCCGCCAGCGAGAATTAGTGCCATCAGTACCGCACAGGTAGCGACCGTCCACGCGCGTCGTTCGCTGCGTCGGGCCATGTCGGCCAATGTGACCTCGAAATTGACCGAATTGCTGATGGCGCGGTCGATCGCAGGCGTGGCCGTCTTGTGCCAAAATTTCATGGGTGGCTCGCTGTGGTGCTTGCGGGGTCGGGCAAACGGCGCACCACGATGGCATTGCCGTCCACCGTCACCTCGACCTGCTGCCTTGAATACAGTGTGGACAATGTCGCGACCGCGACCTGCAGGCTGGCGGTGCGCAACTGCGCGACCGGCCCATACAGAGTGAAGTCCGACGGGTGCTCGTAGGACAAGGTCATGTGCGAGTCATGCGCCCAGCGCGTAAGCATGGTCTTGAGCGTGACGTCCAGCGGCGAGGGATAGAACACGTACGCCTGATGAAGCGGGATCTCCTGGGGCACAGCGGCGTAATGGTTAACCGGCTTCCAGCGGCCAGAGATGCCCGGCGCCGGACGCGTGGCGCAGGCGGCCAGCGCCAGCAGGGAGAACACAACGAACATATGTCGTGCAAGTGAAAGGCTCACGGCTTCCCCATGAAAAAATGCATTCGTGAAGGCAGCGACAGGCATCGCTCGCGTCGCATGCGCACGGCATGACGGCGGGCAGTCACAATCGCTGGTTAGGAATCCCGCCCCCGCGGGTTACAGCAATATAGGTCGCCTGCATCGCTGCGATCAGGCTACGGCTTCCTGCCGATGTATCTCCTTGTCCCCTTGCTGTGAAACGCAGCCATTCAAGACCGCGATTGAATTTCGTGTGCGTGGTCACAGTGCGCCACGTGCAATTAGCCTAGCCCGTCAATTGCAGGCACGTCAATATGAAAAATTCGAAAAAAGCCGAACGGGCAAAATCCCGACAGATCGAAGCGGTGAATCCGCACATGATGGCCGGCTGCATGGGACCGTGATGGATATTGAACTGTATTCACAGGCTTCGTGATGCTGATGCAGCGGTGTAATCTGTCGGGCCACTATTGCACGCCATCGTCAAGGTCATACTCGCGCATATGGGTGATCAATCGCATCCTTCCATTTCACATGCGCGTCCTGGCGATGCCCAGCTGCCGGTGCTGCGCCTCTCCGTCGCCCCGATGATGGATTGGACGGAAAATATCAATATCGAAATTCATGTCGTGGTGAATCGGTCGGCAATTAGCATCAGGCACTGATGTGCAGTTGACCGGTATCCGGCCCATTTAGCTGCTCGCCAAGCCGGGATACCAGAAGCATTCGGCTCTCGGCTCAAAGCCCTGTGCGAGGAGCTGGCCGAGTACGGGAGGGCGTAAATCTGGGTGACGGTGTCGACATTGTTTGGGCTACGAACAGTTCAAGGTCTGCCTGGCGCAGCCATCGCCAGGGCGCTGAATATGTTTCCTCGCTGCCCGGGAAAGATTGCTACTGATCCGTCCGCAAATGTGGGAGTTCCGGTAGGTCGTTCTGTCCGGCGGGGAGGCGGCTTGAACGCGATGGGCCGCCCCGGGCACCGCCGTGAATTGGCCCCATCGTTTGGTAAAGAAGATGAAACGGGTCGGGCCGGAAGAGGCTCAAGCTATTAGCGGGCATGGCCCGGGGCGGCTTTCGCCCGGATCCACGGCTGGACAGCCCCTGGAGTACCGATTTTCATAACCGTTAATCACGGAATCTTTCTTAAATGATATGGTGTACCAAGATTGATAAAGAATATGAAACGCCATGCGTCGGAAAGAAGAGCAATTCGCCAGCCCTAAAACCATCAAGGCCGCCAACCATCTGGCCGACATTGTTCTTCAGGCACGTCTGGCGCGCGGGTGGTCGCAAGCCGCACTGGCCGAGCGCGCCCGAATCAGCGCCCCGACTATGCACCGGATCGAGCATGGCGCCGTCGAGACATCCTTGGGCGCCTGGCTGTCCGTGCTTGAAAACCTGGGTCTGCTGGAGCGGCTACTCCAGATCCAGGATCCGGTATCGGTGGCTTTGCTCAATCAGACCCGGACTCAGCGCCCGCTCCGTAATTCCGCCCCGTCCGATCTGGATTTCTGATCCATGACTGAGCGGTACATCTTCATCCACCTGCCGGATCAGACCAATGCAGTGCCGGCCGGAGTCTTGAACATGCTCGAAGCGGGCCTGCAGGTGGAGGCCTCGACCTTCGCCTACGGGCGCCGGTACCTGGAACGCGGCAACGCCCTACCCGTGGACCCGGTGTCGCTATCCCTCAATTACGGTCGCGCCGGTGGCAATCTGGTGCCGGTGGCCGGTCTAGCGTTATTCGGCGCCCTGCGCGATGCAACGCCAGACTCGTGGGGCCGCCGGGTCATCGAGAACCAGTTGCGCGCGCCTCCCAACGGATTGCCCGAGTCGACGTATCTCGACCACGCCGGACCGCACCGCGCCGGCGCGCTTGATGTGCGCCTCACCCGGGATAGCGCGCCGGCCGCGGGCGCACTGCCGTCCATCATGGATCTGCAATATCTGCTCGATGCCGCCGAGAGGATCGAGAGGGGGTTACCGGTGCCCGCGCACCTGGAAGTCTTCTTCGCCGGCGGTACGTTCCTCGGCGGCGCGCGGCCAAAGGCGGTGATCACTGCCGATGGTGCGGAATGGATCGCCAAGTTCCCTGCCAGGAACGACCCGTTCAACGTACCGCTGATCGAACACGCCACGCTGGAGCTCGCGCGCGCGGCTGGTCTGGCCGTCCCGCGCACGCGCGTGGAGACGTTGGCCGATGAGCGCCAGCTGATGTTGATCGAACGTTTCGATCGCCAGCCCGTGACCCAGGGCCGCCGGCACATGGTCAGCGCTCTCACCTTGCTGGCGCTAGACGAATCCCAATCGCCCGATGCCAGTTATGGGGACATCGCCCAAGCACTCGGCGATCACGGCGTGAGCGGGTTGATCGCGAGTGATCGGAAAGAGTTGTTCGCTCGAATGGTGTTCAACATCATGGTATCCAATGACGACGACCACCTGCGCAACCACGCCTTCCTCTACGACCCGGACGGCGAGGGATGGCGGCTGAGCCCGCTGTACGACGTCGTCCCCAAGCCTCAGGCGTCGCAAGAGCGCCGGTTACACCTCTCAGTGGGTCCGAACGGTCGGGTTGCGCAACTGGACAACGCGATGGATGGTGCCGGGCGATTCGGCCTGCTTCAGCCCGATGCGGCGCAGATCATCGACCGAATCGTGGGCGCCGTGCGCGCATGGCGCGGGACGTTCGAGGCGCTGGGTGTTGCGACCGCCGAGTGCGATCGCGTCGCGACTGCATTCCGACGAGCAAGCGACATCGGCATGGGCGCGGTAGAACGCTTTCTGTAAACCCGGGCGTGGCATCAGTGTCCTCAGAAAGCTAGCGACTAAATCATCGAGAGACCGACGCCAACCTGACAACCGCTTGTGGATCCAGATCAGTCGTCCGCAAGCATCCCAAAGCAGACACAAAATGACTGGCGTCCGAGGGCCACATGAGCCAGCCGCCCAAGCCCTCCATGGCATGGGCTGCAAGCGCCTAGCGAACTACGCGGTGCCGCTTCCACGCCTTAGCCGGCGCTGGCCACCTGCGCCATCTTCAACACGATTGTCGATGAAGTCGCGCAGGACGAGCGCAGATAGATTCGTTAGCTTCAACTTGCCGAGGCTAGTCTTGAGCATCGTCAAAGAGGGAACCTTCGTCTTGCCGTCAGCGCCGGCCCGGGTCGCCGCGTAAGCATCTGTCAGGTCCGCAAGAGCCGTGTTTTTTAGAATCGCCGCTGGAGGCCTTTTGGTGCGCCATCCCCTCGATCGCTCGAGCCCAAGCTGCGGCATCACGGTTCAGCGGGAAAGTGGCGGCCCAGTAGAATCCACCTCGTCGTACCGATGCGTGAACATGGCTAAATTTAGGTGGTTTGAGAGTTGAAGAAAGAGCATCAAAATCAAATAGATAACGACCTTCGCCTCTCCGTCGCCCCGATGATGGATTGGACCGACACGCATTGCCGTGTCTTCCACCGCATCCTGGCGCCGCATGCGCGGTTGTATACGGAGATGGTGCATGCCAATGCGGTGATCCAGGGCGATCGCGCCAAGTTGCTGGCGCTGGATCCTGTCGAACATCCCGTCGCGTTGCAACTGGGTGGCAGTGAGCCGGCGTTGCTGGCGCAGGCGGCGCGAATCGGGCAGGCGCATGGCTTTGATGAGATCAACCTCAACGTTGGCTGCCCGTCCGATCGGGTGCAGGCCGGGCGCTTTGGTGCGTGCCTGATGCGCGAGCCGGCATTGGTCGCCGACAGCGTGGCGGCGATGGTCGCGGCCTGCGATGTGCCGGTGACGGTGAAGTGCCGGCTGGGCATTGACGACGACGCGCATTACGAGGTCTTCCGTGCGTTCATCGACCAGGTGGCTGCGGCCGGTTGCAGCACGTTCGTGGTGCATGCGCGCAATGCGTGGTTGAAGGGGTTGTCGCCGAAGGAAAATCGCGATGTTCCTCCGCTGCGCTACGAGTGGGCGTACCAACTCAAACGCGAACGCCCGGAGCTGGCGGTGATCGTCAATGGCGGTATCGCGACGCTGGACGCGGCCACCGAGCATCTTGCGCACGCCGACGGTGCGATGCTGGGGCGTGCGGCGTACCACGATCCTTATCTGCTGCATCGGCTTGATGTTGCTTTGTTCGGCGGCGAGGTGCTGGAGCGCGCCGCGTTGTTGCGTGCATTTCGCCCGTATATCGAAACATGGCTGGCGCAGGGCATTGCGCTGAAGCACATCACGCGGCATGTGCTCGGACTATTCCACGGCCAACGCGGCGGGCGCGCGTTCCGGCAGGTGCTCAGCGAAGGCGCACACAAGCCGGGTGCGGACTGGTCGTTGATCGAATCGGCGTTGACACATACGCAATTGCATTCGAGCCTGGCCGCATGATCACGCACGACGTTTCCGCGTTCCTCGCGTTCGCCCGCACGCTGGCGCTGGATGCCGGCGCTGCGACGGCGCGTGCGGCCTTCCTTGTCGCGCCGGATGGATTCCGGCTGGCGGGGCAATCGGCCGAGGACAATCGCTACATGGCGCAGGCGTCGGCCTTCGATGCAGCACGGGCCTCGCAACAGCATCGCGAACTGCAACGCGCGCTTTCCAGCGAGCTGCCGGTGGTGTGTTTCGCCGGTGATCTGGCCACGCCTGATGCGTTGTTCCCCAACAACGTGTTCGCGACCGCGCGTGGCGCAGAACACCGCACGCCGCGTTACATCGTCGGCCGCATGCGCCACCCGGTGCGCCAGCAGGAAGCGCTGCGTGCGGACATGCGGGACTTCTTCGGCAACGTGCTCGGCTATGAGGCGGTCGATCTTTCGATGCAGCCACATGCCTGCGAACTCACCGGCGCGCTGGTCATCGATCGCGCGCGTGGCATCGGGTTCTGCGGATTGTCCGAGCGTTGCGACGAGACGGGCGCTCGCCTGCTGCACGATGCGTTTGGCTTGCGCGCGACGTTGCTGTTTGCGCTGGCACCGGGCGAATACCACACCAATGTGGTGCTCGCGGTGCTTGCTGGGCGGGCCGCGATGATCTGCCCGCAGGGCTTCGCCGATCCATCCGTGGTTGAGGGCATCGCTGCGTTGTATGCCCCACACGCCATCGTGTTGTCGGCCGCCGAGCACGCCGCGTTTGCCGGCAATGCCATTGCACTGTCGCCCGGTCACGTGTGGATGAGCGCGACCGCCGACCGCGCCCTGACCCGGGCCAGCCGCGAGGAATTGGTCGACGCTGGATTCGCGGTGGGCAGCGTCGAGCTGGACGCGATCGAGGCCGCGGGCGGGTCGTTGCGGTGCTGTATCGGGGAAATTTTCTGAGGGCCAGCATGCGATGGCACAGGTCCGGCTGAACCGCAGGGCATGATGCGGGGGAAAAGTTAAGGACTTGTTCACCGCCAACTTCCAACAATCACCTCAATTCCTTTTCCCCGTTTCTGCTGGATATCTGATGCCGCTGCGCCGCCACTTGCCCCTATGCCTGCTGATCGTCGCCTGTGCGACGTTCAGTGGATGGGCTGTTGCGCGGCCGCCTGCTGCTGATCGTGCCCCGCTGCCGCAGATGGCGGAAGGGGATGCGCGCGAGCACAGGGACGAAGCCTTGTCCAACAGCGTGCGCAGGATCGAGCGCAACACTCGTGATCAGGTATTGAGCGCCGAGCGCATTCCATTCGATGGACGCGACGTCAATCGCATCAAGACGGTCGACGAGCACGGTCGCGTGCGCGTCTACATGGACGATCCGCAGTCACGCCCGCCTGCCTCCGATTCGTATTCCCCGGAGCCGCCTTCCAACTGATCCCCGACGCGACGCATGTCGCCAAGGTGCTGCCTACACACTGCCACCACGGCTGAATAGGGCACCCTGACCCCCTAAGGCCGTCGGCCAAGCTTCGGAGTCACCCATGCGTATCCTGCTCGTCGAAGATGAAGCCCCGTTGCGCGAGACGCTGGCGGCACGCCTGAAACGCGAGGGCTTTGCAGTGGACGCCGCCCAGGACGGCGAGGAAGGCCTCTACATGGGTCGCGAGGTGCCGTTCGATGTCGGCATCATCGACTTGGGGTTGCCCAAGATGTCAGGCATGGAGCTGGTCAAAGCCCTGCGCGATGAGGGTAAACAATTCCCGGTACTGATCCTGACCGCGCGTTCGAGCTGGCAGGACAAGGTCGAAGGCCTCAAGCACGGCGCGGACGATTATCTGGTCAAGCCGTTCCATGTCGAGGAACTGCTGGCGCGCATCAACGCGCTGGTGCGTCGCGCCGCCGGCTGGAGCAAGCCGACGCTGGAGTGCGGCCCGGTGGTGCTGGACCTTGCGGCGCAGACGGTCAGCGTCAACGGCGGCAATATCGACTTGACCAGCTACGAATACAAGGTGCTTGAGTACTTGATGATGCATGCCGGCGAACTGGTCTCCAAGGCCGACCTCACCGAGCACATCTACCAGCAGGATTTCGATCGCGACTCAAACGTGCTGGAGGTCTTCATCGGCCGCTTGCGCAAGAAGCTGGATCCGGACGGCACGCTCAAGCCAATAGAAACAGTCCGAGGTCGCGGCTATCGTTTCGCGATCCCGCGCACCGAGGAATGAGTGCGCCGTTGCGCAACGTTTGATCATGTTGCGCATCACGCCGCGAGCCGGCCACGATGAGTGAGCCTGCCTCCGTCTCGCGTCCCACCGTGGGCCTGTCCGTGGCCGCATCCGATGCAGGTTCCGATGCCCGCGAACCGCTGCTGCAATGGCGGCCGCGCTCGCTGCAGTCACGGCAGTTGCTGGCCGCCAGCCTGGGGTTGATTGCCTTCCTTGCGCTGGCCGGATTTTCACTGGATCGCGCTTTCGTTGACGTCGCCGGCCAAGGTCTGCGCGAGCGCCTGAAGGCCTACGCATTTACCTATGCGGGGGATATCGAATGGGCGCGGGATGGGTCACTGATTCCGCCGGAAGTTCCACCCGATGGCCGGTTCAATCGGCCAGGCGGAGGTTTGTATGCGGATATCGAATTGCCCAACGGCGTCTGGTTTTCGGGCTCGGCGCAGGGTCCGCGAATTCCGCGCGGCAACATGCTCGGCGGGCACGAGGAAGTGTTCGATGGCCCGCTGCGCATCACCAAGAGCGACGGGACCTCAGGTGAGGTGTATCGCTACGGCATTGGTCTGGTCGATGCCACGCGCAGCGACAATGCGGAATTCCCGTACACCATTTACGTGATGGAAGATGCTGGCACGCTGCCACGGCAGGTGCGCGTCTTCCGCCAGGCACTGTGGGGCTACCTGGGGATTGCAGGCGTTGTGTTGCTGCTGTTGCAGGCGGTGATCCTGCGGTGGAGCCTGCTTCCGTTGCGACGGGTGATCGACGAACTCAAGCGCGTGCAACGCGGACAGGCGGCGCACATGAGCGAGCGCCATCCGCGCGAGTTGGAACCACTGACCGACAGCATCAACGCCTTCGTCGAAAGCGAGCGCGAGAATCTCGATCGCCAGCGCAATACGCTTGCCGATCTCGCCCATAGCCTGAAAACACCGCTGGCCGTGTTGCGCACGCGACTGGACAACGAGGCCGACGCGAATGAACTTCGCGAGGAACTCGACACCCAATTGCGACGCATGAACGACCTGGTCGGCTATCAACTGTCGCGCGCGGCCTCGAGTGGACACACGTTGTTCGCTGCGCCCATCGCGATCGAACCGCACGCCGAACAGATCGTGCGTGGCTTGGAAAAAATCTATGCAGGCAAAGGCGTGATCTGCGAATTCGACATCGATCCGGCGGCCTGTTTCCACGGCGAGCCAGGCGACCTGCAGGAATTGTTGGGCAATCTGCTCGAAAACGCCTTCAAGTGGGCAAAATCACGCGTGCTGCTGACGATCCAGGTCGGAGCGACGGCGTCCAAGCGTCGGCCAGGCGTGCTGATTGCCGTGGACGACGACGGCCCCGGCATCGCGACCGAGAAAATCGCGCATGTGCTGCAGCGCGGCGTCCGCGGTGATGAGCGGGTGCAGGGGCATGGGATCGGTCTGGCGATCGTGCAGGACATGGTCCGCAGCTATCGCGGCGAGCTGGACGTCGGTGTCTCGAAGGAGCTTGGCGGTGCGCGGTTCGAAGTCACGCTGCCGCCGGGACTCTGACGCTAGCGGAACATGCCCGGCAGGAAACTGTGCCAGCGCGGCATGTGCGGCGTCCCGTCATCATCGCTGGCGCGAAATGACGGAGGCGCCTTGGCCTTGCCATGGTTCATCGCCGGCGCATGGCGCGTCGCTGGCATGGCGGGGATGATCGACGGCGCTCCCGTCGCTTCGGGACACGCACCACCATCGCCGTTGGGCCCATGCATGCGGACGTCGCGCGCACTCACCGCGAAACACGCCAGCAGCATCAACACGCAGCAGGCAAATCGAGTCATGGGGGCTGCAATCCTTCAGGCCCGCCGGGATGGCAAGGCGGATAAGGGGACGACGCACTATAGCTTGGATGCTCCAGTGCGGAAGCCAGAGCCATGCTGCGGCGCAGCAGACAGCCGCAGTCCGATCCGGCAGACTTTGCCAAATGAACGAGCGTGACCTGCTGCTGCAGTTGATGGCCAGCCCGGCGACCGGGCAGGCGCTGTCCCGTGCCAGCGGACAGACGCGCGCGGCGGTGTGGAAGCGCATCGCGGCGTTGCGTGCCGCAGGCGTGGACATCACCGCGCAGGCCGGCCGCGGCTATGCGCTGACCCGGCCGCTGGAGTTGCTCGATGCCGACGCGGTCCGCGCTGGCCTGCCCACCTCGCTGCAACCAGCCATCAGCACGCTGGACATTGCCTGGTCGCTGGACTCGACCAATTCCGAACTGCTACGCCGTACCACCCCTGCCGAAGGTGTTGCGGTGCTGCTGGCCGAGCGCCAGACCGGCGGCCGGGGCCGTCGGGGACGCACATGGGCCTCGCCGCTGGCCGCGAACATCTATCTATCGCTGGCCCGCATGTTTTCGGGCGGGCTGGCACGACTGCCGGGGTTGAGCCTGGTCGCTGGCGTGGCGACGGCTGAAGCGCTGCATTCGCTGGGATATACCGATGTGCGCCTGAAGTGGCCGAACGATGTGGTGGTCGTCGATGCGGATGGACTGCGCAAGCTGGGTGGTTTGCTTATCGAAGGCGGCGGCGAACATGCCGGACCCGTTCGCGCGGTGCTGGGCCTGGGCCTGAACGTGGCGATGCCGCCGGTGTTTGCCGCGACGATCACGCAGCCGTGGACCGACCTGGCATCCCTTGTGAACGTCGCTGGCCGCACTCCTTCGCGCAATGAAGCCGTGGCAACGCTCCTTGCGCACTGGATCCCCGCCCTGACGCAATTCGATGCCGAGGGGTTATCGCCTTTCCTGCAGCGATATGCCGCTCTGGATGTGCTCGCCGGATGCGACGTGACGTTGCATGCGGGTGCCGATGGACCAGCACGCACGGCGCATGCGCTGGGGCTGGCCGAGGACGGCGCACTGCGGGTGCGTATCGATGGCAGGGAAGTGCGCGTGCATTCGGCTGAAGTCAGTGCGCGTGCGGTATCCGCCACATGACGACATGGCTGTTTGACCTCGGCAACACCCGGTTGAAATGCGCACCACTGCAGGACGGCCGTCCGGGTGAGGTAATCGAGGCCGAGCACGATGGCGAAAATTTCATCGATGGTTGGGCTGCGAGATTACCGGGGAAGATTGACACCGCCTTCGTCTCCAGCGTCGCCAGCACGGCCTTGACGGCGACGCTGCTCGACACACTAACGCAATGCTGCACCCGCATTTCGCTGGCGCGCACGCAACACGAGTGCGCTGGCGTGCGGATCGCGTATGGCATCCCCGCGCACCTGGGTGTCGACCGCTTCCTGGCTTTGCTGGCGGCACATGCGCGTGCACGCGATCCCTGGCTGGTGGTGGGTGTCGGTACGGCGTTGACGATCGATCTCGTTGCGGGCGATGGACGCCATCATGGTGGCCGTATCGCGCCATCGCCGACGCTGATGCGCCAGTCACTGAATCTGCGCGCACCGCATTTGCCTTCGAGCGGTGGGGTGTACGCCGACTTCGCCAACGACACGGCAGCCGGATTGGCCTCGGGCTGCGAAGGCGCGGCGATTGCATTGATCGCAAGCAGTCGGAACGCAGCAGTGGGTCATGTGGGCTGCGCGCCCCGACTTGTGCTGCACGGCGGCGGCGCAGCGGCATTACTGCCCCATCTCGATGACGCCGTGCATGCACCGGCACTGGTGCTGGAAGGCCTGGCGCGGTGGTCGCGCACGGTCGGCGACACCGACATCAATCTTCGCAAGCCGCATGACTAGAATGCAGACATGTTCGCGCGCGCACTGATCGTCCTGCTGCTGGTGCTCAATGTCGGCGTGGCGGCCTGGTGGATATTGCGTCCTTCCGCGCAAACAAGCGCACCCGCGACATCGCTTGTGGGCGTGCCGCGATTGCAGTTGCTGCATGAAGCCGGCGCGCCCACGCGCAATCCTGGCGTTGTCGCAGCCACAGCGGGCACAGCAGCCACGGTCGCTGCATTGGACGTCGCAGCACTGGCTCCGGTCGCGGAGCATCGCTGCCATACGTTCGGTCCGTTCAAGGACATGGCGACATTGTCCGGGGCGCAAACGGCATTGCAATCGCGCGTCTTACGGTTGCAGGTGCGCCCGGTGGCCACATCGGCGCACGGCTGGCGTGTCTGGCTACCGCCGCTGCCGGATCATGACGCCGCCCAGGCAATGGCAACACGGATCGCAGGTGCGGGTTTCAAGGACTACTACATCGTCGGCAAAGGCGATGAGGCCAACAGCATCGCGCTGGGTCGCTTCGGCAACGAAGACGCCGCGAGGCGCCAGCAATCCGCGCTCGTGAGCGCTGGTATTCCAGCAAAGGTTGATAACGTTGGCGCGAGTGTGAACTGGATCGACGTGAGCGCTATACCCGCCTTCGATGCTGACGCCATGGCTCATGATCTCCACGTGCTGCAGACCCATTCAATCGACTGCACGACGCTAGCGTCGCCCGCCGCGGCAACACCGCGCTAGAATGCGCGGCGTGCGCTTGCCCTGCGCACCAGGTTGCGGGGCCGCGGAACAGCAATTCCCATGCCGGCATAGCTCAGTTGGTAGAGCAACCGCCTTGTAAGCGGTAGGTCCCCAGTTCGAATCCGGGTGCCGGCACCATATACGCGTTCCAAGCCGAAACCAGCGCACCGGTACGCATTGCAAGGTGTCGTTATCGCAGAACTCGGCAACTCATTGGGAATCCGGCGGCAGGCGGTGGGTGAGGCGAAAAGAGCCGCTGCCGTGGCATCGATGTGCGCCATGTGCCTTGGCTGATGCCGGACTAAAAAAACGCCCGGCGAACCGGGCGTCTGTGACATATCGATTGTTGCATCAACCCAGTGGCTGCAGGTTGAGCATCAACGACAGGACCGTCTGCAGAAGCGATGCCGAACCGTTGTTCTGGTCATAGCGACCATAGCGGTAGTTCTGGTCGTAGCCGTCGCTATACCCGCGACGGAAGCCCTTGCGGAAGTAGTAATTGTAGTCATCCTGACTCACGTAATAGCCGTTGTATCCGTAGTTGGCATCCTGATATGCGAAGGAGTCGCGATAGTCTGGCGGGGCACCATCCTGGCGATCAGCCCGCGCGGCTCGGATGCCTTCGCCGTATCCCTCGTTGGCAGCCTGGCGCAACATGTCCGCACCGTACTGGTTGGTCCGGTACTGGTTGCCGCCGTAGGAATAGCGGTAACTGTCAGGCGTATAGAAGTACGGGTCGTTGGCGTAGTCGTACTGCTGTGACGCCAATTGCTCGCGCTGCTCGCGCAGGCGCTGGTAGTACTGCTGCTGATACTGGTACTGCGCCATCCGGTTTTGCTGTTGCAATTGTTGGGCGCGCTGCTCGGCCAGTTGCTGGCGTTGGTCCAGATAGCGCTGGTACGCCATCGCCTGCTCGCGCTGTTGGGCGATGAGTCGCTGCTGTTGCTGTTCCGACAGGCGCAGCTGGCGATCGCGCGCAATTGCTTCGCGCTGCTGCTCGTCGCGCAAGCGGAATTTGTCGTCGCGATCGCGTCCTAGCGCCAGCCCATGGAAGAACTGGTTCGGCGGTTGGACGTTGACCAGTGGTTGACGCGCGGGCTTCTGGGTCGCGTTACGCACGCCAATGCCCCGCTGGTTGCCTCGAAGAACCTGGCTCAGTTGCGGATCCATGTCGCGGCCTTGCCGCAACTGATTTGCCTGCTGCTGCTGCGCAGCCCGCTGCTGTTGCGTGCGTTGCAAAGCCATCTGCTGGTCGCGGATCTGCGCTACATGCGCCTGTTCCGCGTGCCGCTGTGCAGCCTGCGCTTGTACCGCTTCGCGTTGCTGGGCAGCACGTTGCTGCGTCTGGATTTCCATTTCGCGACGCTGGCCTGCCTGCTGCTGGACCTGCTGCTGGGCCTTCATCTGCGTCTCGCGACGCTGACCCGCCTGCTGTTCAGCGACGCGCGCTTGCACCGCCTGGCGTTGCTGGGTAGCACGCTGCTGCGCCTGCATTTCCATTTCGTGACGTTGGCCCGCCTGCTGCTCGGCAGCACGCTGCTGGGCCTGCATCTGCACCTGGCGACGCTGCCCCGCCTGCTGTTCGGCGGCGCGCGACTGCACTGCCTCGCGTTGCTGGGCGGCACGCTGCTCCGCCTGCACTTCCATTTCGCGACGTTGGCCTGCCTGCTGCTCGGCCGCACGCTGCTGGGCGATCGCCTGGCCACGCATGTTCGCTTCGCGCGCCGCAGCCTGCTGTTGCCGCGCCTGGTCCACGGCGGCCCGCTGCTTGGCTGCCTTGTCGGAGGCCGGTGGCTGCTCCTGATCAGCGTGAACGCGAGGGTCGCGGGCGTCCTGCGCAGCGGCCTGGGTGGCGAAGCCGAGGGCAAGAATAGTGGTTACCGCAACAGAAAGCAGATTTTGATGGGCGATGGAGCGGTTCATGGCGAGCCTCTCGTCGGTTCACGGCAGGGCGATTCCTGTCTGAGGTGCACTACGAGGCCGGGGTACTGAACATGATCTGAGTACGCCAAACCTATTCAGCCAACGTCAGGCATCGCGCATGAAGCGTTCCCTACCGACGTCACGTGTTGCTCACCCAAGGAAAATTCGTAGACCTCGCGAGTTGTGTCTACAGCAAGCACAACGGGGGATATTCGGGGGAATATTCAAAATGGTTTTGATGATCAATGAAATTTATTCAAGTGATTGCATCAAGTTGCCGGCACGAAGTGCCAGCGAAGCAGGTCGCTGGTCGCGCCCCGAATCGCAGCCGATGCCCAAAGGCGGCACAATGGCCTGCTACTCAATGGAGTCGGCCATGCGCAAGTTTCCTCCTGTATCCCTGCTGGGCGCACCAACCGATATCGGGGCCGGTCATCGCGGCGCGGTGATGGGGCCCGAGGCGCTGCGCATCGCCGGTTTGGCCGAAGCGTTGATTGAGCGCGGCATCGATGTCGTCGATCGCGGCAACATCGACGGCCCACGCAATCCCTGGCTGGGGCCGGTGAAAGGGTATCGTCACCTGGACGAAGTCGTTGCGTGGAATCGCGCTGTCATGGACGCCGTCCACGCCGAATTGCATGCAGGCCGCTTGCCGATCCTGCTTGGTGGTG
>JBBQTR010000010.1:0-26870 GCA_038213095.1 Lysobacterales bacterium | reverse complement strand
CCGGATAAAAATATCTGCCGTGATGTCTGCGCCGAACGCATGCGCCGCGTCAGTGCCGGCTACGCCGGCAAACCGGGATTCAACACCGAACAAGGCGGCGAGTTCGCCTATCTGCGACTGGACAAGATCGCGCCTTCGGATCTTCCGTTCGAGGCGTCGCTGCCTGCCGCGCAGGCGCTGTTGAGCCTGCGCCTGACCCATGCGATCAGCGCGTTTCGCGAGGAAGCGGTGCAGCGCATCGCCCGTGCTGGCGATTGCGACATCCTGTTGTGCATCCGGGTGGATGCAGCGAGCATTGCCACGCTCGCCGATTGGCCAAAGCTGCACGGCGTAGCGCGAATCGCCGTTTACAGTGAGCGGCCTGAATCGCTGAGCGAAGCGCTGGAGTTGCGTGGCGTCGATGCGGCCTGCTTTGGTCTGCATGAAGCCTTGCGGCAGGGCCAAGCTGGAGGTGCCACATGAGTTCGCTCAATCTGGCGATGGCGCAATCCAGCGCATTGGTGCCGGCCGACTTTCAGCGCAGCATCATCGCCAACATGGCGTCGGCGTTGCTGCGCCAGCCCTCGCCGCCGTGCCTGCTGCGCGCGCCCACCGGCTCGGGAAAAACCTTCATGCTGACCGGCGTGCTGGACAAGGTTTCCGCCGCGCAGCCAACGCTCTGGCTGTGGTTCGTGCCGTTCGTCAATCTGGTGCAGCAGACCGAAGACGCACTGCTGGCCAACGCGACCGGCCTGACCCCGGTGATGCTGTCACGCGGCCGCAATCAGGAGCCGACTGCCGGCACGGTGTTGCTGTCCACCGCGCAGGCTGTGGCCCGATCCAAGGATCGCAAGGCCGGATACGCCAACGACGGCGACGACGAGCGTAAGACGCTGGACGAATTCGTCGCGCTGGCGCGGGCACGCGGCCTGAAGCTCGGGCTAGTGGTGGATGAGGCGCATATCGGTCTCGATCACGGCACCGAGTTCGGACAATTCGCACATTGGCTCGATCCCGACTACCTGATCATGGCCACCGCTACGCCGAAGGACGCGCGCCTCGACGAATTCCTCGACAAAGCCGGAAAAGGCGCGCGCGAAGCCTTCGTTGTCAGTCGCGATGCCGTCGTCGAAGCGCGACTCAATAAGCGTTACGTTGAGGCGGTTGTGTACGACTTGCGTCATTCGGTTTCAACCATCGCCGACCTCAAGCGCACCGTGTTGCGTCAGGCGTGGCTGCAACATCTTTGGCTGAAGCGACAATTGCAGGAAGCCGGCGTCGCGTTGACGCCACTGTTGCTGGTACAGGTCGGCAATGGCGACAAGAGTGTTGAAGAAGCGCAGCGCGAATTGATGCAGTTGTGCAAGGTGCCGGCGGCAGCAATTGGCACACACTCGGCCGACGATCCCGACCCGGTGCTGATGGCCGCAATTGCCAACGACCAAACCAAGGAAGTGCTGATTTTCAAGCAATCGGCAGGCACCGGCTTCGACGCGCCCCGCGCGTTTGTGCTGGCATCGACCAAGCCGGTGAACGATCCCGATTTCGCCATGCAATTCATCGGCAGGGTGATGCGCGTTGCGCCCGCGATCCGCAAGGCCTTCCCCAAGCCGATGCCGATTCCGCCGGAGTTGAACACGGCCTATGTGTATCTGGCCGATGCGGTGGCGCAACAAGGCTTCCAGTCGGCGGTCAATACCGCCGGCGCGGTCAAGAGCCAATTGGAAGGACAAACCGAAAAGATGGTGGTGCGGCAGACCGCTTCCGGCGCGACGGTTTTCAGCAATCACGTCACGCCACAGATGCCGGTGACCTATGACACTTTGCCTCTAGCGCCAACGGTTTCCACTGAAGTTCCGTATGTGCACGAGCAACTAGACTTGCTGGGGGATACCGGCACCACGTTGATGAGTTGGGACCGGGTAGAGCCAACTGGAGGCGGTGTTCACAAGACAGCGACGCTGCCAGTAGACGAGCAAGCGTTGATGGAATTGCTCACCGAGCAGGGCTTGAAGGTGTATCGGCGCAACGTGCAACTGCGCTTGACGCCTCGATGTTTGCAGCAAGAAACGCGGCCCATCCTCGCGGACATGACGCGGGTTTCGCGGCAGGCCGCATCCGATCTACCGCTCGATGAGGGGCTAGTGACAAACGCCGTGCGCGCAGCCTACAACCTGCTCAAGGAAAAGGAAGTCCACACCGAACTGACGGAAGGCACCGCCAGCGAAAAAGACGTGGCTATCATCACGCACCGTGGCGCCTTGCTGCGTGAGGCCGAACACTGTCTACGCAGAATTCCGCAGGTAGAGGACGAAGACGTGCGCGTCATCGTGAACACACTTGCAGAGCGCTTGCAGCCGGAGGTTGCCACACCACCTTCTGAGGTTGGCGAGGTCACACAGGATGAAAAGCAACGCGCCCGCCTCTGTCGCGATGCCGCCTGCTGGGTCATCCGTCGGCAAGCGCAGCCGTTGATGGAATTAGTCCAGGAAGCCGTCTCACAATTCGCCACGGTCAATGATGCGAGCCTCTTGCCGGATGCCATGCTGTATCCGCTGCAACACGCACTCAAACCTTCGCGCAAGAATCTTTATGGCGTGGTGCCGCCACACAGGGACGACATCGAATGCGCACGGGATGACTTGGACATCGACGCAAGGGCCAGCATCACCGCATCAGCGCTGTATTTTGACGGCGGGAAATTGCTTGTCGGTAGCTTCGATGGTGCAACCGCCGTCAATTCGGAAGAACGCGATTTCATTGATGCGCTGGATCGCGATGATGCGGTGATCTGGTGGCACCGGAACCCGGACCGAAAGCCGTGGTCGGTGCGGCTGGTGCGCAGCGAGCACGGCAACTACTTCTACCCGGATTTCGTGGTCTGCCTGGAATATCCCACCGGCATGCCCGCTATGACGCGCCTTGTTGAAACCAAAGAAAGCACCAAAGACGCCAGCCGCAAGGCAAGTCGAGTGCCGAAAATCTACGGCAAGGTACTGTTCGTCACCAAAGACACAAACCGACTGCGCATTGTGAATGACGACGGCAGTCTCGGCGTTAGTTTCGATTGGGGCGACCTGACTCCGGCGTGGAACTGGCTCGTCACGCCTCTGAAGTAGATCGTGCGAAACGATCAGTTCGACTGAGGTTACCGGTTCCGTATGCGGCTGCTCAACCGATTGGACGACTTATCGAAACCACGATGTCTCAGAGAGACCTGTAAAATCTCCGCGACTTCACGAGTGTTCTTCTTCGACACTCATCTGGCGGACACACTCGGCTGTTACGCGCTATCCAAAGTGAGGCAGTTTCGGATACCGCAGTCGCGCTTGCACGATGATCTGCAAATCTGTGACAAGGCCCAGCCCTTTTCAATTTGATGAGTTTCAATTTATGACTGATTCGATGCTCGAAACAGTAGAAAAACAAACTGGCCCGGAGCCAACGTGGAGTGTTGTCTGGCTGCATGGTCTTGGCGCGGATGGCAACGACTTTGTACCGCTAGTGCCGGAGTTGTTGCGGTCGGGTTGGCCGGCGATCCGGTTTGTGTTTCCGCATTCGCCGCTGCGCGCGGTGACAGTGAACGGCGGGATGCGGATGCGGGCGTGGTATGACATTCGTTCGATCGGCTCGGATTTCACGCGCTCCGAGGACGAGGTTGGTGTGCGCGAGTCGGTAGCGCAGGTCGACACGCTGATCGAACGCGAAGGCGAGCGCGGCGTGCCACCCTCGCGTGTATTGCTGGCGGGATTCTCGCAAGGCGGCGCGATTGCGCTGGCGGCCGGGTTGCGTCGTCGTGAGGCACTCGCTGGAATCATCGCGCTGTCCACTTATCTGCCAATTGCGCAGGCGAGCATTGCCGAGGCGACCGCCGTGGGTCGTGCGACGCCGGTGTTTATGGCGCATGGGCGGTTTGATCCAGTGGTGCCACAGGCGCTAGGCGAGCGCAGTCGCGACGCACTACTGGCGCTGGGCATGCCGCTGCAATGGCACAGCTATCCGATGCAGCATCAAGTGTGTGCAGAGGAAATCCAGGCACTGGCGCAGTGGGCGGGTGAACGCTTCAGCGGCACCTGATCTACTGTGAACCTGAGTGTGTGAGCGATTGACCGCCCGCTCTACGACGCCCGTTGCAACTGCGCCATACTGCGAGCATGACGCTTGTGCCGCGCCAGTGGGTTCCGGATTTCTGCCGCCTGCCGACCCTGTTCGCGGTGATCATTGCGGCCGAGTTGGTGGTGGTGGTGCTGGCGTTGTCTCCATTGTCAGTCGCGCCATTCAACCTGCCGGATTTCGGTTCCGAAAGCTTGTTGGCGGTGTGGATCGCACTGACCAGCGCGATGCTGCTGTGCAAGTTGCGCGAACCGTTGTCGCGTAGGCCGGTGCTGTTCAGTGCGATCGTGGCCTGGGGCATTCCGGTCGCGGTCTCGCTGATCGGCGCGTGGATCCTGCTGCAGATCGATCTTGGCCTCGGCTTGTTGCTGGGCCAGCCGCGTGCCAATCCTGCGCGCTTCATGCTCAGCATCGGCGCTCTCACCGGACTGATCAGCGCAGCGGCGCTGCGCTACGCCTACGTCACCGAACAATGGCGGCAGCAGGTGCAGGCGCAGGCCAAGGCGGAAGTGGACGCGTTGCAGGCGCGCATCCGGCCGCACTTTTTGTTCAACAGCATGAATACCATCGCCAGCCTGGTGCGCAGCGATCCGGTCCGTGCCGAACGCGCTATCGAGGATTTGTCGGACCTGTTTCGCGCCGCCTTGGGTGCCGGCGAGGGCGATGCGACCTTGAAGGAGGAGGTCGAGCTGGCCGAACGATTTCTTGCGATCGAACATTTGCGGCTGGGCCAGCGATTGCAGGTGGACTGGCAGCGCGACGAACCATTGCCGTGGACACTGAAGTTGCCGCGCCTGATTCTGCAACCGCTGCTGGAAAACGCGGTGATCCATGGCATTGCGCCACTGCCCGATGGCGGTACCATTCGCATTGCGCTGCGGCAACAAGACCACGTGTTGACGATCGAGATCAGCAATCCGTGTCCCCTGAAACCAGTGATTTCAACCGGGAGCGGTCACGCGCAACAAAGCATCGGCCAGCGCCTGCGCTATCGGTTCGGCGAGCAAGCGCAATTGGTCACCCGTCGCGATGCTGGCTACCATGTGTGCAGCCTGCGCATTCCCATTGTGCCGGCCCACACTTGATGGCCGCTGGCGGAGACGCACATTGAAAATCGTGATCGCTGACGACGAACCGCTGGCACGCGATCGCCTGCGTGCGCTGCTGTCTGAACACGCCGATGTGCAGGTGGTGGGCGAGGCGGGCAACGGGCTGGAAGCGATCGAACAGGTTCAGGCGTTGTCACCGGATGTGCTGCTGCTGGATATCTCGATGCCGGCGATGGACGGTTTGGAGGCTGCGCGCCACATCAATGGTCTGGACGCGCCGCCTGCGATCATTTTTTGCACCGCGTTTGACGAGCATGCCTTGCAGGCGTTCGAGACCGCAGCGGTGGACTACCTGCTCAAGCCGGTGCGCGGTGAACGGTTAGGCGAAGCGCTGGAACGCGCACGCCGCCTGCAGCCCAGCCGCGGGCAAATGTCCGAGATTGCGCAAGGCAAGGCACGCACGCACCTGTCCGCGCGCCTGCGCGGCAGCCTGCGCTTGATCCGGATCGAGGACGTGGCGTATCTGCAGGCCGACGAGAAATACGTCACCGTGCATCACGTCAAAGGTGAGGATTTGATCGAGGAATCGCTGAAGTCGCTGGAAGCCGAATTCGGCGCGCGCTTCCTGCGCATCCACCGCAACTGTCTGGTCGCCGCCGATGCGCTGGCCGAACTGCGGCGCACGCCCGATGGCCAGACGCACGTGCTGCTGCGCGATGTGCCGACGCCGCTGGAAGTCAGTCGTCGCTGTCTGCCGCTGCTGCGCGAGCAATTGAAGACACTGTGAGCGCGGGAACAAGTCCATCCGCCGGCGCCCGCATCCGTCTGGCCACGCGCAAGAGCCCGCTGGCGTTGTGGCAGACCGAACACGTTGCCGCGCTGTTGCGGGCAGCACATCCGGGCTTGAACGTGGAACTGGTACCGATGAGCACGCGCGGCGATCAAATCATCGATCGACCGCTTGCCGAAATCGGCGGCAAGGGCTTGTTCCTGAAAGAGCTCGAGGTCGCGATGCTCGAAGGGCGGGCCGATGCCGCGGTGCATTCGCTGAAGGACGTGCCGATGGAGCTTGACGGCCCGTTTACGCTGGCCGCAGTGCTGGCCCGCGCCGATCCGTTCGATGCATTTGTGTGCAATCACTGGGACAGTCTCGATGCGTTGCCGCATGGCGCGCGAGTCGGGTCATCCTCGCTGCGACGGCAGGCGCAATTGCGCGCGCTTCGACCGGATTTGTCGATTCAAGATTTGCGCGGCAACGTCAACACACGCCTTGCAAAACTCGACAGCGTCGAGTTCGATGCGATTCTGCTCGCGTGCGCGGGGTTGGATCGATTGGACATGTCGCAGCGCATCCGTCAACGCCTGATCGCACCGGGCTGGTTGCCGGCGGCAGCGCAGGGCGCAATCACCGTCGAATGTCGTGACGATGATTCGGTCACGCGCGCGCTGCTTGCGGTGCTCGATCACGCGCCGACACGCACCTGCGTCGAAGCCGAGCGCGCCTTGACGCGCCGCTTGCAGGGCAGTTGCCAGGTGCCAATCGCGGCGTTCGCGCAGTTGAATGGCGCTCAGTTACACCTGCAAGGGCTGGTTGGCGATGCCGCGACAGGCGAATTGATTCGCGCTGAGGACGACGGTGCAGCGAGCGATCCGGATGCGCTGGGTTCACGCGTCGCCGAGCAACTACTGGCCGCCGGCGCGGGGGAGCTGCTGGCGCGATTGTCCGCGTAACGTGCGACGGCAATGCAGCAGTCAGATCGACGGGCATATCAGCCATCATCCCGGCGTAAGCCGGGAACCATTTTTTCAGCTACACAAAATCACAATGGGTCGCGGCTTTCGCCGGGATGACGAGCAACGAGTTTGTGTTGTCTTGTGGTCGACAGGGCATCAATTCTCGTGCGGACAGCGCACGCTACGCCACTGTAGTTTGCCTACACGACGATTCCGTTCGTGGTGAGCTCGTCGAACCATGAACGGTTCAATCGCGCGCACAGCACGCTACGAATCACAGAAGTAGCGTGCGCTGTGCGCACGAAAGCGATATCGAAACTCGGGTGATCCAGACTGCTCAGTAATACAGCATCACCATGTGCTTCGCTTCGGCAAAAAACAGCCAGCGTTCGACAAACGCCCCGGCAATCGCGGCGCTCGCAGCAATCCATAAAGCGATGACTGTGCTTGCCGGCAGCAACCACGCCGTTCCCAAGGCGAGTAGTGGAATCGCAGCGAACAACACTAGTGCGATCACGCGCAGTTTGCGCGAATGCTTGCGAGCCAGGACGAATCCCATTTCATGCGTGAGGTAGTTCGCCTCGGTGTGCGGACGCTCAAATATCGTGACGGTGCCGATGCCTTCCAGCGCGGTCGCGGATTCGCGTGAGGGCAATTCGATGCGGTCGATGGCGCGCCAGTAGATAAGCTTCATCACGGCTAGCACAACCGCGAACCCGGCGGGCACGAGTATCAGGCCATGCGAAACGACAACATGTACCGACAGCGGGCCGCCTGATGCCAGCGCGGAGAAGGCCATTATCCAGGAGATTCCGGTGAACAAGGCGAAAACGAGATAGACCGGCACTACCAGCGGATGGCGCCACGCCGGGATTGGCTTCAACGATGCATAGATCATTGCAGTGCAGACAACAGTAAGAAGCGATAGCAACGTGAGCATGCCGCCAAGCCCGGCAGTGAGTCTTTCGGCGAGTGGATCCGTCGAAGCGGTACCGGTAAGGATGGCTGAAAATAATCCGATCAGCGCCAGAGGGGGAGCGTAAGCGAGCAGTGCCAGAACGCCCTCGCGCGATAGCCAGGAAGTCCGCCACTGAGAGAACGCCCGCCATGCACGCAATGGCTTGCCGAGATGGAAGATCGAACTTAGCAGGCCGATCGCCGTCAGCGCCATGCCCATCGCCAAAAGTACAATGATCCGCATGAAGAGCCACGTCGAAAATTCGGGGTCATCCAGCGCAAACAGCTCCGGCGATGCACTGGCAAACACCAAGCCGAGCCACGCGAGCAATCCGTAGCCCGCGCCCGAAAGCGTGGTGAACAAGATCACCGAGAACGCGGGATTCATCGCGACTGTCCCGCTGCAGTGAAAACGCCGGCCATCAGCGGCTCAGCACGCGATCGAGCCAGCGCAGCACCGGCGGCAATGCGCTTGCATCCAGCGATTCCGCAACCGCTGTCGTCCCGCTCGCAGAGCTTGCACCCACGCCAGATTCCGCCCCACGACGCGGCCGTGGCGGCAGGTATTTGTTGACAGGTTTGTAGCCGAGTTCCGGCAACAGATCGCGACCGCCGCGTTCGGAAACCAGTTGCGACACCTTGGACTCCGGATCGCCCAGATCACCGAAGTGCCGCGCGCGCGTGGGACACGCCTGCACGCAGGCCGGCTGGCGTTCGGATTCATCGAGGTGCTCGTTGTAGATGCGATCCACGCACAGCGTGCATTTCTTCATCACGCCCTCGACCGCCGAATACTCGCGCGCGCCGTATGGGCACGCCCACGAACACAACTTGCAGCCGATACACTTGTCCTCATCGACCAGCACGATGCCGTCCTCGACCCGCTTGTAGCTGGCGCCGGTTGGGCACACGGTGACGCACGCAGGCGTCTCGCAGTGCAGGCATGAGCGCGGAAAGTGCACGGTCATGTTGATTTGAGCCCCTCCGCCTTCGGGAGAGGGGTTGGGGCGAGGGGCTGGGCGGAGCGATGTATTCGGCACCCGCTGCCCCTCATCCGCTTGACTCGCCGCATCGGCGGATCGCCCTTCGGGCCGGCTTCGCCGTTCGCTTCGGCTTCCTGCCTGCGCAGTCGGCACCTTCTCCCGGGGGGAGAAGGAAGCATCGACTTCATAGCTGTGCACGCGGTTGAACCACACGCCGAATGGCTCGCGTCCGTAAGGATCCTCGTCGGTCAGCGGGCCGGCAATGCCGCCGGCATTCCATTGTTTGCAAGCCACCGCACAGGCATGGCAGCCGACGCAGGTGTCGAGGTCGATCACCAAACCGAGTTTGACCTTCGATGGGGCCGGCAGCGCGGTCATGGCAAAAGCATCGATAAAATAAGTGTGATCAATGGCTGGTCGCGGCGTTGACGGTGGCATGCACCGTTGTTGGCGTGATGATGCCGCCGGTCGGATGGAACGGCCAGATTTGCGGGATGAAATACATCGACAACGTGCAGAACAGCGCGATCAAAGGAATGCCGACTTTCATGAAATCGGTGAACCGATAGCCGCCGGCGTAATACACCATCGTGTTGGTTGGATAGCCCACCGGCGTTGCAAACGAGGTGGCAGCCGCAAACGCCACTGCGACCACGAACGGACGCGGATCGGCGCCCACCGCATGCGCGACCGACGCGGCGATGCCGACCATCAATACCACCGACGGGTTGTGGCCCATCAACTCGGTCAGCAACGCCGTCAGCAGGTAGATCAACAGCAACGCCATCAGCGGACCGTGTCCACCGACCAGGCCCATGCCGGCCTGCACCACGATGCCCGATACGCCGGTCTTCTCGATCGCAATCCCCAGCGGCAGGATCGCGCCGAGCAGGATGATGATCTTCCAGTCCATCGCCTCGTACACGTCCTTGCGCCCGTAGCAGCCGGCGAACGCCATGACGATTGCACCGCACACCGCCGCCGCCGGAATCGGCAGCCAGTGCATGCCCGAAAATACGACCACCGCTGCCATGATCGCCACCGCGTACCACGCCTTGCGCGATGTTTTGTGCTGTTCCTCGCGTTCGCTGAGCACGATAAAGCGATCATCGCCCCGCAGCTTCGGGATGGCGCTCTCGTCTACCAGCATCAACAGCACGTCGCCGAGCGCCAACTCCACGGACTTCAGAGTCCTGCGCAGCAGGTGGCCACGCCGGTGGATGGCCAGCACGTTGGCGTCGTAACGCCATTGCAGGTCGAGTTCGGACAAAGTGCGACCCTCGACCACGCTGCCGGGGGCGACCATCACCTCGGCCATCACGCGCGGGTCATCGCCTTCCTGTGCGTAGCGGTGTTCGCGCGCGTTTTCGAGTTTCGCGGCCTTGCGGAATGCCTCAATCTTGGTCCAGTCGCCGCGCACCAGCAGCACGTCCTTGATCGCCAGTTCCTGCGACCGGGGTGACCACTGCTGCTCTTCGCCGCGCAACAATTCCAGCGGAAACACGCCGTATTTTTCGCCCATCTTTACATCGGCAATGGTCTTCCCCACCACGCTGGATTCGGCGGTCACGCGAAGCTCGGCGACGTACATGCCGATGTCTTCGCTGACCGGCATCTCCGCATCGACCTTGCGCGGCAGCAACCATCGACCCAGCACCATCAGATAAAAAATGCCGGCGGCGGCCAGGATCGCACCGAGCTTGGTGAACTCGAACACGCCGAACGCGGGCAGTCCAAGGTCCTGGGCCATGCTGTCGACCAGCAGGTTTGAGGAGGTGCCGATCAACGTGCACACGCCGCCCATCTGCGCGGCAAACGCCATCGGCATCAGCACCCGCGCCGGCGAGGTCTGTGTGCGCGCGCACACGCCCAGCGCCAGTGGCAGGAACATGCCGACCAATGCGATGTTCTTGATGAAGGCGCCCAGCGGGGCGATCGCCAGCATCAATGCCAGGGTCAGTAACCATGGTTTCTTGATCCGGCCCAGAACGCGTGCGAGCGGCTCCAGCGCGCCCGATCGTTCGATGCCCAGGCTGAGTGCGAACATCGCCGCGACCGTCACCGTCGCCTCGTTGCTGAACCCGCTGAGCGATTCCTTCAGATCGAGGATGCCCAGCACCAGCAGCAATGCCAGCACCACCAGCGCGACCACGTCGATGCGCACCTTTTCGCTGGCGAACACGACCATTGCGGCGATGATGATCGCGACGGTGGCCCAGGCCTGCCATTCCATAAATTCGATTTTCCAAAAGTGAATCGTTGCAGGGTGTTTGCCGCATCACCTTGAGAGCACAGACACGGGCCACAAGATTAGCGGGAAATCGCGTTCAGTGGCTCGGTCCGCGGCACCGGATGGCAGCTTCGGATCAATCCTGCTGACGATCGGCGTCTTCGCGCATAGCGGCGCCGTAACGCAACGGCTGCTCGCTCGCCTCGACAAACGCCAGCGGCGGAAACTGCGGCGCGGTGTTGGGCTGTTCTGCTGAGCCTGTCGCGCGCGCGTCTAACGCGATCGGCGCGATCTGCACCCGCAGGTCGAACCACGCCGCTTGCCCGGTCACCGGATCGGCATTGGCATAGTCGCCGCGCGGCGTGCGGTCCGAAATCAAATGGTTAAGCAGAAAACCTTCGGTGGCTTCTGGCGCATCCTTCGCCAGCCGTGCCGCGCCGCGCCGCCGGCCGATCGCATTCCACGTCCACACCGTGTCGGGCTGCATGTTTGACACACATTTTGCCTGCACCTGCATCTCGCCCGCATGTGAAGCCACGCGGATCCAGTCCTCGTCAGCGATGCCATATCTTTTTGCGGTATCCGGATGCAGGTACAACCAGTTGCGGGTGGCGATCTGCCGCAGCCAGGCATTTTGCGAGCCCCACGAGTGGTACATGAACATCGGGCGCTGTGTGACTGCCGACAACGGGAACCGGCGCCTGGCGCCGTCTGCCGGCGTTGCGGATTTCGCTGCGCTGATCATGGACGCATTCGTCCACTCCGCTGCTTGCTCAACCCGCGCCTTGCCAGCCGACACCAAGCTTGGTTCCCCGGTCTCAACCGGCTCATCTAGCTCTGCGCCCTCAAACGGTTCATACCAGATCGGCAGCGGGTCGAAATACGTCGCAACGCGCTGGCGATCCTGTTGCGGCGGCTGCACGCTGCCGTGACCTTGCGCGGCAAGGCGGAATTTCTGCAACGTCTCCGAATACAGTTGCATCACGACCGGCTCGGCCTTGGCGATGAAACCCATGCGTGTCGACCATTCCAGATAGTCGTGATTGGCCATCTTGTAATAGCGGGCGGATTCTGGAATCTCGCTGCGCCAGAAACCGCCGTTGGCGATGTAGGCATCGAGCTGATCGGGATTGGGCGCGCCCTTGCCCTCCAGCGATCCATCGGTGCCCCGCCAGCCCGCCAGCAAGCCGACGCCAGGTGTGCGCTGGTGGTTGACGATGTAGTCGGCGTAGTCGCGATAGACCGCTGCGCCATCCTCATCGACCATGCCCGGCAATTGCAGACGCGCGCCCAGTTCCAGCAGCACCGACTGGAAACCGCGCACGTGCCGCGGTGTTCCATCCGGCGATGGTTGCGTCGACGGATCCAGCACCGGATGCCGCATTGCATCGGCGGCGCCGTCGGCATCGGAAATCGGTCGATCGAGCATCGACATTGCATCGAAGCGTTCCAGATACGTCGTATCCGGCAGCACCAGATCAGCGTACGCGACCATTTCGCTTGCGTACGCATCGGAATAAATGATGTGCGGGATTTTGTATTCGCCGTCCGCGCGCTTGTCGGTCAGCATGCGCATGGTCTCGCCGGTGTTCATCGACGAGTTCCAGCTCATGTTGGCCATGAACATCAGCAACGTGTCGATCGGTTGCGGATCTCCGGCCCATGCGTTGCGGATGACTGTGTGCATCATGCCGTGTGCGGCCAGTGGATAGGCCCACGAATACGCATGATCGATGCGCCGCGGCGCACCGTTGGCGTCAACCAGCAAATCTTCCGGACCGTGGATGAAGCCCAAGGGTCCCGCATCGAGGGTCCCATTCTCGCGCCGCGTCTTGCCCGGGCGATTGCCCGGCGGGATGGGCCTTGGATATGGCGGCTGGTAGCGGAACGAGCCCGGCGAATCGATCGCGCCAAGCAGTAACTGCAGCACGTGCAGCGCGCGACAGGTATGGAAGCCATTCGAGTGCGCACTGATGCCGCGCATCGCGTGCATCGAAACCGGGCGGCCGATCATCTCCTCGTGTTTGCGACCGTGCGTGTCGGTCCATGCAATTGGCAGGGAAAAGTTGCTGTCGAATGCCGCTTCGGCCAGTTCGCGCGCGATGCGACGAATGGTGTCGGCGGGGATTCCGCAGCGCTCGCTCACCGCATCGGGCGAATACTTCGGATCGAGATAGCGTTCGGCAAGCAGATGGAATACTGGCGTTGCCTTGCGATCATCGGGCAGCTTGTATTCGCCGACGACGGCTGGCGAAATGTCTACTGCATCCGCGCGCGCGAAATAGTGCCCCCTCCCCCCCATTGTGTTTGATGGGGGAGAGGGCCGGGGTGAGGGGGACGCTTTTCGCCCATCCGAGCCAGGATCAACAGCCCCCCTCACCCAACCCTCTCCTCCGACAGTGTCGGAGGAGAGGACTTCAGCCCGCGCAGCACACAACACATTCCCATCCGCATCGCGCGCAAACATTCCATCATCCGCGCCGCCAGGATTCCGAATCACCAGCCAGTGTGCATTCGCATATCGCACCAGATAATCCAGATCGATGCGATCGGCTTTCAGTAATTCATGGATGAGCGCGAACGCGAACAGCCCGTCGGTGCCAGGGCGAATACCGATCCACTCGTCCGCAATCGCGCCGTAGCCAGTGCGCACCGGATTGATCGCGACGACTTTCGCGCCGCGAGCCTTCAGCTTGCCAAGGCCGAGTTTGATCGGATTGGAATCGTGATCCTCGGCCACGCCCCACAACATCAGGTAGCGCGTGTGCTCCCAGTCGGGTTCACCGAATTCCCAGAAGCTGCCGCCCAGCGTATATAACCCGCCTGCGGCCATGTTGACCGAACAGAAGCCACCGTGCGCGGCGTAGTTGATGGTGCCGAACTGCTGCGCCCACCAACCGGTGAGCGCTTGCGATTGATCGCGTCCGGTGAAGAAGGCAAGCTCATCCGGATTACGTTCGCGAATCGGCTTCAGCCAGCCAGCCGCAATCGACAACGCCTCTTCCCATTCGATCTCCTTGAACTCGCCGCTGCCGCGTTCACCCACGCGCAGCAGCGGTTTGCTCAATCGCGAAGGCGAGTAGTGCTGCATGATCCCGGCCGAACCCTTCGCGCACAACACGCCCTGATTCACCGGGTGCGCGGGATTGCCCTGGATGTAACGGATCTTGCCGTCCTTGAGCCAGACTTTGATGCCGCAACGGCACGCGCACATATAGCACGTCGTCGTCTTGACTTCGTCGCCGGGGCTTGGGGACAGATTGAGTTTGGGCTGCTTCATGACGCGCGCATTCCGACTACGTCAGTCGAGAGCGGGCGGTAGCGAACCATCCATGGTGTTGGGCGCCGGCCCAGCCATCCTTGGCTGGTCGCAAGATGATGCGCGAGATGCGATTCAAGGCATCTCACAAGCGCACCGTCTTGCCCACAACGGCACGCGCACATGTAGCACGTCGTCGTCTTGACTTCATCCCTGGACTGGGAGACAGGTTGAGTCTGGGTTGCTTCATGGCGCCCGATCATTTTGCTAGGTCAACCCAATGGTAGCGGATGAGTTGCCATGTGGTCGGCCGTCTGTCGCCGCCAAAGCCGGCATCTTCCGGTTGCGGCACAATAGGCCATGGATCGCTACGAACGCGCGCTGTCGCTGCACCGGATGCTGAAGTCGGCCCGCTATCCGGTGCCGACCAAACGCATGATGGAAGAACTCGACTGCTCGCGCGCGACGTTGTATCGCGACTTGGCGTTTTTGCGTGACGCGTTGGGCGCGCCGCTGGTGAGTAGTGGCGAAGGTGCATTCCGCTACGACGAGGTCGAAGGCGGGCGCTTTGAATTGCCGGGCCTGTGGCTGAGTTCAGACGAACTGCACGCGCTGCTGGCCGCGCACCAGTTGCTCGATCGAACCGGCAGCGGCGTGTTGTCGAGCGCACTGGCGCCACTAAAGAGTCGCATCGACGCATTGCTTGCGCAGCAGGCTGGCGGCAAGCGCTGGCCGGTGGAGCGCGTGCGCGTGTTGGCCACCGGTGTGCGCCGGATGGACGAACTGTCATTTCGCGTGGTCGCTGGCGCGGTGCTGGAACGTCGCCAACTCGAGTTCGATTACCTCGCGCGGTCCACCAACGAGCGCACCCATCGCAAGGTCGCGCCGCAGCGGCTCACGCACTACCGCGATAACTGGTATCTGGATGCGTGGGATCTGGATCGCGACGCGCTGCGTAGTTTCGCGGTTGATCGCATCACCGCAGCGCATGCCGGCACTGTGGTCGCGCACGACGTGCCCGACGACCAACTCAACCAGCACCTGGCGTCCAGTTACGGGATTTTTTCTGGACCGCCCAAGGCGACCGCGACGATCGTCTTCAGTGAGAAGGCCGCGCGTTGGGTCGCCGACGAGCACTGGCACTCCAAGCAGCAAGGGCGCTTTCTGCCCGATGGCCGCTTTGAGTTGAAGCTGCCGTACAGCCAGGCCCGCGAATTGCTGATGGATGTGCTGCGTTACGGCGCGGATGCCGAAGTGATGGAACCTGCCAGCCTGCGCCAGCAAGCGCGAACGCTGCTGCAACTGGCATTGTCGAATTACGACTAGGCGGTACAAGTGTAGCTGCATGGTCGGATGGTCCGTATCTAAACGGGTCGGAAAACGAGCCTCAAAAGATTCGTCATTCTCGCGCCAGCGCGTGTATTGGACCGCGCCCGAACGCAGTACTCGGCCCAAAAAGTGAATGCCAAGACGGTGTGAGCGAAGCGGCGACCCTTCGACGAAGCTGATGGGCCAAGTCAATGCCGAACGGTTTCAAGGTTCCCCGAGCTTCGGTCGCACCGAATTCCTGCTCGCCAATCACATGGTCTCAATCGCTGAGATGGGCCGGTTGCAGGATGCAGATGTCCTTCCTGCTGGAGCCAACCCGTGCGCAGCCATCAAGTTACTTCACGATCCGATCGCGAGCCATCGAACGCGTTACTCGGGCTGCGCCGCAGCCTTTGGCAACTGGCAATTGTGGCCGCGGGTGCCGCGCTGATCAGTGGGTGGATGTCGCCGACGCCCGGCGTGCTGCCGGCCTGGTTGCTGCTGCTACCGATGAGCGCACTGTTGGTGCATTACCGCGATGCGGTCAGGGGCTTGTTGCTCGCTCGCGTCGATTCTGCATCAAACGATGCGGAACCTCGCCGGCGTGCGCCACGTCGTCAGGCGCAACGCAGCGAGACCATCAGCCGGCGGCGCGCGTTGCGCACAGCGCCAGCGACACGCGCAAAACGCTGAGGATTCAAACCCAGCGCCGCAATCACCAGCCAGCCGCAGTCAACTTCGCGCGCGTGGCGTCATCGGCCGGCTTGGGAACCAGTCCGCCGCGTGAATTGAGATACAGATCGAAGCGCCCGCCATCGATCATCGGCAGATACGCGCCGCTGCCGTAATCCGCATCCACGAAACCCAGCCAGCCAGGGAACCGGTGCTTGAGCGTCCACATGTCGAACAACGCATCCGCATTCAGTGCTTCGACACTGCGCGGCAAATCGCGCTCGGAGACGATGTCGCGGTAACGACCCTGGATGCGCTCAAGCTGGTACAGCGGCGGCAGCCCGGCCAGTTGCGCCGGCAGTTTCCAACGGATCACCCGCGCTTGGACTTCCCACTGGTCGCCGCGCATGTCCAGCGTGCGCGAAGTGCCACTGACCGGGTCGAACGCAACGTTGAAATGCTGCGGCCCGAGCTGCGTCATCGACAAATGCGCCACCGGCACGTCATCAGCGATGTGCAGATAGTTGTGCAACGCCACGGCGAGGATGCCCAGCCCGCTCGCCAGCAACAAAAACAGCAATCCGAACACCGCGCGCACGAATCGTCCGCCACCGCGCGCCCGACGCGCCGCGGCAAACAGCAGCAAGGCGATCAGCAACAGCAGGATCACCGGAATCAACAACAGCATGCTGGGGCTGAACTGGCTGAGGGGCATCAAAATCTCCTGGATTCGGTCCACGCGTGTATTGCAGGCGCTGACGCACGCAGTGTGACCCGACTATACTGCGGGCGACGCTTGCAGCTGTGAACAGATCGATGAAAATTTCCCGCCAGGATCCTTGCAGCCAACACGATGCCAAGCAAGTCGCAGGCGCCGGATCGCGCGCACGCCTTATTGCGCAACTACTCGTGCTGGCGGTGCTGGTCGCGCTCGCGGGTTGCGGCAACAAGGGCGATCTGGTGCTGCCGAGCAAGACGCCACCCGCGCACGGTTGATCGACGGTGTCGCAGCGGTTGCGGTTTTCCAAGATGCACGGCGCCGGCAACGATTTTGTGCTGCTCGATTTGCGCGGCAACGCGACCGTCCCCAATGTGGATACCTTGCGACTGCTGGCCGATCGCCATCACGGCATCGGTTGCGATCAGGTGCTTGGCATCACCGATAGCGCGCGCAGCGATTGCATCGCCGGCTACCGGATCTGGAACGCAGATGGTTCGATCGCGCAGCAATGCGGCAACGGCGCGCGTTGCGTGGCGGCGTGGTTGCGCCAGCGTGACGCTTTGGCAGCCACGCGCTTCAGTCTCGACTCGCCGGCCGGCGTGATCTCGGTCGAACTATTCGATGACGACAGCATCGCGGTCGACATGGGCGTGCCCGATTTCGCGCCATCTCGCATTCCGCTGCGCGGTTTCGACGAGGCGGCGCGTTACGCGCTCGATCTCGATGGCGACACCGTCGAATTCGGTGCGGTATCGATGGGCAATCCGCATGCGCTGATCACAGTCGACGACGTCCGCGCCGCGCCAGCTGCGCGCATCGGCGCTGCATTGCAGTCTCACACCGCGTTTCCCGAGCGAGTCAATGTCGGTTTTGCACAAATTCTGGCACCCGGTGCGATCCGTCTGCGCGTGTTCGAGCGCGGCGTGGGTGAAACCCTGGCATGCGGCAGCGGCGCCTGCGCGGCGGTCGCGATCGGCGTACGGCAGGGATTGATTGGGCGTAACGTACAAGTCGATTTGCCCGGCGGCATACTGACTGTGAACTGGCCCGCGGATGACGCGCCAATCCGCCTGCGTGGGCCGGCCACATTTGTATTCGATGGAGACTGGTTGCAATGAACGATGAGCGATCCGAGCCGAATGAAACCACAAGCGCCGATGTCAGCGCGTTGAAGCCCGAGCGCGTCAGCGCCTCGCAAGTGGCCGTGTATTTGCGTCGGCATCCGAAATTCCTCAACGACTATCCCGACCTCGCACTGGGTTTGGTGGTCCCGCGCGATGCTGGACAGGCAACGTCGCTGGCCAGTTATCAGCTCGATGTGTTGCGCGACAAGAATCGCGAACTCAACAAGCGGCTGCACGAATTGTTCGCCACCGCGCAGGACAACGAGCGGCTGACCGTGCGCACGCACCAGCTTGCGCTTGCGTTGATGCGCGCGCGCACACCGGCCGAAACGCTGAAGACTCTCGTCGCCACACTGTCCGAAGATTTTCAGGGCGAACTGGTTGACGTATTGCTGCACCAGCCGGTCGACGGCCTGGACAATGCCGATTGGCTGCAGGTGATCGCACGCCGCGACAAGGCGATGCAGCCGCTGAAGGAATTCCTCGATGCCGGCGAGCCGTTGTGTGGTCGGCTGCAGCCGGACAAGCTTGAATTGCTGTTTGGCGCGCGCGCGCACGAAGTGCAATCGTGTGCTTTGCTTGCGCTGGATGCGCGCGGAGTGATCGCGATCGGCAGCCGCGACGGCAATCGCTTTTATCCGGGCATGGGCACGGTGTTCCTGCGGCTGATCGCGGATACGTTGCTGGCCGCGTTGGAGCGTTTCGACGATCCGCAAGCGCTGGGTCCGGCGGAAGCCAGTCCGGTTTGATCTGATGGCTGTCGCGTCCACTGGCGATCCGCTGGACGCACGACTGAATGCGTATCTCGATCATCTGCGCGTCGAACGCCGGATGTCGCCACACACGCTGAGCAATTACGCACGCGATCTGCACGCATTGCGCGACTGGATGAGCGCGCAATCAATCGCCGGTTGGTCAGCACTGGGCAACGAACAATTGCGTGGCTTCGTCGCTGCCGAACACCGGCGTGGCCTCGGTGCGAGTTCTTTGCAGCGCCGGTTGTCGGCGTGTCGCAGTTTCTTCAGCTGGCTGCTCAAGCACGGCGAGATCAAAGCCAATCCCGCCGCCGGCCTGCGCGCACCAAAAGCGCCGCGCAAACTGCCGCAGGTGCTCGATCCCGACGAGATGACGCGACTAGTCGAAGTGCCGACCGATGATGCGCTCGGCAAGCGTGATCGAGCGTTGCTCGAACTGATGTATTCCTCGGGACTGCGCCTGGCCGAAACCTGCGCGCTGTGTTGGCGTGATCTCGATCTCGCTGACGGTGTCGTGCGCGTACTCGGCAAGGGCAGCAAGACCCGCATCGTGCCGGTCGGTCGCCACGCGCGCGAGGCGTTGACCGCATGGCGCGTCGAGTCGTCAGTGCAGGGCGAGGCCGCGCATGCGGATGCGATGCGGCCCGTGTTTCCGGGCCGCGGCGGCAATCCGATCAGCCCGCGCGCGATCCAGTTGCGGCTGCGCCAGCTCGCGCAGCAACAGGGCATCTGGAAACGCGTGCACCCGCATTTGCTGCGTCACAGCTTCGCCAGCCACGTGCTGGAATCCTCCGGTGACCTGCGCGGCGTGCAGGAACTGCTCGGCCACGCCGACATCGCCACCACCCAGATCTACACGCACCTGGATTTCCAGCACTTAGCCAAGGTTTACGACGCGGCGCATCCGAGAGCGAAGCGCAAGACTTAGAGCAATTGTGTTGCATCGACCAGTTGAATCCACCGCCAGGAATGGACGGTCGAGCACGTCAATTGCCTCCCGCAAAGGAGACATTCAATTTGTGCCTTCAGGAGCCAATAGCGCGAGCCACTTGGCGCTACCGCTCGTCCTATGGGCGGGCCGTTCATACTACGTGCGCGGCTGCAGGGCATCGTCGCGTGCGGCGCTGATCTGAGTGGAAAGGTTGCAAAAATGTATCCAGGCAGAGACCGTCATGTGACGCACGGGCGTACACAGTATGCCAAGCGCACCGTTGCGCTACAGGAGAAATGAAATGAACGCTTTTTCAAAAATGGCAATCACCGCCGGCGCGCTCGCCCTGACCATGGCAGCCTATGCAGGCACGCAGAAGGCAGGCCCAGAGACCAAAGCTCAAGAAGCGGCCGAACATGCGAATGCGCCCAAGCCGAAAGTCAGTGAAGCACAGGCACGCACCATCGCATTGTCTGTCGCGAAGGGTACGATCGCCGAAACAGACTACGAGAAAGAAGGCGGCAGCTGGCGCTGGTCGTTCGACATACGCGAGAACGGCAAGACCCGCGAAGTCGGTGTCGATGCCATGACTGGCAAAATCGTCGAAAACGCCTTGGAAGCTGCCGGCGAAGCTGACTGAGCCCACCCGGGGATGCGCATCCTTCTCGCTGAAGACGATATCGACACGGCGACTTTCGTCGAACGTGGCCTGGCCGAGCTGGGACACAATGTCATCGTCGCCCGCAACGGGGAGGATGCGCTCCACTTCGGTTTGACCGAGAATTTCGACCTCGTCATCCTCGATCGGATGATGCCGGTCCTTGACGGGCTCGAAGTCCTCCGTCGCTTGCGTGCCGGCGGCATCTTGCAGCCCGCCATCATGCTGACCGCGCTCGCTCAGATCGAGGCTCGCGTACAGGGTCTGGATGCAGGCGCAGATGACTACCTCACCAAGCCCTTCGCCTTCAGCGAATTGGCTGCGCGGGTGAAGGCGCTTGCGCGGCGCAGTTCCGTGCAGCACACGGTGACACGGTTGGTAGCTGGTCCCATCGAAATGGATCTACTGACGCGTGATGTACGGCGCGACGGCGTGGATGTGATCCTGCAGCCCAAGGAATTTCGGCTGCTGGAGGAACTCATGCGCCATGCCGGTGAGTTCGTGACCCGGACCATGCTGCTCGAACGGGTATGGGATTTCCATTTCGATCCGCAAACGAAAATTGTTGAAACACACATGAGCCGACTGCGCTCAAAGCTCAACGCAGGTGGGCTGGAAGATTGGATCGAAACCCGCCGCGGAGTCGGTTACCGCATGCGCGCCGGATGAAGTCGCTACTGCGCAGTGCCGCCAACCGAATCGCGATCCTGACCGCGCTGGCCTTTGCGCTTGCAACGTTTGCAATCGGTCTGGCTGTCTACATTGCAGCGAATTCAGCCTTCCAGCACGAACTCGACAATGTCATACAGCAAGCCAACGTCAGTCTGTTGTCCGTTTACGCAGACGATGGAATCGACGGTCTTGCCGAGTCCATTGCAGCAAGCGAGCGTGGCGCATCCCACACGCTCGCTTTCGCGGTTTTTTGGCAGGACGGGCGCAAGCTGGCGGGTGCCCTCGATACGCACATGCCTGCGCCAGGCTGGCAGCGGATCTCCTTCCGCGCCCATGAAGGGCGGACATATGCGGCGCGAGCGCTCGTAACAAGGCTCTCCAACGGAAGCCGTCTCGTAGTTGCTGCCGATCTCGAGCCGGTTGAGGCGATCGCCAGAACGATCCTGACCGTCTTCGGCTTCGGTTTTCTGGCCATGCTTATCATCGCGACCGTTTTCTCATTCGTCCTCAGGCGGTATCTCAAGCGCAGGCTGGACCGCATTGCCCAGGGTTCGCGCGCGTTTGCAACGGGAGACTTCACGCGACGCGCGGAGGTCGGCAGACACGGTGACGAATTCGACCAGCTAGCTGCATCGCTCAATGCCATGCTGGATCGCATCGCTGCATTGCTTCGCAACCTGCAGCAAGTCACGACCGACTTGGCACATGACATGCGCACGCCCTTGAGCCAACTGCGCAACCATCTGGAAAGAATGCGCGACAGCCCCGAGCAGGATCGGGGGGAAATGATTGAAGTCTCCATCGACAAGAGCGATGAGCTGCTCAGCCTGTTTGCCGCCATCCTGCGGATATCGGAACTCGAACACGCCGATCTGAAACGCCATTTCGGCCTTCTAGATCTCAATGAACTGGTTCGCGGCTTGGCTGAGACGCACGAACCACTCGCCGAAGACAGCGGCCACGAACTGTTCACTATCCCTGACGACAAGCCCGTCCTTGTCCACGGCGACAGGGAATTGCTGGCGCAAGCGTTCATCAATCTGATCCAGAACGCTCTGCGCCACACTCCCTCCTCAAGCCGCATCGAACTTGGGGCCACGTACAAGGACGGGCATCCCGTCATGTTCGTGCGCGACAACGGCATTGGCATTCCTGACGAAGACCGCCAGCGGGTCCTCGACCGGTTTGTCAGGCTTGAAGCGGCACGCTCGACTCCTGGCAACGGGCTTGGCCTGAGCCTCGTCAAGGCGATCGCAGAAGCACACGGGGCGCGACTCTACCTGCGCGATGCCGAACCAGGGCTCGAGGCTAGGATCGTGTTTGCGAAGGAACCCCCAACACCAGCGAATGTCGGCTAAGTTATGGATTGCCTCCCCGAAAGCTGCCGATCATGGATGACCGCAATGGGTCGAAATCGGATAGCCAAGAATTCCGCCTGGCCTGCCTGCAGCAGTAACAAAGTACTGGCAAGCGTGGAATTGACAACGCTAAACGCACGCGCACGCGTCACTGCTGCGCTATTGCGTAGAGGGCAGCTTGGTCATGCATGCATCCAACGCAACGCCAGACCGGCGCATATCGACCATCGACGATCCCGGTCCGGCTTGGAAGGGATAGTGAGCAAGCGTGCCGATAGTGTGTATCGCGGAAATCGCAATGGCGATTGGGTAAAAGCAAAAGGTCGCCCCTCCGATGAGTTCGTCGTCATCGGGTTCACCGAACCCAAATCAACACGCGCTGGTATCGGCGCGCTACTTCTGGCCAAGCCAAAGGATGGCAAACTCGTTTACGTCGGCCGGGTCGGAACCGGATTGACCGATGAGCAGCTGCGCACACTACGCAAGCAATTGAACCCGGCGGTTGTTACACAGCCTGGCGCCGATATTTCCCTCATGGCGCGAGCCGACCAAAAACTCGCTATCTGGGTCAAACCGAAGTTGGTCGTGGAAATTTTTTTTCAGGGGATCGGGAGCCAGGGACTGTTGCGCCAGCCGGCTTTCAAGGCGATGCGTCCAGATAAAGACTCGAAGGACCTAGGTGTCGAACCGCCTCAGGCAACGAAGAAATCAGCACGTGCTCGCGCACGCGGCGAGCCGGAAGGGGCAATGGGCGCCATCGTTCTCACGCATCCGGAACGCGAGGTTTTCGCTGGGACGGGCATCACCAAGGCGGACGTTGCAGCGTACTACCGAGCCGTCGCCCCGTATCTTCTTCCGGAATTGGCAGGCCGTCCTATATCCGTGGTGCGCTGCCCCGAGGGGGCCGGGGAGCAGTGTTTCTTCCAGAAACACGTCACTACCGGATGGGGAAAGCATATCCACGCAGTGACAGTCAAAGAGGCGAAGGGCGCAGCGAAGTATCTATCCATTCAAGACGCAGCAGGGTTGATCGAGCTCGTGCAGATGAATGTGTTGGAGCTTCATCCCTGGGGCGCTAAATCGGAGGATCTGGAACATGCGGATCGCATCGTGTTCGATCTGGATCCCCACCCGACCGTGAAATGGTCCCGCGTTGTCAAAGCGGCGCGCGATGTGCGCACGCAATTGGAGTCGATTGGGCTGCAGTCGTTCCTGCGCACCTCCGGGGGCAAGGGACTCCATGTTGTTGTCCCGTTGAATCCGCCCGCGCTGTGGAGTGGGGTCAAGGGGTTCGCTCAAGCTGTGGCCCAGGCATTGTCGGGGTTGCGGCCCAAGGAGTTCGTGAGCGTCGCGGGCGAGAAGAATCGCGAGGGCAAAATTTTCATCGATTGGCTGCGCAACGGCCGCGGCGCGACCAGCGTTGCTTCCTACTCGTTGCGCGCTCGCCCTGGCGCGGGTGTCGCCATGCCTTTGTTCTGGGACGAGCTTGGTCGAGTGCGCAGCGGAGACGCCTTCACCATTAAGAACGCCATCGCCAAAATTACCAAACGTGCAAGCGACCCGTGGGCGGGCATCGACACGATTAAGCAGTCCCTGCCTGACATCTGAATGGAATGCCTTGCCTTGTCGCCACCGATCAGTCCAGGTGATGTGCGTTCCAGCTCCTTGAGCCCCGGTCGCTGCTTCGTTTATGTGTGGCCTTGCGCTTACGAGGATCTTGTCAAGCTAGGGTTCTCCCGTGATCCGATCGGCCGATTGCAAGCATTGCACCGCCGTTACTTCGAGTTCTTCGATCTGGATCGCGCCTTCCTTATCGAAACAGAAACCGTGCGCGATGCACGCCGGCTGGAGTTGCTATTAGCCCAGGGTGTCGCGCTGCACAACGCACCTGCTCCCTTGGTCGTGCGCGCAGAGGCTGCTGGTCACACCGAGTGGTATCGAGGTGCATCAAGTCAATTGAGCCACGCAGCATCTGACCTAGGCGCAGCCGGGTTCACTTTGCACATGCCAGCGCGCGAATGGCTAAGGCAGAGCCTGATCCAACGCGGCGACCAACTATTTTCCTGGTCGCGCGACATCTTTGGCGCGATCGAATGGGAACGCCTTACCGGAGAGCCGGCGTCCCAAACCCAATGGATCCTATGTGACACGCTTGATGCCTACGAAGCGTTCAATATCGATCTGGAACCATTTGTGCCCCCGGCAGTTTGGCGGTGGCACTGCGATCGTCAGAACCTTGTAGCGAACAGCAATGCGCAGTCCAGCCTCAACCGATAGCTCGCTGTGCGAGCAAGGAGGCAGCCGAGTGCGTCAGCCACCCGGTGCAGTTGACCTGATTTCTCTGTGAAAGATAAATTCTGTTCAAATGACTTGTCCCCTCCGTATGTCTCGCTCTTGAATCACGGCACCTCTTGTGCGATTTTTTGCGCCGAATCGAGGCTTCTCTCAAACGATTCGCTCGCGGGTAGAAGTTGCGCTCCGGGACTGGAGCGCACGGAAGGACAATCGCGAGGAGGCATGCAGACCAGGGCGCCGGAGTTGAGATCAACTTCGGCGCCCTTTCCTGCCTCTTTGGCCGTCGGAATCTTTTTCACTCGTTGCAGCCGCAGCTGATCATCGATTCTGGCTCCTATGCTTGCAGACCGTTCATCCGCCCACGACGATGGAAGTTTCAGGCACCGGGGGGGGGGATGCAATGACACGCAAAGGCGTTGTTGCATACCACATCATCCGACGCAAAGAATCTGCCAGGATGGTGCGGCGCAGCCACGTAGCTATCCCAATCAGTGAAAGCCCTTTTTAGTCGTAAACGTGATGTCACCAACCTGGAGAAGAAACTCCTGAACGCCACATTCAACTGCTAAAAAAGGATCACGTAACGGTGCGCAAACTGCTTACCGAGCTCGAAGCCACTACAGTGCGAGGTGTCAAAAGACGTAGCGAGCTTCTCGCTCAAATTGACCGAGAGATCAAGGCGCACGCAAAGATTGAAGAGGAGTTTTTCTACCCCGCTTTCAAGGCGGCAGGCAAGAAGGGCGATGACGACAAGATGTTTTTTGAAGCCAAGGAGGAACATCGTGCGGCTGGAGATCTGGTGATGCCTGACCTATTGGGCACGGATCCGCTCACATCGCTGGGCGAATAGATGCAGATGCGTAAGGAACAGCTGCTTACTGAATTGGCAATGGTTCGCCGGTAGCCTCCGTAATCGGGAAGGATGTATCCGGGACGACGAAATGGATCGCATATCGCGACACCGATAGAGGGTAGACATGTCCAGCAAAACGAAGCCAGCCATTTCCAGGCCAGCAAAGGTTGTGGCCGCCCAGCGCGCAATTCAGCGCAATATTGATGCGGGAGACAAAGGCAAACAACCGCCAAAGTCCGAGAAAAAGATCGCTGTTCAGTCCGGCAAACGCAAACAGCCACAGAATCCTTTGCCCAAGCAGCATCAACGCAAACCTGGCCTCGAAAGCGAATTGACGCCGCGCCCAAGATTTCTGGCTCCCGACTATCGCGGGAGCGGAAAGCTGGAGGGCATGATCGCCCTGGTCACTGGGGGTGATTCGGGGATCGGTCGGGCGGTTGCCGTTTTGTTCGCGCGGGAGGGCGCCGACATCACTATCGTCTATCTCGACGAACATTCCGATGCCAAAGATACAAAGCGTCATATCGAGAAGGAAGGACGACGTTGTCTCGCGATCGCTGGCGACGTCAAGGATCCTGCGTTTTGCGAATCGGCCGTGGCGAAAACGATGAGGAAATACGGCAGGCTGGATGTTCTAGTCAACAATGCGGCATTTCAGGAGCATTGCCATGCACTTGAGGACCTCACCGACGCTCATCTACAGGAAACCTTGCAAACCAACATCGGTGGATATTTCCACATGGCGCGGGCAGCTCTTCCACATCTGAAAAAAGGCGCGTCGATCATCAATACGGGATCGGAAACCGGAATCTTCGGGAACAAGGATTTGTTGGACTATTCCGCGACGAAGGGAGCAATCCACGCCTTTACAAAATCTCTCGCAAGTAATTTGCTCGAGCGTGGCATCCGAGTAAACGCCGTCGCACCCGGCCCGGTATGGACGCCCCTCAATCCATCCGACCAATCTGCAGCACGGGTGGCCAAGTTCGGGGCAGAAAGCGACATGGGACGTCCTGCGCAACCGGAGGAAATCTCCCCCGCGTATGTGTTCCTTGCATCTCCGGTGTGCTCTTCCTATGTCAGCGGCATCATTCTGCCGGTCATGGGTGGCCCTCACGGATGAGCCCGACACTAAGGGGCTCAAAGGAAGGAAGGCGCCAATCGACAGCCATGATCATCAGCAGTAAGGCAATCTGCATGACGGTTCGCGCATAGCGCG
>JBBQTR010000009.1:0-30184 GCA_038213095.1 Lysobacterales bacterium | reverse complement strand
CGTAGCGCGCTGACGTCGCTGGGCGTGATCATCGGCATCGCAGCGGTCATCGTCATGGTGTCGGTGGGGCAGGGCACGCAGGCGGAAATCGACAAACTGGTGTCCGGTCTTGGTTCCAACCGGCTGGATATCAGCGGAGGCGGTGGATTCGGTGGTGGTGGCGTGCGACTGGCCGCTGGAAGCCGCTATACATTGTCGGTCGATGATGCCGATGCGATCCGCAAGGAAATTCCCGAGGTGCAGTTCGTCGCCGCCTCCCTGCGCGGCGGCACCCAGGTGGTCTATGCGGAGAGCAATGCATCGACACAATGGCAAGGCGTGCAGCCGGACTGGTTTGACATCAACGGCTGGGTGATCGGCAGCGGGCAGGGATTCGATCCGCGCGATTACACCAGCGCGGCCAAGTCGGTGATCCTGGGCGACACGGTCAGCCGCGAGTTGTTCGGTGATCAAAGCGCGGTCGGGCAAACCGTGCGGTTAGGACGCGTGCCATTCACCGTTGCCGGCACGCTCAAGCCAAAAGGTCAGGGCGGATTCGGCCAGGATCAGGACGATCTGGTCGTGGTGCCGCTTGAAACCGCACGCCGGCGATTGTCTGGTGCGACCGCATTGCCGCCTGGCGCGGTGCAGCAGATTTCGCTGGGCGTCGGGCGCTCCGAAGATCTTTCCTATGCGCAGGGCGAAGTCGAAGCACTGCTGCGCCAGCGCCACAAGATCCAACCCGGCGACGACGATGATTTCAACGTGCGCAACATTGCCGAAGTTGTCGCCACGCGCACGCAGACGACGCGCTTGATGTCGCTGCTGCTGGGAGCAGTCGCCGGGATTTCGCTGATCGTCGGTGGCATCGGCATCATGAACATCATGCTGGTGTCGGTGACCGAACGAATCCGCGAAATCGGCCTGCGCATGGCCGTCGGCGCAGGCCCAGGCGACATCCGCAAGCAGTTCCTCGCCGAAGCGATGCTGATCTCGCTGATTGGCGGGGTAGTCGGCATCGTGTTGGGGATCGCCGGCACACTGCTGGTCGGCAAGTTCGGCGCACTGCCGGTCGCGCTCAACGGCAAGGTGATCGGTCTGGCGGCGGGATTCTCCATCGCGACCGGGTTGTTCTTCGGCTACTACCCGGCGCGCAAGGCGTCATTGCTCGACCCGATCGAGGCATTGCGGCAGCAGTGACTCGTCAATCAAGCGCAGCGGCAATCCCAAGGACGTTATGATTACAGGGCCGGCGATCTTCGGGGATGACGTCCAGATTGAAGGAGAAAGACGAGGTTGCCGATCCTGTCAATCCCGCTAAGATGCTTGTGGAGATGGCATTCCTCCGGCCCTGATCCGTCAGGGCAAACCGCCGCCCACGGCTGATGATGCCTGCCCACCCGGAGCGCGGGTGTGCAGGTGTGTCGCCCTTCCGACGACCCCTGCCACGCGCCTCCTGAATCAGGAGACACATCAGTGGACAGCGCTTCTGCCATTGGCATATTCATCGGTGCAGGGTTGGGTGCGTGGCTGCGCTGGGCGTTGGGCATCGCGCTGAATCCGGTATTCCCGACGTTGCCGCTGGGCACGCTGGCCGCCAATACACTTGGCGGGCTTTTGATGGGCATGGCGATGGCGGTTTTCGCGCAATTTGAAGCACTGTCACCCATGTTGCGATTGACCCTGCTGACCGGTTTCCTGGGTGGCCTGACCACCTTTTCCACCTTCTCGGGCGAAACGGTAACTCAGTTGTTGCGTGGCGAATACGGCTGGGCCGGCACGACAATTGTTTCGCATCTGGTCGCATCGCTGGGGGCCACGTTGGCCGGAATCGGCCTGACGCGCTGGATCATCACTGCCACGGGGGCCACGACATGAAAGGGGTGCTTCTGCGTTTCTACACCTACGAAAACCGCAAACATCATTCGCTACCCGTCTACGAATGGCTGCTGGAACACGCAAAAAAGTTGGACATCCACGGCGGCTCGGCATTTCGCGCGATGGCTGGATTCGGGCGACACGGCCGCCTGCACGAGCAGCATTTTTTCGAACTCGCCGGGGATGTGCCGGTGCTCGTCGAATTCATCGTCAGTGACGAACAGGCCGAGCAGTTCCTTGCCGAACTGCAAGCCGAGCACCTGCACTTGTTCTACGCGCGCCTACCGGTCGAGTATGGAGTCGTTTCCGACGCGGATTGACGGTTGCGGTTGCGGCGAGATGGTTTCCCCGATCAACGTTCCTCGGCAATGACCAGCTTCGGGTCGATCGCGTTGTTGTTGTCCCGATGCGCGTTCGACAACTTCTTCAGCATCGGCAGCAGGGCGATCGCCAGTAAGGCGCCACCAGCAGCGACAAATCCGAGTTTGTTGAACAGGCTGGTGTAGATCGGAAGCGACAGCAGTGGATCGGTGATGTTGTCGGGGATGCTGGCGTAGTTGGCGACCAGGCCCCCCAGGAATTGCGCGATGCCGGTGGCAACGAAGAACGCGCCCATCATGAAGCCACCCATACGCGCCGGCACGTAGCGCGCCATCATCGCCAAACCCAGGCCGCTGACCAGCAGTTCGCCGAGCGAGTAGAAGCCATACCCCCAGACCATGTACCAGGACGACACCTTGCCGGCGACGGCGGTGGAACCGCTCATTCCGAAGATAAAGAAGCCAATCGCCACGACGATGAAGCCGATGGCGAATTTCGCCGCGATCGGCAGGTCGCGCTTCTTGTTGGCCATTCGCGTGTAGCCCCAGGCGAGCAGCGGACTGAGTGCGAAGATCCAGATCGGGTTAAGCGCCTGGTATTGCGCGGGGATCCAGTTGAACAGGTGCATGCCGAATACGGACTGGTCCGGGTCGACGTTGCGCAGTGCAAACAGCGTCAGGGACGTCGACATCTGCTGGTAGAAGATGAAGAACAGGATGATTTCCGCGATCAGGATCAGAGCGACAAGCAGGCCCGAGCGCTCCCCTGAGCCGCTTTTTGCGATCAGGTAGCCGAAGATGCCCAGGATCACGAGGCCTGCCAACCAGACCAGTGCGCGCGCGATCTCGCGATGCTGCAGCACGAACGACACCACGAACACCAGCGCCAAGCCGGCACCGAGCACTATCGCCAGCTTGCTCCAGTTGACCGGCGCGTCGTCCGGCACCGAGCCGACGTGGTCGAGCGTGCGCCGCATCAGGAAATAGTTGAGCAGCCCTAGCGCCATGCCCGCGGCGCACACCGTGAACGCCGCATGCCAGCCCCAACGAATCGCGATCCACGGAGTCAACAACATCGAGAAGGTCGAACCGATGTTGACGGCCATGTAGTACAGCGTGAACGCGCTGTCGATCTTGCTGTCGTCGCCCTCGTAGATCTTGCGCACCAGGTTGGCCGCATTCGACTTGAACAGGCCGTTGCCGACCACGATCACGCCAAGCGCCCCGTACAGCAGGGTCACGCTGTCCGACGGCACCGACAGCAACACGTATCCCAATGCCAGGATCACGGCGCCGATGGTCATGCAGCGACGCGAGCCGAGCACCTTGTCCCCGATCCAGCCGCCGATCGCCGGCGCCGCATAGACAAGCGCGGTGAATGCACCCCAGGTCAGGTTGGCCTTGGCGTCGTCGTAGCCCAGCTTCTGCACCATGAACAACACCAGCAGCGCGGCCATGCCGTAGTAGCCGAAGCGCTCCCACATCTCGATCAGGAAGATCGTGCTGAACGATTTCGTCTGGCTGGGACGGGTGGCGGTGAGCGAGCTGTTGGGAGGCGTGCTGTTGGCAGGAGACATTGTTGGGGGTGATCCAAGGCGGGCCTGCGCCCAATCCAGCATCGATAGCACGCCCGTGCCCTCATGGGCAACCGGGGTGCGGACAGTCCCTGCCCGTGGCGGGCAGGGCTTGTGGCAAAATTCTCCTCTCGCCGTGACTGGCCGCAGTGCTCACCGGACGCCTTCCACCCATGCCCTCCAGCCCGATGCCAAACGATGCCACTTTGATTTTCGAGCGCTCCCGTCCGGGCCGTGGCGCGGCCGCCCAACACCCGGCCGATGCGCCGACGCCTTCGGATATTCCTTTGGCGCTCCTACGCAGCACGCCCGTCGGCTTGCCGGAGGTGTCCGAGCTGCAGGTCGTGCGTCATTACACGAACCTGTCGCGCAAGAATTTCTCGATCGATACCAACTTCTATCCGTTGGGCTCGTGCACGATGAAATACAACCCGCGTGCGTGCCAGTCGATCGCGTTGATGGATGGCTTCGCCAATCGGCATCCGTATGCGCCCGACAGCCTGTCGCAGGGATACCTCGCCTGCATGCATGACCTGCAGGAAATCCTGGCCGAAGTCACCGGCATGAAAGGTGGCGTGTCGTTGGCGCCGATGGCCGGCGCGCAGGGCGAGTTCGCTGGCGTGGCGATGATCATGGCGTACCACAAGTCGCGAGGAGATACGGCGCGCAACGAAATCATCGTGCCCGACGCGGCGCACGGCACCAATCCGGCGACGGCAGTGATGTGCGGCTGCGTGGTGCGCGAGATCCCGACGCTGGGCAATGGCGATGTCGATGTCGAAGCATTGAAAGCCGTGCTCGGCCCGAAGACTGCCGGCATCATGTTGACCAATCCGTCGACCATTGGCGTGTTCGAGCGGCGAATCGTGGAGATCGCGAAACTCGTGCACGAGGCGGGCGGCCTGCTCTACTACGACGGCGCCAACCTCAACGCCATCCTCGGGAAGGTCCGCCCCGGCGACATGGGATTCGACGCAATCCACATGAACCTGCACAAGACGTTCTCCACGCCGCATGGTGGTGGTGGCCCGGGTGCGGGGGCGGTTGGTGTCAGCGAGCGACTGCGACCGTTCCTTCCAATCCCCATGGTCGGGAAAAACGACGATGGCACGTATCGCTGGCTACGCAGAAAAGACCGGCCGCAGTCGATCGGGCGTCTGTCGGCCTTCGCTGGCAACGCTGGCGTACTGATCCGTGCGTACGTCTACGCGCGCCTGCTCGGGCGCGAGGGCATGACCCGCGTCGCCGAATTCGCCACGCTCAACGCCAATTACCTGGCAAAACAACTGCAGAAGGCTGGCTTTACCTTGGCGTATCCGGAGCGCCGCGCATCACACGAATTCATCGTCACCGTGCAGCCGCAGAAAAAAGCCAACGGCATCACCGCCCTCGACTTCAGCAAGGCCCTGCTCGACCACGATATCCACGCGCCGACCAACTATTTCCCGCTGCTGGTGCCCGAGTGCCTGCTTATCGAGCCGACGGAAACCGAAAGCAAGGAAACGCTTGACCAGTTCGTTGACGTGATGACCGGCCTGCTGGCCGAATCGCGCGAAAACCCCGAGCGCATGAAAGGCGCACCGTACACGATGCCGGTGCGGCGCCTGGATGATGTCAAGGCGGTGCGCGAACTCGATGTCGCCTATCGGCCGGCCGTCTGAGGTTGGACGAATACGGCCATCTGCCGCGACATCCGGGCCGCATCATGATGGCGATGAAATGGTCGCTGCAGGGACTGCGCGCGGCATGGCTGCATGAGTCGTCGTTTCGCCTGGAAGTTTATCTACTCGTGGTACTCACACCGCTAGCGCTGTGGCTCGGACACAGCGCCATCGAGCGCGTGCTGCTGATCGGCAGCGGCTTGCTGGTGCTCAGCATCGAACTTGTGAACTCAGCGATCGAAGCGGTGATCGAGCGTTATGGCGCGGAGGCCAATGAGTTGGCCGGGCGCGCCAAGGACATGGGCTCAGCGGCGGTGTTCGTATTGATGCTCAATGTGGCGATGACATGGGGATTGATCCTCGGACCGCGCTGGCTGTGAGACACACGCACGCAGCAACACAGGCGGCGCCGCGATGAGCCTGGCCTGGATCGCCGACCCGCAGGTCTGGATCGCACTCGTGACGCTGAGCACGCTGGAGATCGTGCTGGGCGTCGACAACCTTGTTTTCATTTCGATTTCGGTCGGCAAATTGCCGCAGGCGCAACGCAGCCGTGCGCGACGTTTCGGTATTGCGCTGGCGTGCGTCAGCCGCATCGGATTGCTGGTGTCGCTGGCTTACCTTGCCCGGATGCAGACCGACCTGTTCACGCTGTTCGGCATGGGTGTCTCGATCCGCGATCTGGTATTGCTGCTGGGGGGCGTGTTCCTCGTCGTCAAGGGCACGATGGAAATCCGCGACCTGGTCCTGGGCGGGACCGAGACCGGCGACAGCAACGCAAGGCCGCCCAGTGCCCTGATGGCGGTGATCCTGCAGATCGCAGTAATCGACATCGTGTTCTCGCTGGATTCGGTGATCACCGCGGTCGGGATGGTGTCGCAGATCCCGGTGATGGTTGCCGCGATCGTGCTGGCGGTGGTGCTGATGTTGTTCGCGGCCGATCCGCTGGGCGAATTCATCGATCGCAATCCGACGATCAAGATGCTGGCGCTGGCGTTCATCGTACTGGTGGGCGGGGTGCTGATCGCAGACGGCTTCGAATTCCACATCCCGCGCGGCTATGTCTACGTGGCGATGGCCTTCTCCGCGCTGGTCGAATCATTGAACCTGTGGGTGAAGCGGCGGGAGTAATCGCTTATTCCGCCTTCGCTGGGATGCCATTCAAGTTTTTCCGCAATCAGACTCAGTGGCGGACTGCCCACCGTTGCGCCAACGCCCCCGGAATGCTGCAATGGCGCTTCATCCGACCTGGAGTCGTCCCATGCGTATCTTTTCGCCCGCGCGTCTGGTCCTGCTTGCGCTGCTGGTCAGCCTGCTCAGCGGCTGCGGTTACAACCAGATCCAGCAGAAGGACGAGGCGGTCAAGGCTGGCTGGTCGGAAGTCATCAACCAGTACAAGCGCCGCGCCGACCTCATCCCCAACCTGGTCAACACCGTCAAGGGATATGCGGCGCAGGAACAGCAGGTCCTGATTGGCGTTACCGAAGCGCGCGCGAAGGTCAGCCAGATCAACGTCAATGCGAACGACGCAGCATCGCTGGCGCAGTTCCAGCAGGCGCAGGGACAGTTGTCCAGCGCACTGTCGCGCTTGCTGGTGGTGACGGAAAACTATCCCAACATGAAGTCCGACCAGTCCTTCCGCGACCTGCATGCGCAGCTGGAAGGTACCGAGAACCGAATCACCGTTGCCCGCGGCCGCTACATCCAGCTGGTGCAGGACTACAACACCTACCTGCGTTCGTTCCCGCAGAACCTGACCGCGAAGATGTTCGGCTATCAGGTCAAACCCAATTTCACGGTCGAGAACGAGCAGCAGATCCAGCAGCCGCCCGCTGTGGAATTCGGAGCACCAGCGCCTGCTCCTGCAACCAGGCCAAGTCTCGCGCCTCCGGCCGCGGCGCCTGTCCCACAAGCACCCATGTCGAAGCCGGAACTCAGCCCCGCGCCGGTACCCCCTCCCCCCGCGGCACCTTCGCCTGCCGCAGCGAACGGCTGAGCCGGCGAGTGTTGATCCGGGAATGCCGATGAGTCGCTGTTGATGCGGTGCTGGGTCCGCCCGCTGTTGCTGGTGTGCTTGCTGTATGTCGGCGCAAACGCGTGGGCGCAGCAACTCGCGGCGATCCCGCCGCTGGATTCGCCGGTGATCGATACCACCGGCACGCTGACCCCGCCGCAGCAGCAGGCACTCGTCCAGCAGGCGCTGGCATTGCAGCAGCGCAAGGGAAGCCAGCTTCAGGTGTTGATGGTCGCCACCACCCAGCCCGAGACGATCGAGCAGTACGCGACGCGGGTCTTCGATCAATTCAAGCTGGGCCGCAAGGGTGTCGATGACGGCGTGCTGGTGGTGGTCGCCAAGGACGACCACCACGTCCGCATCGAGCCAGGTTACGGGCTGGAGGGGGCAATCCCGGACGCCATCGCCAATCGCATCATCCAGGAATACATGGCGCCGAAATTCCGCGCCAATGATTACGCTGGTGGACTGTCCGACGCCGACACAGCACTGACAAAACTGATCGACGGCGAGGCCTTGCCGGCACCGATCGCCAGCAATTCGTCGGGCGGCAAGGGTGGAGGTGACTGGATGTTTGCCTTGTTTGCGGCATTCTTCGTCGGCCAGATCGCGCGCGGAATTTTCGGGCGCGCGCCCTCGTTGCTGCGCGGGATTGTCGGAGCAGGCGTGGCCGGTGGCGCAGCGTGGTTGATTTCGTCTGTCCTGCTGATTGGTGGCGTGGGCGCCGCGATTGGATTCTTTCTCGGATTGATACGGCCCTCTGCCGGCGGGTTCGCACGTGGCAGTGGTTTTGGTGGTTTTGGTGGGGGCGGCGGCGGTTTCGGCGGCGGTGGTGGAGGCGGGTGGTCAGGCGGCGGCGGCATGAGCGGAGGCGGTGGCGCCTCCGGGAGCTGGTGATGGCGACGGCACCTTCCCGACATCTGTTTACGCGCCTGTCGCGGCATCTGTTTGCGCGTTCGGCGCGGGTGTTGTATCCGCCGGCCAGCCTGCAGCGCATTGCCGACGGAATCGCCGCAGGTGAAGCAAGCCATCGCGGGCAAGTGTGTTTTGCCGTTGAGTCCGCCCTGCCGATCGGCGCGGTGTGGGTCGGTCACCATGCACACGGCAGCGCACGCGATGCCTTCGCGCGCCTGCGGGTCTGGGATACGGCCGCCAACAATGGAGTGCTGATTTACCTGCTGCTGGCTGATCGCCGCATCGAAATCGTCGCCGATCGCGGACTGGCTGCGCATGTCAGTGCCGAGCAGTGGCGTGGCGTGTGCCAGTTGATGGAGGAACGCCTGCAAGCTGGTGAACCCGAAGCGGCGGCGTTGCAAGGCGTCGCCGCAGTGTCGGCATTGCTGGCCGAACACTTCCCGCGCAGCGGCGATGACGACCTCACCAATGAGCTCCCCGATCTGCCGCAAATCCTGTAGGGCGGCCCCAGGCCCGCAGCGGCCTCGAGCGGCCCAACCGACCCTCGGGCAAACTAGCGGCACCCACGCGACACCTGTTTCCGCCTTGCAAACGATTCTCCGATCCACGACGAGCACCCCATCCGCATGATCATCCTGCACCAGGTCGACCCGATCGCAGTCCATCTCGGCCCGTTGCAGATTCACGGGTATGGCGTGATGTACCTGCTTGCGTTTGCGGCGAGCTGGTTTCTCGGGCGCATCCGTATCCGTGCCGGACGGCTGCCTGGTGTGGATGAAACCGGTTACGGGGATCTGCTGTTCTACGGCATGCTCGGCACGGTGCTCGGCGGTCGGCTGGGCTACATCCTGTTCTACGACCTGTCGACGTACATCCACCATCCGCTGCAGATCTTCAAGGTCTGGGAAGGCGGGATGAGCTTCCATGGCGGCTTGATCGGGGTCCTGGTCGCCACCTTCTTGTGGTCGCGCCGGCACGGCATGCAATTCTTCGACGTGGCCGATTTCATCGCACCGCTGGTGCCGCCGGGGCTGGCGTTCGGGCGTCTTGGCAACTACATCAATGGCGAATTGTGGGGCAAGTTCACGCACGCAGGCTGGGGCGTGTTGTTTCCAAATGCGCCGGAGCTGTCCAGGCTGTCGGCGTCGCAGTTGCAGGCGCAATACGCCGCAGGAATGCTGGATCAGTTCGCGCGACATCCCTCGCAGTTGTATGAAGCTGCGCTCGAAGGCGTGGTGATGTTCTGCGTACTGTGGCTGTATTCACGCAAGCCACGTCCGCGCTACAGGATTTCCGGCCTTTTCGCGGTGATGTATGGGGTATTCCGCTTCGCGGTGGAATTCGTTCGTGTGCCCGACGAGCAACTTGGCTATTTGGCCTTCGGTTGGCTGACGATGGGACAACTGCTTGAAATCCCGGTAATCATGGTGGGCCTGTTCTGGCTCTGGAAATCACGGCAGGGGCCGATATTGCAGCCGCAACCCGCGGTCGTTGAAGCCAGGGCTGCATGAAGCAATATCTCGAGTTGCTGCGGCATGTTCTGGAGCAAGGCGCGGAAAAATCCGATCGCACTGGAACCGGTACGCGCAGCGTGTTCGGCTGGCAGATGCGTTTCGACCTGGCTGCAGGGTTTCCACTGGTCACGACAAAAAAGCTGCACCTGCGCTCGATCGTGCACGAGTTGCTGTGGATTCTCAAAGGCGAGACCAACATCGCGTGGCTGCGTGACAACAAGGTCTCGATCTGGGACGAATGGGCCGATGCGGACGGCGAACTCGGCCCTGTTTACGGCAAGCAATGGCGGCGCTGGAGTGCGGGCGACGGTGAAGAGGTCGACCAGATCCGATGGGTGGTGGACGAGATCAAACGCAATCCCGATTCCCGCCGGCTGATCGTCAGCGCGTGGAACGTCGCCGACCTGCCGCACATGGCCTTGATGCCATGCCATACGCTGTTCCAATTCTATGTCGCCAATGGAAAACTCAGCTGCCAGCTGTACCAGCGCAGCGGCGACATCTTCCTTGGCGTGCCGTTCAACATCGCCAGCTACGCGTTGCTGACGCACATGGTGGCGCAGGTGTGCGGACTGGATGTCGGTGATTTGGTGCACACGCTGGGCGACGCCCACTTGTATGCGAATCATTTCGAGCAGGCGCGCGAACAACTTTTGCGCATGCCAAGGCCGTTGCCGACATTGAAACTCAATCCGGCGATCAAAGACCTGTTTGACTTCACCTTCGAGGACATCACCATCGAAGGCTACGATCCCTGGCCTGCGATCAAGGCGCCAGTGGCGGTCTAGGAGTCGCCATGCAACTTACGCTGATCGCTGCCCTCGACCGAAACTTCGCCATCGGAAAGGGCAATGCATTGCCGTGGCATCTACCAGCCGATCTCCAGCGGTTCAAGTCGCTGACGATGGGCAAGCCGGTGCTGATGGGCCGCAAAACAGCCGAGTCGCTTGGCCGCCCGTTGCCGGGGCGGCGCAACATGGTGTTGACCCGCCATGGGTCTGTGCCGTTTGCGGATATGGAGAGCGTCACCAGCGTCGAACAAGCGTGTGCTGCTGTCGGAGGCATCGATGAGTTCTGCGTGATCGGCGGGGGTGAAATCTTCAGCTTGACGCTGCCACTGGCGACGCGCATGCACCTGACCTGGGTCGATACGCGGGTGCCGGATGCCGATGCATTTTTCCCGCGATTCGATGTAGATCAATGGACCATCAATCACCGTGCTCCGCACCCGGCCGATGCAAAGCACGCGTTCTCATTCGAGTTCGTTGACTACGTCCGATGAGTGCGCGCGGAGCGTGAGCGTTGGTGTGACGCGTGCGTGCGCGTCTGCGGCTTGTTTGCGCGTGGCGTCGGCATTGCCGCGGGGGTGTCGCGCCCGGCGACCTGGACCAATCGCAAATCCTCGCCATCCAGCTGCAAGGCCGTGAGTTTGCCGCCCCAGACCGCGCCGGTATCGATCATGTGCACGCCATGCCCGATGAGCAGTCCCAGTGTCGACCAGTGCCCGCAAACGATTTTCAGATCACGCTCCACCCGTCCCGGCACGGAGTACCACGGGTAAAGGCCGGCTGTCTGGGTGCCCGGCGCGCCTTTCTGGTCGAATGCAATGCGCCCGCTGGGGGTGCAGTAGCGCAGGCGCGTGAACACATTGATGATCGCGCGATCGCGCTCGCTGCCGGCGAGTTTGGGTGACCACGCCGGGCGATCGCCGTACATGTTTTTCAAAAGCTTGTGGAAGCCGTCCCCGCGCAGGTGCTGCTCGACTTCGCGCGCATGGGTTTCGGCTTGCTGCGTGGTCCATTTCGGCGCCAGCCCAGCGTGCACCATCATCCAGCCCAGGGTGCGGTCGACATGTACCAGAGGTTGCCCGCGAAGCCATGCCAGCAAGTCAGGACCATCCTCGGCGAACAACACGCGCTGCAGATCGGGATTCACCTTGCGCTGTTCATCGACATGGCGTTCGCCCACTGCCAGCAGCGACAGGTCGTGGTTGCCCAGCACCACGACGCTACTCGCGCGCAGCGAATGTACCAGTCGCAATGTTTCCAGCGATTCGCCGCCGCGATTTACGAGGTCGCCGCAGAACCACAACGTGTCCGCGGCAGGATCGAAGCGGATGCGTTCGAGTAGCCGCTGCGTGGGCGCGTAGCAGCCTTGAAGGTCGCCGATAGCCCAGATGCTCATGCGACGGTGCTAGCTCAATGCAGCGTGCGCGGCACTGACAACGTGAATGCCGGAATGGGCGCGTCAAACCGGGTGCCGTCATCGGCAATCATCTCGTAACGCCCCTGCATCGTGCCCAGATGAGTTTCGAGGACCGTACCGGAGGTATACGAGAAATCCTCGCCCGGTCGCAACCACGGTTGCTCGCCGACTACGCCTTCGCCATCGACTTCCTGCACGTTGCCGTTCGCATCGGTGATCACCCAATGGCGTCCCAGCAGGCGCGCTGGGATCTTGCCGTTGTTACGGATATGGATCGTGTAGGCGAAAACGTAGCGATCCTGCTCGGGCTCGGATTGCTCGTCGAGATAGCGCGTCGCCACGTCGATGTCTAACCTGTAATCGCTGTCCATGCGCCCAGTGTAAGGGTGCGACGTGAACGCCGCACATCCGGATCACTTGGTGTCGCCAACCGGCACGTTTGCCAGGCGGATGAAATCAGCGACGGCCAGCTGTTCGGCTCGCAACTGTGGTCCCACGTCCGCGGCGACCAGGGTAGCGCTGTCGACGACGCCATCCAGTGCATTGCGCAGCGTTTTCCGACGTTGTCCGAAAGCCGCGCGCACGACATCGGCGAATCGTCGTGGATCATTGATGCCGATGGTGTTGGCCGCGCGCGGCACCAGCCGCACGATCGCTGAATCGACTTTGGGAAGGGGTCGGAATGCACCCGGCGGCACGGTGAACAAAGGCGTCACCGTGCAGTACGCCTGCAGCATGACGCTCAGGCGCCCATACACCTTGCTGCCAGGACCGGCGGCCATGCGTTCGACCACCTCCTTCTGCAGCATGAAGTGCATGTCGCGCACGGCGGCCGCGTGGTCGAGTGCATGGAACAGGATTGGCGAGGACAGGTTGTACGGCAGGTTGCCGACCAGGCGGATCTGGCCATCGCCGGCGAGCGCGGAAAAATCCACGCCCAGCACATCGGCTGCGATGAGGGTGAGGTCGCCATGCGATCGTGCCGCGTCGGCGAGCGGGTGCAGGAGATCGCGATCGAATTCGATCGCGGTGAGCGCGCCGTGGCGATCGAGCAACGGAAACGTCAATGCGCCCTGGCCGGGACCGATTTCGACGATGCGATCGCCCGGTCGCGGATCGATCGCAAGGACGATCATGTCGACGACGCCCCGATCGTGCAGGAAGTTCTGGCCGAGATGTTTCTTGGCGCGATGGAGGGGGTTCAAAGGCGACATTGTCCTGGTTTGCGCGGTGCGGAACGTGGACCCGACCTACGCGGACGAATGCGCCTGTCGAGCCAGCGCCATGCGTGTGCAGGTCTCTATCGCGGCGTACAGGCTCGACGGATCCGCGTGGCCAGTGCCGGCGATGTCGAGCGCGGTGCCATGATCGACGGCAACACGCGGGTAGGGTAGTCCCAGCGTGAGATTGACCGCATGCTCGAAGCCACTGTATTTCAGCACTGGCAGGCCCTGGTCGTGATACATCGCTAACACTGCGTCGAAGCCATGAAGCTTCTGCGGCAGGAAGGCGGTGTCGGCCGGCAAAGGCCCGATCAGCTGCATGCCTTCGTTGCGCAGCCCGTCGAGCACTGGCGTGATCACCTCCAGCTCCTCGCGGCCCAGATGACCGTCCTCGCCTGCATGCGGATTCAGCCCGAGCACCGCGATCACTGGCGCCGACAGCCCGAAATCGGCACGCAGGCACGCATGCAGGATGCGCAGCGTGCGGGTCAATCCAGGAATGGTGATGGCCCCGGCGACGGCACGCAGCGGTAGATGCGTTGTCGCCAATGCCACGCGGACGATATCGTTGGCGAGCATCATCACCACGTCGCACTTCGCCTGTGTGGCGAGCAGTTCGGTGGTTCCGGTATACGCGATGCCACCGTCGTTGATCGCGGCCTTGTGCACCGGGCCAGTGACGAGGCCGTCGAACTCACCGCTCAGGCATCCTGCCGCCGCGGCTTTCAAGGCTCCGATCACACTGGCGGCATTGCGTGGATCAGGCGTCCCGAACCGAACAGCGGTGATGTTGGGGATTGCGAAAAGCGGCAACGAGCCGGGCGACGATACCGCGCTGGAATCCGTCAGCTCCAGCGGTAATCCAAGCGCGTCGGCGGATTGCGAGAGGCAGTCGCCATCCCCGAAGACCACCAGGTCGGCGCCCCAATCGCTCTGGGCGGCGCGGACACAAAGCTCCGGCCCGACGCCGGCCGGTTCCCCCGGCACCAGCGCAAGCCGGGGCCGCGACACTCAGCCGCCGGCGTGCGGAGCAGGAGCCGGCGTGGCGGGCGAGGTAGCATCGCCGATACGGATGTCGACGAAAGCCTCATTGCGCATGTCGCGCTGATAGCGGTTCCATTCGTCTTCAAGCTTGCGCTGGCCAATGACCTCGCGGGCCTGCGCACGGCGGTTTTCATCGCTGACATCGGCTTGACGTGTGCCGATGCGTTGGACGATGTGCCAACCGGCCTGCGATTTGAAGGGGGCTGACACTTGGCCGTCCTGAAGCCCGGCCACTTGCGTGCCGAACTCGGGTCCGTAGTTGTCTTGTGTAAACCAGCCGAGATCGCCGCCCTTGCCCGCGCTATTGGTGTCATCCGATGCCTGCTGGGCGACAGTCGCGAAGTCGGCGCCACCGGTAAGGCGCGCGCGCAGGGTGTCGATCTTGGCCTTGGCCTGTGCGTCGCTGACGCCGTCATCGGTGCGCACCAGAATATGGCGGGCGTGATACTGCGTCACCATCTGCGGAGCGGCCTTGCTGGCGTCGCGCGTTTCGACCAGCTGGAGCAGCTGGAATCCGCTGGGGCCGCGCGTGGGGCCGATGATCTGGCCGGGCTGCATGCTGCCGATGGTCGCAGCGAAAGCAGTCGGAATCTCGTCCAGGCTGCGCCATCCAAGGTCGCCGCCTTCCAGCGCATTGGCACTGTCTGAATAGCGTACCGCGGCGGCCGGAAATTTCATTTCACCCTTGTCGAGCAGCGCTTTGATGCCGTCAGATTTTTTCTGCGCGGTGGCGATCTGTTCGGGCGTGGCGGACTCGGGCAGTGCAATCAGGATCTGCGCCAGATGGTATTGGGGGCCGCCATTGGCTTGCGCGGCGAGCGCGGCGTCGACTTCGGCATCGGTGACACTGATGCGGGTCTGGGCGAAATGCTGGCGCATGCGCTGGATCGTCAACTCATCACGCAACGAACTGCGGAAGTTGGTGAAGGACTGTCCCTGCTTCGCCAGCTGCGCGCGCATTTGATCGGGCGTCATCTTGTTCTGCTGGGCGAGATTGGCGACCGCAGCATCGACCTCTTCGTCGCTGACATGGATGCCGGTCTCAGCGGCGTGCGCCACGCCCAGCCGCACCAGGATCAGGCGTTCGAGCACCTGCCGCCGCAGGATGTCTTCAGGCGGCAGCTGATCCGGGCGCGAGGCGTATTGGGCGCGGACGTTGCGCTCGGCGCGATCCAGTTCGCTTTGCAGGATGACGTCCTCGTCCACCACTGCGGCAATCCGGTCGAGCGGCTGCGTGCCGGCTGGGGATTGCTGCGCAGATGCGGGCGAAAACGCGGAGAACGCCACACACGCGGAAAAAAGGGTGATGGCAAGCGAACGGGCGAACACTGAGTTCATGGCGTGGTATCTAGGGGAGTGTTGACGTCGCCGGTTCCGGGGTTGGCTTCGGAGGGCGGTACGAGGTAGAGGTCCTCGCGGTAGTAACCGAGAATAGCACGGCGCAAACGGCTCTCCGTATCGGCGCCGCCCGATCCCAGGCCCTTGAGCTCGATCTCGATCTGGATGGCGTTGTTCAGCTGACCTTGACCTGCGCGACCGCTCAGGTAGCGACGCCCGACCAGCCGCACGGCCAGGCAACAACTGTCCCACTGCACGCCGGCGATGCCTTCAAGCAGCTGGGGAGACTGGTTGAGGGCCGGATACGGGCTACGGAAGCGATAAAAGGAATAGTAGTAACGTCCGACCAAGCTCCAGGCATTGGTCAGCGGGTACAGGAACGACACATCGACCTGATCGAGCAGGTTGCGGCGGTAGCGGTAGCCGAAGTTGATGATGCCATCGTCCTCGACCAGGTAGCGCGAGCGCACGCTGGCGAGGTCCTGCCGGCGGAACTTGGGATCCCACTGGTACGACGCGCCCACCGTCCAGCGGTCGTTGACGGCCCAATTGGCATCGGCAACCCAAGCGGATTTGCCCTTTTCGACAGGGGTTTCGCAGTTCGCCGGCACGTTTGGCGCCGCGCATGGAATCGTGACGACGCGGCTGTCGTCCAGGTAATGGATCTGGCCCAGGCTAAAGGAAAGCTTCTCGTGGCCGTCGGACTGACGCAGCAGGCGGCTGGTCAGGGCGACGGTGAGGTTGTTGGCATCGGTTTGTCGATCCGCGCCTGTATAGCGGTTGTCGCGGAACAGCTGGCCATAGCTGAAGGTCAGCGGACGGGTGTCGAACAGAGGCAGGTCGTCTTGGTTGCGATAGGGCGCCTTCAGGTAGAACAGGCGCGGTTCCAGCGTCTGCAGGTAGGTTTCACCCCCCCAGACGGCATCGCGGTCGAAATACAGGCCGGCGTCAACTGAAGCGATCGGCAAGCTGCGGCTGGGGCTCTTGTTTCTGAAACCCGCGATTTGATCCGCCGTGGGAGTTGCTCCGAATGCGAACTTCGCGCGGCTTTCGGCAATCTGATTGGCCAACCCATTATCCAGCTGATAGCCGGTATACCGCCACGCCAGTGTGGGCCTGACGTACCAGCTGCCGCCTTCCAAGGGGAGGCTGATGTAGGGTTTCAGGTCAACGCGTGAACCGCCGGGCTTGACCGGATCCTGAAAATGCACCGCTTCGGCATCCACCCCGGCGATCAGCCACTGGGCGTAGGGCTTTTCCCAGCTGAACGCAGCACGGGGGAGGCGGTTGTAGGGCAGGAAGGCTTTGGTCAGTGTGTGGTCGGCCAGTTGCTGGTAGTCGGCCGTGACGGCGCCAGTCCAATAACGGCCGTGACCATAGAGGCCAATGCCACTGCTGATGGAAAACGGAGACAGTCCGTTGAGGTTATTGTGGAAATCCTCCAGGTAGCGGGTGTCGCTGATCCAGTTGAGGTTGGTGCGCGCCTGCCACGTCGGGCTGATGTCCTGGCTGGCGCCAAAATGGAACAAGCCGCGATTGTCCTTGCGGCGGTTATCCAGGTCATAGTGATGAAGCAGGAAGTCGTCGGTTTCGGCCTGCCGCTCCCGCGAGGTCAAACGATCCTGGGGCAGGAATGCGGCATCCAGCACACCGCGCCCGTGCTCGGTCAGATAGCGGAATTCACCGCCCAGCTGCAGGCCGCGACTGGTCATCAGGCGCGGCGTCAACTCCAGGTCGTAGTTCGGGGCGAGGTTGATGTAATACGGCTGCCGGTAATCGAACCCGTTGCGATTGGACGATCCCAGCGTCGGGTACAGCAGGCCCGTACGGCGGCGATTGTCGATGGGAAAGGGAAAAAACGGCACGTACAGGACTGGCACCCGGCCCACGCGCAGCACGGCCTTGCGCGCGACACCGGTACCGGCATCGGTATCGATGTCGATGCGCTGGGCACGCAGCTGCCAGCGGCGGTCGTCGGGGGGGCAGGTCGAATACGTCGCCCCGTACAAGGAGCCTTGGCTGCCATGCATTTCGATGTGCTCGGCGCCGCCATTACCACGTCGCGACAGCAGCTGGTACTTCACGTCCTGCACGTTGTGCGTGTCGGCGTTCTGGTCCCCTTCCGCGCGATCGGCGACGATGCGGATGCCCGCGGCCTGATAGCGCACGTCCCCTTGGGCGACGTATTTGCCGGTCTGCTTGTCGTAGTCGAGCTGGCGCGCGCCCAGGAACTGGTCGCCTCGGCGCAGCACGACGTTGCCGTGGAATTCCGGGTTTTCATTCGTGCCGCTGAGCTGGTCGCCGGCGATATCAGTGGGTTGCTGCGCCTGCACTTTCGGGGAGGTGGTGGTTTTCGCCGGAGGGGGCGCGTCGGCAAAGGCGGGCACCGCGTCCTCGATCGGGCAAAGGCGATAGTCGGCGGGGCGGTCGCTGGCGGCATGGGCGCATAGCGACCAAGCGATGCACAACGGCAATGGCAGCAAACGAAAGGATCGGCGCACGCGGGCATCCGTCAACAGGAATCGGCTGTTAGCTTGCCGTATCCATCCGGGTGCGGCAATGCAGAAACGCTTCTATCTGGACACAGGCGTTTCGCGAAGAGGCCCTTAGGCCAGCATGAGCGCGCCCACATGGGCCACGCTGCAGTCTCGCAGGGCTTCAATGTCGTAGCCGCCTTCCAAGAGGGATACGATGCGGCCTTGCGCATGGCGGTCGGCCATGGCGACCAGTCGTGTCGTCAGCCAGGCGTAATCCGCAGCCTCCAGCTGCAATTGCGCCAACGGGTCGAGCCGATGTGCGTCGAAGCCGGCGGACAACAATATTAATTGCGGCGCGAAGGTATCCAGGGCAGGAAGTAACTGCATTTCCCAGACTGCACGGAACGGCTCACTGCCGGAACCCGGCGGCAGCGGCGCATTGACGATATTGCCGACGCCGCATTCATGCGCAAAGCCGGTGTCGGGATACAGCGGCATCTGGTGCGAACTCAGGTACAGCACACGCGGATCGTGTTCGAAGATCGCCTGCGTGCCGTTGCCGTGATGCACGTCGAAATCGATGATCGCCACCCGCGCCAACCAGTGCATCTGGATGGCATGCAACGCCGCGATGGCGACACTGTTGAACAGGCAGAACCCCATCGCGGTATCGCTGGTCGCATGGTGTCCGGGTGGGCGCACGGCACAGAACGCGCGCGTGGTTTCACCAGCCAGCACGGCATCCACCGCCGCGACTGCGGCACCGGCGGCACGCAGGGCGGCCTCGGCGGAATCGGGTGACAACACGGTCTCGGGATCAAGCTGGATGCGTTGCGTTGGCGCGGTGTCGATGACCAGATGCAACAGCGACGGCGTGTGTGCCCGCAGGAGTTGTTCATGCGAGGCGCGGGGGGCGTCGTGCCATTCGAGCACATCCGGAAAAGCGTCACGCAAGGCTGTGGTGACGGCCGTCAGACGCTCAGGTCGTTCGGCATGTCCGGGCCCGGTCTCGTGGTCCAGGCAGGCTGGATGTGTGTAGACGTGCACGGTGAATTGAGGAATACAGATCGGACGGCAAGTCAGATGTTTCGGCGGTCGTGCTTCCACAGCACTTCGCCGTGCCCGCTGGCGCGCGCAAGCACCCGCGACAGCACGAACAGAAGATCCGACAAGCGGTTGAGATAACGGATCGCTTCAGGGCGCACGGCATCGTGGCGCGCCAGCGTGACCGTTTCGCGTTCAGCGCGCCGGACCACGGTGCGGGCCACATGACACCGTGCGGCTGCTTCACCGCCGCCGGGCAGGATGAAATCCTTCAGCGGTGGCAAGGGTTCGTTGTAGCGATCCAGCGCCTGCTCCAGCGCATCGATATCGGCGTCGAAGACAGCGGCGTGTCCCGGGATGCACAGCTCCCCGCCCAGATCGAACAGTTGGTGCTGCACCGTGACCAGCAGTTGTGCAATGTCGTCAGGCAGCGGGCTGGCAAGCACCATCCCGATAGAGGAATTGGCTTCGTCCACCGTGCCGTAGGCAGCCACGCGTGCCGAATCCTTGGCCACGCGCGTCCCATCGCCAAGACCTGTGGTGCCGTCGTCGCCGGTTTTCGTATAGATCTTGCTGAGGCGGTTGCCCATTGGGAATTGCAGCTTGGTGTCGCGCTACACAGTCTGTGCGCGCAGCACAGGCAGCTGGCGGCGCAGGAGCGCGAAGCCGCCGAACAACACCGCGCCGTAGAACAACGTACCAAGCACGGTCCACTGGAAGAAAGGAATGGCAGCGGCATAGCACGCGCCCAGTCCGATCGTGCAGGCCGGGCTGGCGTCGAGCGGGCTGGCGGTGGCCCACACCGAGAAATTGGTGACCAGGAAAAACAGCACCGACCCCGCGATGGAGTACGTCAGCACGCGCGCGGCAGTGACGCGGCGGCGCAGCCCGAAGCCCAGCACGGTACAGAGCACGATGCAGGCGTAGACGGCCAGGAAATGGGCACTGACGAAATAATCCAGGTACGTTCCACCGTTCATCAATCCCAACGCGAAGTCGGAAATCATCATGGCCACCAGCGGCACGATGAGGGCCCAGCGCCTGGCCGCGAAATAGGCGCCGCCGAACAGCGCGATCGCCTCGACCGGAGAAAAATTCGGCGGATGCGGCAGCAAGCGCGTCAACGCAGCGACAAGCACCAGGCCAGCCAGGACCAGCGGGCCGGGCGCAGCGCTGGGAGTGGGTGCAGCAGTGGGGGCGGGGCGATTCATGGCAGTCAGCGCAGGTCGTTCAGCAGGAACCGTTAGCATAACGCACACCAGCAAGCCTCCTTCGCATGAGTTCCCTCCCATGACTCCGGTAGCAGCATGAACTCCGCGCACCACGACGTCATCATCGTCGGTGGCGGTCTGGTTGGCGCGAGCCTGGCGATCGCACTGGATCGGATCGGCGTTGATGTCGGATTGGTCGAAGCCACGCCGGCCGGCGCGTTGCCTGCGGTGTTCGACGAACGCAATCTCAGCTTTGCCGACGCGACGGTCAACGCGCTGACCGCATTGGGCGTGATGCAGAAATTACGGGTGGCCGGCGCACACATCCGTCGCATCCATGTCAGCCGTACCGGCGACTTTGGCCGCGTCCAGCTGGACGCATCAGACTACGGGCGCGAGTCGTTCGGTCAAGTCGTGGTTGCGCGTGATTTCGGCCATGCGCTCGAAACACGCCTGGCCGAACTCACCCGGGTGACGCGCTATAGACCCGCGCGGTTTGTCGGTATCGATCACGACCCGCAGCAGGGTTGCGTCATCCGTGTCACTGATGACAGCGGTGACTGCCAGCTTTCCACGCGGCTGTTAGTGGCGGCGGACGGAACGCACAGCCGTGTGCGCGATGCGTTGCAGATCACCACGCAGTCCCATGACTATGCCCAGACCCTGTTCGTCGCGCGCGTGCGCAGTGAGCGCGCTCCTGATGGCACGGCCTATGAGCGCTTTGGCGACGACGGCCCGACCGCGATGTTGCCACGCGCCGATCGTCATTTTGGTGCGGTGCACGGAGTGGGAAATGCAGAAGCCGACGCCGTGTCGCTGCTTGGCGATGCCGAATACCTGGCGCGATTGCAGCGTGCATTCGGCTGGCGCGTTGGGCGCCTGCTGTCCGTCGGGGCGCGCAGTCGGTATCCGGCGACCTGCGTGCGTGCAGACCGTTTGATTGCCTCCCGCGCCGTGCTGGTGGGCAACGCGGCACAGACACTGCATCCCATCGGAGCACAGGGATTCAACCTGGGATTGCGCGATGCGCTGACCTTGGCTGAAATGATTGAAGACGCAAAAGAAGACGTGGGAAGCGATGCCATGCTGGCTGCGTACGTCGTGCGCCGGAAGGAAGATCGCGAACGCACGCTTGCGTTTTCCGATGGCCTCGCGCGACTGACGGCCAACCCATCACCGCTGCTGCGCCCGCTGCGCACGCTGGGATTGCTGGCGAGCGATCGCCTGCCATCGATGCAGTCGGCGCTCGTTGGTGGCGCGATGGGCTATCGCGGTGAGGTCCCATTGCTATGCCGGGCACCGTCATGAACCGTCGCTCACGGTTGGACGTTGTTGTCGTTGGCGGTGGTGTGGTCGGTACCTCGGCCGCATTGGTACTGGCCCGGTGCGGCCTGGAGGTCGCACTGATTGAAGCGGTGGAACCTGCCCGCTGGGATGCCGATCGCCCGGACCTTCGCGTGTATGCCTTCGCGCCCGACAGCGCTGCGTTGCTTGACTCGTGCGGCGTCTGGAGTGAGGTCATCCGCGCCCGCGCGCAGCCCTATCGGAGTATGCGGGTTTGGGATTCCGGCGGCTTCGGAAACGCGAGTAGCCACGAGTTGACGTTCAATGCCGATGCATTCGCGCGACGTGAGCTGGGCTGGATCGTCGAGCACGGTTTGCTGGTCGATCGCCTCTGGAGTGCATTGCCTGCGGCCGGCGTGCAACTGCGATGCCCGGCACGCGTCGAGGCGCTAGAGCAGGGCGACGCAGGCGTACGCCTGCACCTGGACGACGGATCACGACTCGATGCGAGCATCGTCATCGCCGCCGATGGCGCTGAGTCCAGCGTGCGCCAATTGGCGGGAATGGCGGTCGATCGTCATGACTATGCGCAGCGCGGCATCGTTGCGTATGTTGCGACCGAACAGCCGCATCAGGACACCGCGTGGCAGCGGTTCCTGCCCGGAGGTCCACTGGCCCTACTGCCATGCCCTGACATGGAAGGCAGTCCGCGTGGATGCCGGGGTTCGATCGTATGGACGTTGCCCGACGAGGACGCGGCCCGCATGCTGGCCCTCGATGAAGCTGCCTTCAACACTGCGTTGACGCGTGCCTTCGATGCACGGCTGGGCACGATGATGTTGCGCTCAGTGCGCGCGGCATTTCCCTTACGTCGGCAACTGGTGCGTGAGTCGGTGCAAGGCCGCGTGCTGGCGATTGGCGACGCGGCGCATGTCGTGCATCCGCTGGCCGGCCAGGGCGTCAATCTTGGGTTGCGTGATGTCGAGGCTTTGCGCCAAAGCATCCTTGCCTCACGCACAGCTAACGCCGACTGGACATCGCCCTCGCGACTCGCGCGCTGGGCGCGCATCCGCAAAAGCGATAACGCGCTGGCGGCGCACGCCTTTGGCGCCATCAACCGCGGCTTCGGCAGTGATGCGCTACTGCCGACGCTGTTGCGCGGACCACTGCTCGGGCTGGCCGGGCGATGGCCGCCAATCACGCAAAGGCTGTGGCGTCGCGCGGCGGGCATTTGATGCGCTGAGGCTTGCTCGGAATCGAGTTGCCGGGGTTGGTTGCAACCTGGTCAGCGCTTCCCTCGCGCCAGCGTGGTCGCGAAGACGGTGATTTCTTCGCGGTCGTGATAGAGCTGTCGTGCACGCACCATCAGCGGCGCCTGCACCTGATCGGTCAGCACTTGCAGGCAACGCGCGGTTTCCTGCCAGCGTTTTTTCATCGGCAGCTTGAGATTGAAGATCGTCTGCCGGCACCAGCCTTCGTGCAACCACGTCGCCATGCGTTCTGCGACGCGAACGGGTTGCTCGACCATGTCGCACACCATCCAGTCCAAAGCATGCGGAGGTTGCCAGAGAAACCCATCGGCGCGCAGATGCTCGACACGACCGTTTTCCAGCAGTTGTGGACGCAACGGGCCATTGTCGATCGCCGTCACGCGCAGGCCCTGCCGCGCCAGCACCCATGTCCAGCCGCCGGGAGCGGCGCCGAGGTCAGCCGCATGCATCTCAGCCCGCAGCAGGCGCTGCCGTTCGTCATCATCCAGCAGCACCAGCAAGGCTTCTTCCAGCTTCAACGCCGAGCGTGATGGCGCATCGGCGTGCATACGAAGGCGTGGGATACCCAGTGGCCACCGGGCGCTGTCGTCCGGATCACTGCAGGCCACGAATGCGTGATTGCCCTCGACGAAGAAGACATGCAGTCGTGGTCTGTATGGATCATCGTGAGTGGCCAGCAGGCCGTCCTTGCGCAATGCAGGACGCAATGCATTGGCGAAACTGCGCGCCAGTCCGGCCAACGGTTTGCCGTCGTCCGAATTGGGATGCTCGACGAGCAGGGTGCCGAAGATTGGATGATGCGCGCCCTTCAATGCCGCCAGGATTGGCGTGATCCGGTCATGCGAATCCAGTGCGCGCAGTTCGGCCAGCAACGTCAGTTTCTGTCGCGCGAACATCAGTGAACGCCAAGGCAGCGCGCGCGATAACGCCATGCCATCGACGCCGGCATACACGACGTATCCACTTCCGCGCTCGGTTCGCGCATGCCCGCTGAAACCCGCAATCGCCGCACGCTCGGTCAACTCGGCGGCAAGTTCGGGTTCGAATCCCGCGCGGCAATAGCACAGCAGTCCATCGCTGATGGAGTGAGTGGACCAGCTATCGGTTCCGTGCGGCGGGAGGGAGTTGATTTATTTGCCCACCATCAGGATGACCTTCGTGCTGATCGCGATGTCGTCAGGAATCAAACCCGTATCCGACCAATCGCCACCGCCCACGCCGAAGTCCAGCCGCTTCACGGTTGCCTTGCCCGTCAACACCGGCTGCACGCCGGGGGCCCAGGTGAATGTCAGTGCCACCGGCCTGGTCATTCCGTGCAGCGACAGCGTCCCATCGGCGACGAAACGGTTGCCACCCAGGCTGCGGAATCGCGTGGCGACATATCGAGCCTGCGGGAACTTCGATGCATTGAAAAAGGCATCGCCGCGCATCTGGGTATCGTAATCGGCGTTGGCAGTGGTTGCGGTGGCCAATGGAATGCGGACGTCGAGACTGGCCGTCGACAAGTGCTGGGGATCGAATGACAGGCTCGTCGAAAAGCCTGGAAAGTGCCCGGTGAATACCGCGCCCTGGTACGTGCCTGCGAATACCAGCGATGAGCCCGGTGCCTGCACGTAGTTGGCGGCAAAGACCGGCGCCGCCATCAACAAAAGCGCGGCAAATGGAAATCTAGGCATCGGAACGACCCTCGGTGATGTCCCCGCCGCGCGACCAGCGACGCGGCAGCATGCGAATAAGCGTAGCGTCCTGCTGGAACAGGTGGTGATAGAACGCCGCGGCGGCATGTGCCAGCGCCAGTGCGATTAACGTCCAGAACAGGAATTGATGTGCCGACACCGCGAAGGTGTGTAACAGCTCATCCTTGCGCGCAATGGACGGCAGGTTGACCAGTCCGAACCATTGCAGCGGAAACCCCGCGGCAGAATTGACGATCCAGCCGCTGATGGGCAACGCGAACAGGAGTCCATACAGCGCCCAGTGTGTGATCGCGGCAATGCGTTCCTGCCATACCGGTATGGTGGCCAGTGTCTGCGGTGCGCCGGCGTATATCCGCCACAACAGACGAAGCGACACTAGTAACAGGATGGTGATGCCGATCGACTTGTGCAGTGCGTAGATCTTGAGCTTGTGCGGGTTGTTCGGCAGGTCGGTCATGGTCAGGCCCAGATAGGCCATCACCAGAATCAACACCACGATCAGCCAATGCAGCGACTGGCTCACCGGGCCCCAACGGTCGATCGGATTTTTCAACGTGGCCAGCATGCGTGTCATCGGGTCAATGTCGTGATGCTGGTAGCGCAGCATCTGCAGCAGGCACAGGTTCGATGTCGTCATTGCCGCCGCGCACGGCTTCGGCTTCGATGCGCAACTCGACGTCGTCGCCGATGACGCTCGGCCATGCGTCGATGCCGAATGCTTTGCGGCTGATGGTGGTCGTGGCCGAAAAACCGGCCGTGCGGCGGAACGGTGGCATTGGATGGTGCTTGAGCTGATTGAACGTGACGGCCAGGCAGGTGTCGCGCTCCAAGCCATGCAATGTGAGCGTGCCACAGACGTTGGCGTGTTGTGGATCCTTGGGCTCAATGCGATTGGATACGAAGATCGCCACGGGATGACCGGCGACATCGAGCAGGCCATGGGCGCTGGCGGCACGATTCCAGTCGGCATCGCCGAGGTCAATACGTGTCAGCGGTACCGACACCGACAGCTTCGCGCTCGACCAGTCCGCTGGATCGAACACCAGAGTACCGGTGCTGCCGGATACCGTCCCCAGCGCATGCGAAAACCCCGCGTGGCTCACCGCGAACAACACCCGCGTATGCACCGGATCCAAGTGATATGCAGCAGTTTTGGCTTCGGCCATGCCCGACATGGCCAATCCGTTCAGCGCCAGTACGCACGAGAGGATCAGATAACGTCGTGTCATTCATTTCTCCGAAGCCGGCTTGGCCATGCAAGGGATTCTAGGCTGGATCGTTCCAGCTCGGCTGAACCTCCCTTGCACGCGAGGCGTGGCGTTGCGACCATGCCGCGGCGATATGGGGCACGCCAGGGAGAGGTCCAATGAAGGTACCGTCGACAGCACTGTTGAGTGCTCCACGGTTGGTTGAAGGGCGGGGCGGATTGCTGCGCGCAGCTTTCTTATGGCTGATGTTGTGTATCTGCTCGATGCCTCCGGCTTTTGCGGGCCTGCCGGAAACGCCGCAGCCGCAACAGCTGACCGTTGCCGATGGCCTACCGTCCAACCGCATCAATGACATTGCGGAAGATGCACTTGGCTACCTCTGGATCGCGACCAGCGATGGGCTTGCGCGTTATGACGGAATTGCGTTGCGTGTCTGGCGTGTCGGCCAAGGGCTTCGCGACAACAATGTCTGGGCAGTGCATGTCGACGCGCGCAATCGAGTCTGGATTGGCACCGGCAATGCCGGTCTTGCGATGCTGGACGTCGATCGCGACACCTTCCGCTACTACGACCGGCAATCGAATCCGGACATTGGCAGTAACGATGTCTGGTCGATCGCGTCCACGCCGGACGGTGCGCTGTGGTTTGGCACGTCCGATGGCGGCTTGCATCGATTGTCAGCCAATGGAGCGATCACGCGATTCATGCCGCGCGCAGGTGACGTGCACAGCCTGCCTGACGCCAATGTGGGACAGCTCGCAGTGTCGCCAGACGGTACGTTGTGGGTGGGCACCAAGCAAGGCGTGGCGCATTGGACAGGGCGCAATTTCGAGCGGCTGCCTGCGGCCGCCGAGAATTCGCCGGCTGTCAACGGCCTGACCATTACGCCCGATGGCACGGTGTGGATCGGCACGCCGCGCGGTGTGAGTGCGCGTGCTCCTGATGGAAGCGTGTCCTTGCACCCGTGGCCGGATGACAGCAACAAAACAGTATTCCACCTGCTGTTGCGCGACCGCGACGGCATCGACTGGCTGGACACGCTCGACGGACTCGGTCGCGACAGCGAAGGCATGCTCAACAATGGCCAGCCTGCAAATGGCATGGTGCACAACGTCGCGCTGTACAGCAATTCCGTCCATGGCGCGGTCAAGCCGTCATGGTCGCGTGCGTATGAAGATCGCGAAGGCGGTTTGTGGTTTGCCAGCAGCGACAGCGGCCTGTGGTACCTGCGCGCCAACTGGAGACGTTTCTCGGTGTTGTCGCGGCAGCTCGATACCCCGGCGTCGCCTGCCAACGCGTATGTGCACGGAATTTCACCTTCGCAAAGCGGCGACATGTGGCTCGTGGGTAGCGGCGGGACGCTGGATCGGCTGAATCCTGAAACCGGCGACATCCAGCATGCATTGCTCGATGCCGGGGCGGGTTACATGCCGATGAGCGTGCACGAAGACCGGAATAACCGCGTCTGGATCAGCTACTACCAGGGTCTTGCACGGTTCGATTCGGCAACCGGGCAAGTGCAGCGCTGGAGTGCGCAGCAAGCGGTGGACGCGGCCTTGCCGAGCGAGCGTGCATGGTTATCGGAAACATCCGACGGCATGTTGTGGATCGCCTCGGAAAAATCCGGCATCCAGTTGCGCGACGGTGACGGTCACGTGGTTGAGTCGATCCTGCCCGATGGCCGCAAAGGCCTGCAGTCCGGGTCTGACCTGAGACAGGTCGGCACGGGCCCGGATGGCAGCATCTGGATCGCCGGGTCGCAGGGAATGCTGATGTGGAACGCCGGCAACCATCGTCTCGAACCGATTCCTGGTGCGCCGCATGACATGGTCTACGCGTTCGGCATGGACGACAGGCAGGCGGTGTGGCTGGCGCGTTTTGGTTCATTGGACTCCCTGCAATGGCATGGGGATGCGCTGACGCCACTGCAGCACTTTGACCAGCACCACGGGCTGCCGGCACTTGCGCCCAACGGCCTGACGATCGATACAGCCGGCAGGGTCTGGTTGACCAGCGTTCGTGGCCTTATCCGGTTCGATCCCGTGTCGCGCACCAGTCGAATCTATGGCGTGCTCGATGGACTTCCAAGCCAGGAATTCGGCGACATGCCAGTGGCGCGTCCGCAGGATGGACGCATCGCGGCGGGGACTCCGGACGGACTGGTGCTGTTCGATCCTGCGGTGGTGCATCCGGCCGCTGCCGCGCCGCCACTGGTGATCGAGTCGATCAGCGTGCGTCGCGGGGATGCGCGGGTCGAACTCGCACGCACAGGCGCCATCACGATGGAACATGACGATCGCGACATGCGCATCGTCGCGCGACTGTTGTCGTTCGACAATGCAAAGTCGCATCGTTATCGGTTCCACCTAGATCATTACGACGCGGACTGGATCGAAACCGGCGCCAGCGGGGATCGCGTGTTCCCGCAACTTCCACCCGGTCACTATCGGTTGCAGGTGCAGGCCAAAACGGCGGACAACGTCTGGTCCGACGTGCGTGTGGTGAGTTTTCGGATCGCACCGCCGTGGTGGCGGACACTATGGGCGACGACAGCTTTCGCGATGCTCGCGGCGTTGATCCTGTGGGCCATGGCCGCGGCCTATCGCGCGCGCTTGCGTCGGCGTCATGCGTGGCATCTTGCCGAGCACAAACGCACGCTGGCCGAGCAGGCTTCGCTGGCGAAAACCCGCTTCCTGGCAACATTGGGCCACGAAGTCCGCACGCCGATGACCGGCGTGCTCGGCATGAGCGAGCTGCTTCTAGGCACGTCGCTGGATGCTCGCCAGCGTGGCTACACGGAGTCGATCCGTCGCGCCGGGAACCATCTGCTGCGGCTGGTCAACGATGCACTCGACCTGGCGCGGATAGAAGCCGGAAAACTGCAACTCGATGCCCAACCTTTCGCTTTGCGTGGGATGCTTGACGAAGTCATCGAGTTGATGAAGCCGCTGTCCGAGCAGCGTCTCCTGCAGTTCGATGATGCCATTGCGAGCGACGTGCCCACGGTTGTGCTGGGCGATCCGATGCGGATCAAGCAGATCCTGCTGAACCTGCTAGGTAATGCCATCAAATTCACCGAGCAAGGCAGTGTCGGGCTCCACGTCAGCATGGGGCATGGTGACGACATCCTTTTTGAAGTCAGGGACACCGGTCCGGGTTTGAACGACGAGCAGAAATCCCGGTTGTTCCGGCGTTTCGAGCAAGCCGATTCCCGCACCTCCGCACGCTACGGCGGCAGTGGCCTGGGCCTTGCGATCAGCCAGGAGCTTGCTGCCGCGATGGCAGGACGCATCACGGTCGACAGCACGCCCGGCCAGGGAACGCGGTTCGTGGTGGAGCTTCCATTGCCGCGTGCTGAAACGGCGATGGCTGCGAACGTGTTCGAATCGGCAGGGATATCGCGGCGCGGACTCGACGTCCTGCTGGTTGAGGACGACCCCACCGTCGCCGAGGTCATGGTCGGCCTGCTGCAGGCGCAGGGCCATCGCGTCGTCCACGTTGCACACGGACTGGCGGCGCTTGCAGAATCCGTTGGCCGGCGTTTCGACATCGCACTGCTCGATCTGGATCTTCCCGGCCTCGATGGTCTAGCACTTGCCCGGCAGTTGCGCGCACAAGGATTCGGCGCGCCATTGCTTGCGGTCACAGCTCGTGCCGACGCAGAAGCAGAATCACTCGCACGCGCTGCGGGTTTCGAGGGCTTCCTGCGCAAGCCGTTGACGGGAGGGATGTTGGCGGAGGCGATCGAAGCGTTTGTGCCGGAGGTGATGGAGGAATCGTGACCTTGAAGGGATCTTCGGACGATTGGAGTTGGCGCAGTGTGCGTGATAGCGCATGGGATCTGGACGTATCTTGGTGACGGGACGAATCCTGCTCGCAACGGAGAACCCGCGTCTGAAAAAAAAGCCCGCCATTTGGCGGGCTTCCTTGTTCAATCGAGGAGCCTCAGCGGATCTTCAAACCGCTGTGATCCACTTTCGTCACTCCCGTAACTTTTTCCGCTATTTCATCGGCCCGCTCATGGTCGGCCTTGGTGGCAACGTGACCGCCGAGGTATACACGGCTGCCGTCGACGCGGACTTCAATGTCGGTGGCCGCCGCGCCCATTCCATCCACCAGTGCCTGGTGGACGCTGTCATGGAGCGACATCGGCATCGGCATTGGTGCGGGCATTGGCGCCGGCATCGGCTCGGCCACGGGTGCCGGCATTTCGACCGGCACAGGGACGATCACTTGATTGGCGGGCGTCTGCACGACAACGGGGCGGGCGGTGTAGCAGGCGGACAGCGCAAATGTCGCAGCGATTGCCAGGACGATCAGTTTGGGT